>NZ_JAGETX010000040.1:0-8040 GCF_017589435.1 Hymenobacter defluvii
AAGCTACTCCGCGCCATCTTTGGTGACAAAGCCGGCGATGTGAAAGATGCCTCGCTTAAGGCGCCGCCATCTTTGAATGGGGTAGTAATTGGCACTAAGCTGTTCTCGCGTCCGAAAAAGGATAAGAATCTACGTGCCAAGTCGAAGAAGGAAGTGGAAGAGTTGAAGGACTCTTATGCTAAAGAGCTTCGTGGCGTGAAAGCTGTGATGATTGACAAACTGGTGCAATTGCTTGACGGCAAAACGTCGCAGGGAGTGAAGCACAAGTTTGGCGACGAGATCCTGACGAAAGGTGCCAAGTTTGGCAAGAAGAACATCACTGATGCTCTCTTCCCAGACAAGAACCCTTACAAGGACGAAAGCAATTACGCTGTGCCGGAAGAAGTGAACATGTTCAAAGACCTCATCTTGGAAGGCTGGACAGCTGACGAGAAGGTGAACAGCATGTTGGCTGAGCTAGTGAAAAACTATGCAAAGCGCCGTAACACTATCACGGCTCGCTTCAAGCGCGACCGATTCACGTTGGAGGTAGGCGACGAGTTGCCTGCTGGTATCGTGCAGTTGGCCAAGGTATACATCGCCAAAAAGCGTAAGCTGAAGGTAGGGGATAAGATGGCTGGTCGTCACGGTAATAAGGGTGTAGTAGCCCGTATTGTACGCGACGAGGACATGCCTTTCCTACCCGATGGCACGCCGATGGACATTGTGCTGAACCCGCTAGGTGTACCAAGCCGCATGAACATCGGTCAGATCTACGAGACCGTTCTTGGCTGGGCCGGGTTGAAAATGGGTCGCACTTATGCTACCCCAATTTTCGACGGTGCTACCGAAGATGAAGTAGCGAAAGAACTGACCGAAGCTGGCCTGCCTGATTGGGGTCGTGCTTATCTCCACGATGGCTTATCGGGTGACCGGTTTGACCAGCCTGTAACGGTCGGTGTGATCTACATGCTGAAGCTGGGTCACTTGGTTGACGATAAGATGCACGCTCGTTCTATCGGGCCGTACTCCCTCATCACGCAGCAGCCGCTGGGTGGTAAGGCGCAGTTTGGTGGTCAGCGCTTCGGTGAGATGGAAGTGTGGGCGTTGGAGGCCTTCGGTGCATCCAATGTGCTACAGGAAATCCTCACAGTGAAGTCGGATGATGTGATTGGCCGTGCCAAGGCGTACGAAGCAATTGTAAAAGGCGACGTACTGCCCAAGCCGAATATCCCCGAGTCCTTCAACGTACTCATTCATGAGTTGCGCGGTCTGGCTTTGGAAATCACGCTTGACTAAAGTTTGAAAGTAGTGGCTGCTGATATTTCGGTATCGGCAGCCACTTTTCAAATCAGTTAGAATACCCGCGGTTCGGGAAACCGATAACAGCCGCTGCCGGCGTTGTTCCGAGATATGGTCAGAACAGCATTCATCCTCGGTGGTAGTTGGCCGCAATTCGATTCAGCTTTTGAATCAACCAACTAGTAAGACCTGGCGGAAAACTACTGCGCGGCGTACCTATCCGACCCGCAGAGCACTTTTCGCAGAGTCGAACTGTTATGTTCTTTCCGACCTGTCTTAAGACTAGCGGAACCAACAAACAGATACAAGCCAACAGCTAACAACAGCTACCCTACATGGCGTTTGCAAAAAACAAGAAACTGGTACAGGACTTCTCGAAAGTTACCATTTCGCTGGCTTCGCCCGAATCCATTTTGGAGCGGTCGAACGGTGAAGTAGTGAAACCTGAGACGATCAACTACCGGACGTACAAGCCCGAAATGGGCGGTCTATTCTGCGAGCGAATCTTCGGTCCGGTGAAGGACTGGGAATGCCACTGCGGCAAATACAAGCGGATTCGCTACAAGGGTATCATCTGCGACCGTTGCGGCGTGGAGGTAACCGAGAAGAAAGTACGCCGGGAGCGGATGGGCCACATCGAATTGGTGGTGCCCGTTGCGCATATCTGGTACTTCAAGTCCCTACCTAACAAGATCGGCTACCTGCTGGGCCTACCCACCAAGAAGCTCGACCAGATTATCTACTACGAGCGTTACGCTGTAGTGCAGCCAGGTATTTTGGCTGAAGAAGGCGTACAGCAACTTGACTTCCTCACGGAAGACGAGTACTTGGACATCATCGACCGTCTCCCCCGCGAGAACCAGATGCTGCCTAACGAAGATCCGAACAAATTCATCGCCAAGATGGGTGCCGATGCGCTGCAAATGCTGCTCGAGCGTACCAACTTGGATGAGCTGTCTTACTCTCTGCGTGACTCAGCTGCCCACGAAACATCGCAGCAGCGGAAGGCTGAGGCTCTGAAGCGTCTGCGCGTAGTGGAAGCGTTCCGTGATGCCGCTACCCGCATTGAGAACAAGCCCGAGTGGATGGTAATCCGCATGGTGCCGGTGATTCCGCCGGAGTTGCGTCCACTCGTGCCGTTGGATGGTGGCCGTTTTGCTACCTCTGACTTGAATGACCTGTACCGCCGCGTTATCATCCGCAACAACCGTCTCAAGCGCCTGATTGAAATCAAGGCTCCTGAGGTGATTCTGCGGAACGAGAAGCGCATGCTCCAGGAAGCTGTAGACTCGCTGTTCGACAACTCACGTAAAGTGAATGCCGTGCGTGCTGAGGGTAACCGTGCGCTGAAGTCGCTGTCTGATATGCTGAAAGGCAAGCAGGGCCGCTTCCGCCAAAACTTGCTCGGTAAGCGCGTCGACTACTCTGGTCGTTCGGTTATTGTGGTAGGACCTGAGTTGAAGCTGCACGAGTGCGGTCTACCCAAGAACATGGCTGCTGAGCTGTTCAAACCATTCATCATCCGCAAGCTTATTGAGCGCGGCATTGTGAAAACAGTAAAATCAGCGAAGAAGATTGTAGACCGTAAGGACGCTGTGGTATGGGATATTCTGGAGAATGTGCTGAAAGGCCACCCTGTTCTCCTGAACCGTGCTCCTACCTTGCACCGTCTGGGTATCCAAGCGTTCCAGCCGCGTCTCATCGAGGGTAAGGCTATCCAGCTGCACCCACTTGTTTGTACAGCCTTCAACGCTGACTTCGACGGTGACCAGATGGCTGTGCACGTTCCCCTGGGACCTGCTGCTATCCTGGAAGCCTCAATGCTTATGTTGGCTTCGCACAACATCCTGAACCCTGCTAACGGCGCGCCCATCGCGGTACCGTCGCAGGACATGGTGTTGGGTCTGTACTATGTGACCAAAGGCAAGCGTTCAACTGACGACGAGAAAATCCAAGGCGAAGGCCGGATGTTCTACTCGGATGAGGAGGTAGTAATTGCTATCAACGAAAAGCAGCTTTCGAAGCACGCCTATATCAAGGTACGCACGAAGGTTCGTGATGAAGAGGACAACCTCGTTACCAAGATCATCGAAACCGTTGCCGGTCGCGTGCTGTTCAACCAGCTTGTGCCTGAGGAGGTAGGTTTTGTAGACGAGTTGCTGACTAAGAAGAAGCTTCAGCAGATCATCTCGCTGGTGTTCAAGCGGACTGGTATGGCCCGTACCGCACAGTTCCTCGACGACATCAAGACGCTGGGTTTCCAGTCGGCTTACAAAGGTGGTCTGTCGATGGGTCTGGGTGATATCCAGATTCCACAGGAGAAGGACGAACTGATTCTGCAAGCTCAGAATGACGTGAAAGCCGTAACCCAGAACTATCAGATGGGTCTGATTACGGATAACGAGCGTTACAACCAGGTTATCGACATTTGGACGCGTATCAACAACCAAATCACTGAAACCCTCATGGGGCGCCTCGAGAAGGAGAACCAGGGCTTCAACTCGATTTACATGATGATGCACTCCGGCGCCCGTGGCTCGCGCGAGCAGATTCGTCAGCTCGGCGGTATGCGGGGTCTGATGGCCAAGCCGCAGAAGTCGTTGCAAGGCTCGGTAGGGGAGATTATCGAAAACCCGATTCTGTCCAACTTCAAAGAAGGCTTGGACGTAATCGAGTACTTTATCTCTACCCACGGTGCCCGTAAGGGTCTGGCCGATACGGCACTGAAAACGGCTGACGCCGGTTACCTGACGCGTCGTCTGGTAGACGTATCGCAGGACGTTATCGTAAATGAGGTGGACTGTGGCACACTGCGTGGCATCGAGACCTTTGCACTGAAGGATAACGAGGACATCGTAGAATCGTTGGCCGAGCGTATCTTGGGTCGTGTAGCAGTGCATGACATCATCGATCCGCTATCCGACGAAGTAATCCTAACAGCTGGTGACGAAATCACCGAAGAGGTGACGCGTCGCATCGATCAGACCAGTATCGAATCGGTGGAAATCCGTTCGGTACTGACTTGTGAATCAAAGCGTGGTATTTGCGCTAAGTGCTATGGCCGCAACCTGTCGTCGGGCCGTATGGTCCAGAAGGGTGAAGCGGTAGGTGTTATTGCTGCTCAGTCAATCGGTGAGCCTGGTACCCAGCTGACGCTGCGTACCTTCCACGTAGGTGGTACTGCATCTAACATTGCAGTAGAAGCTAGCACACGTGCCAAGTTCAATGGTGTAATCGAATTTGAAGATGTTCGCACAGTAGACACTGCTAACGCCGAAGGTGAGTCAGTGAAAGTCGTGATGGGCCGTTCAGGCGAGATTCGTATTGTGGAGCCAGGTACTGGTAAAGTATTTATCTCGCACCACATCCCGTATGGCTCTTTCCTGCTCGTCGATGAAGGTCAGCAGGTAGAAAAAGGCCAAGAGCTCAATAACTGGGATCCGTATAACGCGGTAATTCTGGCTGAGTTCGACGGTACGATTCAGTACGATTCGATTACGGAAGGCGTAACCTACCGTGAAGAATCGGACGAGCAGACAGGTCACCGTGAGAAGGTAATCATTGAGTCGCGCGACAAGACCCAGAACCCGTCTATCATCGTTAAGTCGGGCAAGAAGGACGCTGACGAGTCTCAGAAAGGCTACAGTGTACCAGTAGGCTCTCACTTGAACGTGGAGAATGGTCAGAAAATCAAAGCAGGTTACATCCTCGCTAAGATTCCGCGTGCCGTGGGTAAGACCCGCGACATTACCGGTGGTCTACCTCGCGTTACGGAACTATTCGAAGCTCGTAACCCCTCAAACCCGGCCGTTGTATCGGAAATTGATGGTGTAGTGAGCTACGGTACGGTGAAGCGTGGTAACCGTGAAATCTTCGTTGAGTCGAAAGACGGCGTGAAGAAGAAATACATGGTGCCGCTGTCGAAACACATTCTAGTCCAGGACAACGACTTTATCCGGGCCGGTATGCCGCTTTCCGATGGTGCTATCACTCCGAACGACATTCTGAGCATTCAGGGTCCAGGCGCAGTGCAAGAGTACCTCGTGAACGAGATTCAGGAAGTGTACCGTTTACAGGGTGTAAAAATCAACGATAAGCACATTGAGGTGGTAGTGCGCCAGATGATGCAGAAAGTTGTGATTCTCGATGCAGGCGACACTAGCTTCTTGGAGCACCAAGTAATAGACAAGGTGATTTTCATGGAGGAGAACGATACCATCATCGACATGAAGGTGGTAACGGAAGCCGGCGATTCGACCAACATGCGCCCCGGCCAGATTGTATCGGCTCGTAAGCTGCGCGATGAAAACTCGTCGCTCCGTCGTCGTGACTTGAAACTGGTGGAGGTACGGGAGGCTCAGCCCGCTGTATCGCGTCCTACCCTCCAAGGTATCACACAGGCTTCGCTAGGTACACAGTCATTCATCTCGGCTGCTTCCTTCCAAGAAACGACTAAGGTGCTGTCGGAAGCTGCCATCCGTGGCAAAGCAGACGAACTGCTGGGCTTGAAGGAGAACGTAATCGTAGGTCACCTCATTCCGGCCGGTACTGGCTTGCGCGAATACACGCGCCAGGTAGTAGGCTCGAAGGAGGAGCTCGAAGCGTTGCAGAACGCTCGGGCAACTGAAGAAGTCGTAGCTCCCAAGCGGGCGTCACGTGCCAAGCGCGAGTCGGTATCGGAGTAATCCGATAAGATCTTGAATAAAAAACGGCCGGTTGGAGTAATCCGACCGGTCGTTTTGTTTTTAGTAATTTTGATCCTTCATCTTCCGCTTCAACATGAGTCACCCATCAGACCCCAGCATTCCGCAAGATCCAAATGCTATCAATATAGAACTGCCCGAAGACATTGCTGAGGGTCAGTACGCCAACTTGGCTATGATTGCGCATAGCAGTAGCGAGTTCGTTATCGACTTTATCCGATTGATGCCGGGCCTACCTAAAGCTAAAGTGAAAGCTCGTATTGTTATCACGCCAGAGCATGCCAAGCGTTTACTCGCCGCACTGGCCGATAACGTAGAACGCTTCGAACAGACATTTGGCCCTATTAATTCGCAACCCGAGATGCCAAGCTTTCCGATGAATTTTGGAGGGACGATGGGGGAGGCATAGCTAGCCGAAATTTAGATAACAGGTATGGATTTCTTGTTGAGCGGAATCTGTAACATTGCTTTTTGTGTAGTAGGGTAGAGGTGAAGAAAGGATGGGAGGTTAGAAAGAGATATTCTTGTGGTTTCTCTAAAACAAACTAGTTCAACCTGTTTGCTATTTCAAAACACTTTATCTACCTTTGCAAGCCTAATTTTTTGGGAGAAGACCCTCCTGGACAAACCATTCCGTAGATGCCTACCATTAACCAGTTAGTACGTAAAGGCCGCGAGAAGCTGACGACGAAGTCAAAGTCGCCGGCCCTTGATGCGTGCCCGCAGCGCCGCGGCGTTTGCACCCGTGTATACACCACTACGCCTAAGAAGCCGAACTCGGCTATGCGTAAAGTTGCCCGCGTGCGCCTGACCAACGGCAAAGAAGTTAACGCCTACATTCCCGGTGAAGGCCACAACCTGCAGGAGCACAGCATCGTGCTGATCCGTGGTGGCCGTGTGAAAGACTTGCCAGGTGTGCGTTACCACATCATCCGTGGCGCTCTCGATACCGCCGGTGTAAACGGCCGTTTGCAGCGTCGTTCGAAGTATGGTGCTAAGCGTCCGAAGCCAGGCCAAGCTCCCGCAGCTGGCAAAGGCGGCAAACCAGCACCAGGTAAGAAAAAGTAAATACTAAGAGATGAGTAGTTGGAAGTGAGAGGTGAGTGCCAAACTATGGCTCTTATCTCACTTCTCACTTCTCTTTACTCACTTCTGATACTATGAGAAAGTCAAAACCGAAGAAGCGCATTCTCCTACCTGACCCCAAATACAAGGAGACGCTGGTAACCCGTTTCGTCAACTACATGATGTATGACGGAAAGAAAAACCTAGCCTACACTATTTTCTACGATGCCTGCGAGCTAGTTGAGCAGCGTACGAAGGAAAGTGGTCTGGAAATGTGGCGTAAAGCCCTGAACAACGTGATGCCAACTGTAGAAGTGAAGAGCCGCCGTGTAGGCGGTGCTACCTTCCAAGTGCCGATCGAAGTTCGCGCTGACCGTCGCATTGCTGTTGGTTCGAAGTGGTTGATCCAATATGCTCGTCGTCGTGGTGAGAAAACCATGAAAGACAAGCTGGCTGGTGAAATTATTGCTGCCGCTAAAGGCGAAGGTGCTGCTGTCAAGAAAAAAGATGACACCCACCGTATGGCTGAAGCCAACAAAGCCTTCTCGCACTTCCGATTCTAAATCGTTGTTAAGGACTTAGGGTCTTAGGAACTTAGTTTTCTCTTTGAAGCTTACTAGGTGCCCAAGACCCTAAGCCCTTAAATAACACTTAATAAAGCAATGGCTGTTAATAAAGACCTGCAATTCCTCCGGAACATCGGGATTATGGCGCACATCGACGCCGGTAAGACCACGACTTCGGAGCGCATTCTCTACTATACCGGCAAAACCCATAAAATCGGGGAAGTGCACGAAGGTGCTGCCACGATGGACTGGATGGAGCAGGAGCAGGAGCGCGGTATTACTATTACCTCGGCCGCAACCACTACGTTCTGGAACTATCCTACGAACGAGCAAGGCGACCCAACTCCTGAGACCAAACAATACAAAATCAATCTCATCGATACCCCGGGTCACGTTGACTTTACGGTAGAGGTAGAGCGCTCGTT
>NZ_JAGETX010000041.1:0-7074 GCF_017589435.1 Hymenobacter defluvii
AGTGGAACCTGGCCGCCGACCCCAGCAACGGCCCGCATACGCCCGGTGGCTGTACCACCTGCCTGCCGGCCGTCACCCCGGTTCCATCGGTGCCTGCTCTTGGCCTTCTCGCGTTTTCAAAGGAATGCGCATGGGTGGCCGTATGGGTAACGACCGTGTGAAAGTGCAGAACCTGAAGGTGATGCGCATCGTGGCCGACAAAAACCTGATTGTGGTGAGCGGCTCGATTCCCGGCGCGAAGAACTCTTACGTAGTCCTGGAAAAATAACGCGAGATGGAACTGTCAGTATATAACATTAAAGGCGAAGACACTGGTCGCAAAGTGACCCTGTCGGACGCTATTTTCGGTCTTGAGCCGAATGAGCACGTCATGTATCTCGACGTGAAGCAGTACTTGGCTAACCAACGTCAGGGAACGCATAAAGCGAAGCAGCGCAACGAAGTAAGTGGCACGACCAAGAAGCTGAAGAAGCAGAAGGGTACGGGCGGTGCTCGCGCTGGTAGCATGAAGTCGCCTGTATTCATCGGTGGTGGCCGTGTTTTCGGTCCACAGCCACGCGATTACGGCTTCAAACTTAACAAGAAAACCAAACGTCTAGCTCGTCTGTCTGCTCTCAGCTCACTGGCGAAAGATGGCAAAATTTCTCTTGTAGAGAATATCACGCTGTCGGCTCCGAAGACGAAAGATTTCGCGAACATCTTGGCTGGTCTGAAGCTGGATAACGGCAAGAAGACCTTGTTAGTAACTGGTGAAGTTGATAAGAACGTTGTTCTGTCGGCTCGCAATCTTCAGAAAGTAAGCGTAGCTACTCCAGTAGCTTTAAATACACACGACTTACTGAATACTGACACCCTGCTGTTGTCAGAAGATGGTCTGAAGTCTTTAGAACAACTTTACACCTCTGCTGAATAATGAGCACGCTGAAAAAACCGGTTGTAACCGAAAAGGCTACTAGCCTGAACGAAAAAGGCCAGTACGTGTTTGAAGTGACCCGTACGGCTAACAAGGTTCAAATCAAGAAGGACATCGAGCAATTTTACGGCGTGACGGTTACGGGCATTAGCACCATCCGCACGAATGGTAAAGTAAAATCGAAGTTCACGAAAGGCGGTGCCGTAAGCGGCCGTCGTCCTCATGGCAAAAAGGCTATTGTAACGGTGAAAGAAGGCGACGTAATCGACTTCTACAGCGGTATCTAAGCCTTCTGATCGAGCAAACCAGCTATAGTAATGGCACTCAAAAAACTAAGACCAACATCACCGGGTCAGCGCTTCCGCATCGCCCCGGCATTCGACGAGATTACGACGTCGACGCCGGAGAAGTCGCTGTTGGCACCCCTCAAAAACTCTGGTGGCCGTAACAATTCGGGTAAGATGTCGAACCGCTATATTGGCGGTGGACACAAAGCGAAGTATCGTGTTATCGACTTCAAACGTGACAAAGCTGGTGTTCCAGCCACGGTGAAGACGATTGAGTACGATCCGAACCGCACTGCCCGTATCGCACTCGTAAACTACGCTGACGGTGAAAAGCGCTATATTATCGCGCCCGCCGGTTTGACAGTAGGTGCTACGATTGTTTCGGGCCCTGGTGTAGCACCTGAAGTAGGCAACACGCTCCCTCTGCGTGAAATGCCACTCGGTACAATTGTACACAACATCGAACTGATGCCTGGTAACGGTGCTGCTATGGCTCGTTCAGCAGGTACTTACGCGCAGCTGGTAGCTCGCGAAGACAAATATGCTACTTTGAAATTGCCCTCTGGTGAAATGCGCATGGTACTGGTTACCTGCATGGCTACAGTAGGCACTGTTTCAAATGGCGACCACATGAATGTGCGTCTTGGCAAGGCTGGTCGTAACCGTTGGTTAGGCCGTCGTCCCCGCGTTCGTGGTGTAGCTATGAACCCTGTCGATCACCCAATGGGTGGTGGTGAAGGCAAGTCGTCGGGTGGTCACCCACGCAGCCGTAACGGTATCTTCTCAAAAGGACAGAAGACCCGTAACAAGAACAAGTACTCCGAGCAGCTCATCGTTAACCGTAAAGGCAAGAAATAACCAATGGCACGTTCGCTAAAAAAAGGGCCGTACATTGACTTTCGGCTCGAGAAGAAAGTAACGGCAATGGATGAAGCCGGTAAGAAATCAGTGGTGAAGACTTGGTCACGCCGCTCTATGATTTCTCCGGATTTCGTTCGCCACACATTCGCCGTACACAACGGCAATAAATTTATTCCGGTATACGTCACCGAAAACATGGTCGGTCATAAGCTCGGTGAGTTTGCGCCTACGCGTAACTTCCGTGGCCACGTAGCCAAGAAAGATAAAGGCAAGCGCTAAAATGGAAGCAGTAGCTAAACTCCGTAATGTGCCTACCTCGCCGCGCAAAATGCGCTTGGTAGCCGACATGGTTCGTGGTCAGAAAGTGACTCGTGCCTTAGGCCTGCTGAAGTTTGAAGCTAATTCGGGCGCCGCAAAAATCGAAAAATTGCTCTTGTCAGCTCTAGCTAACTGGCAGCAAAAGAACGAAGACGAGCGTATTGAAGATGCTAATCTTTATATCAAGACAATCTTCGTTGATGAAGGTCGCCAGTTGAAGCGTCTACGTCCTGCCCCTCAAGGTCGCGGTCACCGTATTCGTAAGCGTAGCAACCACGTAACGTTGATTATTGATACGAAAGTTGAGCCTTTAGGCAGTAAAGCTGCCGCTAAGCAGGCTGCTGAAACGACTGGTAATGCGGGTGACGTAAAAGCTACCCGTCGTTCGTCTAAGAAATCGACCGCAAATCAAGCTGAGGCTACCGCATAAGCACTATGGGACAGAAAGTAAATCCAACCGGCTTCCGTCTGGGAGTCATCAAAGGATGGGACTCGAACTGGTACGGCGGTAAAGATTTTGCCGACAAGCTGGTTGAGGACGAGAAAATCCGTAAATATATTCTTGCTCGTATCCCGAAAGGCGGTATTTCCCGCATCGTAATCGAGCGTACGCTGAAGCGTATTACTATTACAATTAATACGGCTCGTCCGGGTGTTGTAATTGGTAAAGGTGGTCAAGAGGTTGATAAGATCAAGGACGAGCTGAAGCAAATCACCAGCAAAGACGTTCAAATCAACATCTTCGAAATTAAGCGTCCTGAGCTTGATGCGAAATTGGTAGGAGAAAGCATTGCACAGCAATTGCAGGCTCGTATCTCTTTCCGTCGCGCCATGAAGATGTCTATCCAAGCCGCTATGCGGGTTGGTGCTGAAGGCATCAAAATTCAATGTGGTGGTCGTTTAGGTGGCGCTGAAATTGCTCGCTCTGAGCAGTACAAAGAAGGTCGTACGCCTTTGCACACTTTGCGTGCAGACATCGATTACGCTTTGTCAGAAGCTCAAACGGTTTACGGTAAGATTGGCATCAAAGTGTGGATCATGCGTGGCGAAGTTTTCGGCAAGCCCGATTTGTCACCTAACCAACAGCCAACTAACCCTGGTAATGGTGAAAGCCGCAACGACCGTGGTCCACGTGGTGACCGTGGTGACCGTGGCCCACGTCGTGAACGTGGCGACCGTAATGACCGTGGCGGTGAAAACCGTGGTGGCCAAGGCGGTAACCGTCGTGGAGGCCAGGCCGGTGGAAACCGTGGTGGTCAGGGTGGCGGCCCTCGTCGCTAGACCCTTTTTCTCATCTCGAATCTTTTTTTCGTATAACTCATGTTACAGCCGAAAAGAACTAAGTATCGGAAGATGCAGAAAGGTCGCATCCACGGCCTCGCCCATCGCGGCAGCACTATCGATTTCGGTTCATTCGCTATCAAGTCTTTAGAACAGGCTTGGATTACGGCACGCCAGATTGAGGCTGCTCGTATTGCTATGACCCGCGCAATGAAGCGTGAAGGTCAGGTTTGGATTCGTATTTTCCCTGATAAGCCTATTACGAAGAAGCCTGCTGAGGTACGTATGGGTAAGGGTAAAGGCTCACCTGAATATTGGGTAGCTGTAGTTAAACCCGGCACCATCATGTTCGAATCGGACGGGGTGTCACTAGAAGTAGCGCAGGAGTCGCTGCGTCTGGCCGCGCAGAAGCTGCCGGTTAAGACTAAGTTTGTTGTTCGTCGCGACTACGTAGAAAGCTAAGACAAGATGAAGAACGCAGATATCCGCGCCCTTTCGCTGGAAGAGCTGAAAGAGCAAATCAAAACCGAACAGACCAACGGGCAGTCATTGCGCTTTGCGCATGCTATCTCTCCTTTGGAAAACCCGGTTCGCCTGAAGCACAGCCGCAAAAACGTAGCCCGTCTGCTGACGGAGCTGACCCGTCGCGAGAACGAGCAGGCTAACCAAACTGCTAAATAAACGATGGAAAGCAACGCAGCACAGCAGCCGGTAGACGGCGCACCTGAGCGCAATATGCGCAAGGAAATCATCGGGCGCGTTTCCAGCTCCAAGATGGACAAGTCCATTACGGTAGTTGTGGAAATTAAACAGAAGCACCCGATCTATGGTAAGTTTGTGTCCAAGACCACTAAGTTCATGGCACACGATGAAAACAACGAATGTGGTGAAGGGGACACGGTTCGCATTATGTCGACCCGTCCGCTTAGCAAGAACAAGCGTTGGAGATTGGTAGAAATTCTAGAGCGCGCTAAGTAAGATGATCCAGCAAGAATCCCGTCTGACCGTCGCCGATAATAGCGGCGCTAAAGAAGTGCTCTGCATCCGTGTCTTAGGTGGTACGGGTAAAAAATATGCTAGCGTTGGCGACAAGATCGTAGTAGCTATTAAGTCAGCTATTCCTTCTGGCAACGCAAAAAAAGGCACTGTATCCAAGGCAGTAGTGGTACGCACAAAGAAAGAGATACGTCGCAAGGACGGTTCGTATATTCGCTTTGATGACAATGCTGCTGTATTGCTCAATAATAATAATGAGCCTCGTGGCACCCGCATCTTCGGCCCCGTGGCCCGCGAACTGCGTGAGAAGCAGTTTATGAAGATTGTTTCACTGGCTCCTGAAGTTCTCTAAGCAATGGCAACGAAAACGAAAGCAAAGCCTGTTAAACTGCACGTTAAAACCGGTGATACCGTCAAGGTGATTGCTGGTGATGAGCGCGGCAAAACCGGTGTGATTAAATCGGTGAACCGTTCTACGCAACGTGTAATCGTTGAAGGCCTAAATTTGGTAACTAAGCATAATAAGCCTAGTGCAAAAATCCTCAAGGGGGTATTACCAAAATTGAGGCACCGATTCACGTGAGCAACGTGCAGCCAATTGCAACGACAAACGCCTAATTTGGCTTTACGACAATGGCTCGACTCAAAGAAAAATATCAAGCAGAAGTAGTACCCGCGCTCCAGGAGAAATTCCAATTCAAGAGCATTATGCAGGTGCCACGTATCACTAAAATCTGCATTAACCGCGGTATTGGCGCAGCAGTAGCTGACAAGAAGCTAGTAGATAACGGTGTGGAAGAGCTGACGACTATTGCTGGTCAGAAAGCAGTACCTACTATCGCGAAGCGTTCAGTTTCTAACTTTAAACTCCGCGAGGGAATGCCTATTGGTGCTCGCGTAACCCTGCGTGGTGAGCGGATGTATGAATTCCTGGACCGTCTGTTGACTGTTGCACTACCCCGCGTACGTGACTTCAAAGGTATTAATGACAAAGGCTTCGATGGCCGCGGTAATTATACCTTGGGCATAAAGGAGCAAATCATTTTTCCTGAAATCTCTATTGATAAGATCAAATCGATTTCAGGTATGGATATCACCTTCGTAACGACAGCTGAAAATGATGAGCAGAGCTATGAGCTGCTCAAAGCTTTCGGTATGCCGTTTACAAACGCCAAGAAACAAAGCTAATGGCTAAAGAATCCGCAAAAGCAAGAGCGCGTAAGCGCATCGCCACTGTTGCTCGCTACGCTGAGAAACGTGCTGCCCTTAAAGCTGCTGGCGATTACGAAGGGCTAGATAAGCTTCCCCGTGATGCTTCTCCTGTTCGTTTACATAACCGGGATATGATTGACGGCCGTCCGCGTGGCTACATGCGGAAATTTGGCATCAGTCGTGTTCGCTTCCGCGAAATGGCTCTCGCTGGTAAAATCCCCGGCGTAACCAAATCGAGCTGGTAAATAGAAAGGCTGGGTAGTTTTATAGCTATCCAGCCTTCTTTGCCTAAGAAACCTTTGGCCGAGCCCAGACAGCCGAGCCAAGCAGTCTTAACTTGAAAATTTCAAAGTTGCCTTGAGCAATGGTGAAATTTTCTTATCTTTGCGGCTCTCTAAAAAACAGGGACTCGCTCTAATAGTCAAATGAATACAGATCCAATTGCCGACTACCTGACCCGGTTGCGCAATGCCATTAAGGCAAACCACCGGGTAGTAGAGATTCCGGCCAGCAACATCAAAAAGGAGATTACGAAGGTACTCTACCATAAAGGGTATATTCAGAGCTACCGTTTTGATGATTCGTCGGTGCAGGGTACGATTAAAATCGCTCTGAAATATAACCCAACTACCAAGCAACCTGCAATTACTAAGTTGCAGCGCGTAAGCACGCCAGGTCTAAGGACTTATGCACACGTAGAGAATTTGCCTCGTGTGTTGAGCGGTTTGGGTATTGCTATTCTGTCGACCTCGAAAGGTGTAATGACAGAAAAAGAAGCTAAGAACGAGAATGTGGGCGGCGAGGTGCTGTGCTACGTTTACTAACCGAAAGGAGCCGAGACTATGTCACGTATTGGTAAACTGCCTATTAGCCTGCCCACTGGTGTTCAGGTTGATGTAAACAACGAAAACCAGGTAACCGTGAAAGGCCCAAAAGGCACACTGGTAACACCGGTTGATCAAGATATTACGGTTTCTACTGTTGATGGCCAATTGGTCGTAGAGCGTCCCACCGAGCAGAAGCGTCACAAAGCGTTGCACGGTTTGTATCGCTCACTCATTAACAACGCTATCCAAGGTGTTAGCAACGGGTTTGAAGAGAAGCTAGAACTGGTAGGTGTTGGTTACAAAGCCACTGTTGCTGGTAATACGCTAGAACTCGCCTTGGGATATTCGCACAATATTTTCTTGGCTTCGCCAAAAGAAG
>NZ_JAGETX010000042.1:0-6771 GCF_017589435.1 Hymenobacter defluvii
AACTCTATTTATGCTAATAACTCCAATAATTCGTGGAATTCCACGAATTATTGGAGTTATTAGCATAAATAGAGTTGTAGGTTTGTTCTGTATTTCATAAATCTGTAGTATTACATGTATTGTAAAAATTCTCTATGCAGACAATTTCTTTTGCTAATCATAAAGGCGGGGTGGGTAAGACAACTTCGACCCTAGCGGTTGCACAGTGCTTGGCAAGCCAGGGCAAGCACGTGCTACTGCTGGATTGCGACGCGCAGTGCAATCTTTCCATGTCTTTCTCGCTGACGCATGACAAGCACATAGGGCATCTGCTGACGGGGCAAAGTAGCTTAGATCAAGTAGTACAGCAGGTAGGAGCAGGGCTGTACCTTGTTCCGTCAATGCCCAAGCTCCACGATCTGGAGCGCGAATTGGCAGGGCAGCCGGGAAGTGACTTTGTGCTTCGGGAGGTGCTGGAATCAGTGGAGGGCATTGACTATTGCCTGATCGATACCCCCCCCAACTTGTTTACGCTGACCCATGCCGCGCTGACGGCAAGCAATGCAGTCTTTATTCCCACTCAGCCGGAATATTATTCCTTTGAAGGACTTGCTACGTTGCTGGAAACCTGTACGATGATCCGCAAGCGGGTAAACCCGAAGCTTATTCTGGGAGGTGTTTTTTTTACTAAATATTCACCTACGTATCGCAAAAGGCTCCACCATGATATGGTGGGTGTCATGCAGCAGCACCCGGAACTCGGGAAGCTTTTGATGAAAACTTCCATCCGGGAGAACGTCGCGTTGGCCGAAGCACAAATTCAGAAGGAAAGTGTGTATGACTACGCACCTACCAGCAATGGCGCCAGCGATTATATCTCTCTTACCAGCGAAATTCTTTCCCGACTATGAACAAGCCAAAATTCGGCAGTAATCTGCTATCCGTCAATGAGAAGTTAAGGAGCCTGCAGCCCGAAGACTCGCACCCGGTACCAGAACCAGTACCAGACTTGGCCGAAGAACCGCAGCAGGAGCAAGATCCTTGGGTTTCATTTACCGTGCACATCAAGCGCTCAACCTACATGCAGATCAAGCAAGCGGAATTTTGGGTGTCTGGCTTTGGCGAGATGCGTGAACACGCCGATATGGCGTGGCAGGAATATCTGTTGAAGCTACCGGAGTCGCAAAAAGCACTACCTGAAAAGGTACTGGAACGGTTGCTAAAAACCAGTAAAAAGCTTCAACAAAAATAGCATTAAAAAGCACAAAAGGCTTAATAAAACTAATTTGACATGTACTTTTTTATACTTTTTAAAGTTTACATCTACCGTTTTATAAGGGTACAAATCTCATTCTTTTCCCCTAGTGGAGCGGGTGGCACCTGTACTTTTTTATAATGTATGTATCTACACGAATCCATCCTATCCATGGCTTCGTGCTGACTGTACAGTGAAAGAACAACCAATTAGCCCTACTCGTAATGGGCCAAACCCCTTTTTTCATTACGAATATAAGATTTTGATAACTACTATCTTACATTGATCCTTACCTAAGTGAGATAGTTCTGAGTAGGAAGCCGTTACCTCTGAGATAGGAGTCCGTTACCTTTTGAGATAGGAGCTCGTTACCTCGTTGAGATAGTTTTGAAATAGGAAGGAATTACCTTTTGAGATAGTTTTTTATCTCACTCATCCAATTAAAAACCTGAGCTCTATTCCAACTTTATCTATTTATATTTATTATAATATTAAGGGTCGCATAACTATTTGAATATTAAGTATTTATGACCCTATTATAGGAGCCCGTTACCTCTGAGATAGGAGCCCGTTACCTCTGAGATAGGAGCCCGTTACCTCTGAGATAGGAGCCCGTTACCTCTGAGACAGGAGCCCGTTACCTCTGAGATAGGAGGTGAGATAATTTGCATTACTATCTAAAAGTGTTACTTTAGCCACTCGCTATGTAACCACCCGATGGCTAAGAAACAGTATCCTGGTACCACCTTCGAGAAAAACCGGAATCGTTGGAAAGCCCAAGTACGGATCAACGGCAAAACGAAGAGCATCGGCTACTTCGATACGCAGCCGGAGGCGTATGCGGCCGTCGTGGCCGCTAAGCAGGATATAGCCGCCGCTGTCGGCAACCAGCAGCTGCAGCAGGCCGAAAGTGACACGTATCGTCTCGAGATTCAGGACAACCGGCGCACCACGACGGTCGCCCAGAGCAACGTGCTGATCGAACACCCCTGGGCGATGACTTTGCTCGAAGCCCGCATCTTCGTGCTGTTGCTGCGCGGGCTGCGCCGCGACGAATCGGACAGCAAGCGTATTGTTATCCCGTTATCAGACTTAGTGGGTGACCAACCGATCGGCGGACGCGGCTATCAGTACCTGCACGTGGCGATGGACGGGCTCGATGCCATCCGCATCGACTTGCCCATGCCTAACCGCAAGAAAGACTACCACAAAGTCCCCCTGGTGCACTCGCTGAAGCTCGATAGCGGACAGGGAACCATTTCCGGCTACTTCTCCAATGACGTTATCCCGTACCTGACCAACCTGACCGAGAACTTCACCCTGGGCCAAGTGGCGGATTTGCTCAGCATCAAAAGCCCGAACACCCACAAGTTCTACTGGATCATGCAGATGTGGAAGTTCAAAAGCCCGCATACAGTTGATATTGAAACGCTGCGGGATTTAACAACCGGGGAAGCCTATCCCCAGTTTGCTGATTATCGCAAGTACGTGCTCAAGCCGTCGCTGGAAGAACTCAACACCCTGAACTTTGACATTTCCTACATCGAGAAAAAGAAGGGTCGTAGCGTAGATTCCATTGAGTTTCATATTCACTATAACGGTCCCAGCAAGCTGCAGCCCAAACAGCTGCAGCTCCAGCTGCCGGACACGCCCCTGCCCGAGCCGTCGCCTTCCCCCTCGCCATCCCCCCCCACCGACTTTCGCGGCCGCGTAGCGGGGCGGATGCGGAAGTTCAAGCTGGAAGAGTACCAGATTGAGCGTATTCTGGTGCTGACCGACAGCGAACTGCAAAAGCTGATGAAAGACACGCATCAGCTGTTAAAAGAATACGAGGCCGGCACCAAAGTCTTTGATAACATTGCCGCTGCGGCGATGAGCAAGATCAACAGCTTGTTTCCGCGCCTGTATCCTAAAGCCAAGTGAAGGGAGCCGCCCCAACGAGCCCCTGCTCAGCCCGAAAGAGAAGGCGAACTTGGTTGCTGCCCCCCTCACGTCCAGCTTGCTAGAGCGTGACGAGCGTAGCCGTGCGTCTGGTCCTGCAGGGAATGTGCCGATCAACTCTTCCGGCACCCTTCCGCCGATACCTACTTGGCCGTGAACGGGGCCAGCAAACCGACGACCTCACATCAATCACATCACCCGTGACTCAGCTGCATACTTACCGCGTACCCCCCGTGCGTTTGCAGTAAAGAACACCGGGTAGGCAGCCCTGCCTCAGAGTCCGTTACTAGCCTATGCAGCTGCTACCCGTGAATCCGCAGGTCGTGGATGAGCCCGCCATCGAGCCGGAAGTGGGCGCGCAAACACAACGGGCTGCCGGGAAAATCACCGGTTACCCGCAACGTGACGACGGTTTCGTCGGTGCCGGGCTCGGCATGGGTCACCTCCTGCGTAAAGGGCGTGGCCTGCTGCGTGCGGGTCAGCCAGGCCCCAATCTCGTCCCGGCCGCTGTAGTGCTGGCCGTCGTCGTGTACATGGGCACGGGGGGCGAAGCAGTGCAGGGCAGCGGTCGTATCATTGGCCTGCACGGCCTGCATGTACGCGGCAATTGGCGAGGGTAAGGGAAGCATAATAGTAGGGCGTTTAAGAAGGGTAGGGGGTGTTTTCGGCTTTGCGTCGAACGTGGCGGGAGGGAGTTAGGCAACGCGAAGCCGCAACCGGCCTCGCGCCCTAGAACGTAACAAAACGGCCCGGCTTATACCGTGGGCAAGGTTCCGCCGTCGATGACGAATTCGGTGCTCGAGAGGTAGGCCGCGCGGCCTGACACCAGGAACGTCACCAACTCAGCCACCTCCTCGGGGTAGGCGGGCCGGCCCATCGGGATGCCGCCCAGCGAGTCCATCAAGCCCTGCAGGGCCGTGGCGTAGTCGCTGCCAGCCTGCGCGGCCAGGCGCTCGACCAGGCGCTCCGCCGCCTCGGTCTGCACAAAGCCGGGCGATACGGTAAGCACCCGCACCCCTTTGGGTGACACCTCCTGGGCCAGTCCTTTGCTATAGGTGACGAGGGCCGCCTTGGCGGCCGAGTACGCCAAGGAGGCAGCAAAAAGCGGCATCTTACGCAAAATGGAGCCGACGTGCACGATAACGCCCGCGCCCTGCCCGAGCATACCCGGCAGCAGGCCCCGATCGAGGCGCACGGCCGGCAGCAGGTTTACGTTCAGCTCCTGCGCCCAATCCTCGTCGGTGAGGGCCGCGAATCCCCCACTGGGGGATGCTGAGCATCCCACGTTGTTGATCAGGATATCAACGCCGCCCCAGCGGGCTGCCAGGGCGGCCAGCAGCGCGGCGACGCCGGCCGATGTACTTAGGTCGGCGGCCAGGAAGTTGGTGGTGTCATCGTCTTCGGGGGCCGTGCGGGCCGTGACGATAACCTGAGATCCGGCGGCGCGCAGGCGATCAGCAATGGCTTTGCCCGCGCCCTTGGTGCCGCCCGTGATGAGGACGCGCTTGCCAGTGAGGCCTTCATCGGCCAGTAGGAACGCCGCAGCAGTGGTTGGAGTAGTTAGACATAAAAACGAGAAGTGATGTACCTTTAGCAAAGGTCCGTGCCGCCGCCGGGCGCGGCAATACGGGATTTTGCAATCCCTACCCCCTTGCTCGTCTGTTCACGCTCCTCACGCTGCCTCCCCATGTACGAACGCAAAATTCCTCTCAACCTGGACTGCGGCCTCGACCTGCTGCGGGAGGTACTGGGCGGCAAATGGAAGATGAGCCTACTCTATTTCGTGGCCCAGGGGCTGCGCCGCCCCAGTCAGCTGCACCGCCGGCTGCCCGATGCCACGCGCCGCGTGCTGACCCTGCAGCTCCGGCAGTTGGTGGACCACGAACTGCTGCGCAAAGAGGACTTCTCGCAGCAGACCCGGCACGTGGAATACCACCTCACCCCCCCTGGGAGAGTCGCTGCTGCCGCTGCTGGTGGCCTTGGGCGAATGGGGTGATACCCACCAGGAGCAACTCCGGCGCGTGATTACCGGAGTCACGCAAGGCACGCTCACGCAAAGCTAACGGCCGGCAAACAACAGCTTTTCCTTCTCGGCGCAGCCTCTGCGGAGTTATTCTGCATTGCCGCGGCCGCTTACGTGGTCGCGGCAACTTCTTTTTCCACGAGGAATACGGGAGGAGAGTGAGCCCCACGGGCTACTGCATTATGCTTCTGCAGATTCCCTCTCCACGATAAGGCGCGAGCTCAAGTCCGAGCCTGGGGCATCGGTGAGCGCGTCGTCGGAGAAGGGTACCTGTTCGTCTACCGGATATCCTGCCGCAAGAAGCCGCTCGATCTCCTGACTGTTGCCCGCTTTCACGGCGACCACCAACTGAAGCCCTGCGACGACATCGGCGGTCGCCTACTGTTGCGCCTCAAGGCACCGGGCGATTCTCAGAAATCCGTCGGCGCGGGCCATGTCAAGGGCGGTCTGCCCCTAATGGTTGACAATGGTCATCCGGGCGCCGCGCTGCAGGAGCCGTTCGACTACCGCCGCGTGCTTGTGTAGGACCGCGTCCATGAGCGGCGTGGGGGGCTGCTGCCCGGACTCATTCAGGTCGTAGGCCACAGCGCCACATCGTGCACGAGGTAGACTAGGCAACCCAGACGGGCTTTATCGTGGTCGATTGCCACGACTACAACCCAATGGAGTTTCTACGGCTGGAAGTCGACTGACACTCGCCCGGGGCATCAGTCTCAGCAAGTGCTAGCCCAGGACAAACTGCACCAGCATCGTATCTCGCACGTGCTCCAGCCACTGTTGCGCTGCCTCCGGTGTCTGCATCTTCTCCGCCGGCAGCGGAAAGAGGGGGACTGCATTGCTGCCTTCCCCAAAGTAAAGAACTACTCAACGTGGGTAGCCCCACCACCACCCTGTGCCTGCCCTTGTTCGCTTGTCTCGTCCCCGCGGGATTTCCTTCGCCGGCCTCCGATGAGCTGGAGGAGCTGTTCGATCTGAACCGGCTGCTATTTCGCCACCCCGAGGCCACGTACCTGGTACGCGTAAGCAGGGAGAGCATGCAGGGTGCTGAAATCCACGCCGGTGATCTGCTCGCTGTTGATAAACACCTGGAAGCTGATCACAACCACATCGTAGTGGCCGTCGTCGAGGGCGAGTGCACCGTCAAGCGCCTCGTGCGCCGCGGAAGCAGTTGGTGGCTGCAGGCGGAAAACCCGGCTTACCCCGACTACGAAATTACCGAGCCCGAAAACCTGCGCATCTGGGGCGTCGTGACCCACGCGGTGCACGTGCTAATCCCCGGCAAGCTCACGGCCCTGTTGCGCAGCCGCGACTAAACGGGGAGAGGGTGAGTCGTGCCCTGGTGCATGGCCACTCGGCTAACACCCCACCATAACCATACCCGCACTGGCTCACCCTCTCGCTACTTCCCCTCATGTACGGGCTCGTCGACGGCAGTCTCCTGCGAGCGGGTCTTCCAGCCCCGCCTCGACGGCTGCCCCGTCGTGGTGCTGAGCAACAACGATGGCAACGTGCGACCTGTTGCCTGCGAACTACCTAAGCAGGCGTTCTTTAGCTCGGGCTGAAGAATAACTAT
>NZ_JAGETX010000043.1:0-6498 GCF_017589435.1 Hymenobacter defluvii
CTAAATTGGATATAACGATAGACAGCGGCATGGTAAGGCGCGGAAAATACACCTTGCCAAACATGGCAGCATTATCGCGAAAGACCGTAGAGGTAGTAGTCAGCGTTTGAGCGAAGTAATTCCAAATAGTAATGCCTGAGAGATAGAATACCATCATAGGCATACCATCAGTAGAGAGCTGCGCAACATTACCAAAGATGATTACATAGGTAATAGTTGTAAGCAAGGGCTGAATAAAGAACCAGATAGGCCCTAGCACTGTCTGCTTATACGTCGAAACAAAGTCACGCCGCACGAACAGCATCACCAAGTCACGATAACGCCACACATCGGCCAAGCCTAAATCTAATAGACGGGTACGGGGCTGGATTATTTCAGTCCAGTTATCATCCTGTGTGCCGGCTTCGGCGTGGACTTGCCCTGGCTTACTTAAAACGTTTGTGGTATCCACAAATGAGAGGGGTTAAGAAAAAGATACGCCCGCAAGCAGCTACTTGCGGGCGCAAAGGTAACTATACGATGGGACAAACGCCTCGCAAGTTCCGTACCTAAGCTACGGGTGCAGATTGGAACGCTTCCTTATACACTTCACGGATACCTTCTGGCAACGAAATCTTGTACTTCCAACCGGCATCAGCCAGTTTCGATACATCGAGTAGCTTACGAGGTGTACCGTCGGGTTTATCAGTATCGAAGCGGATGTTGCCTTCGTATCCTACCGTGTCGCGCACCAACTCCACTAGCTCGCGGATAGTGAGATCTTCGCCTGTGCCTACGTTCACGGGTTCCTTGCCATTGTAGTGCAGCATCAGATGCAGACAAGCGTCGGCTAAGTCATCCACATGCAGGAACTCGCGGCGCGGTGTGCCGGTACCCCATACTTCAACCTCTAGTGCGTTGTTTTCCTTCGCCTCGTGAAATTTGCGGAGCAGTGCCGGCAATACGTGCGAGTTTTGCAGGTCATAGTTGTCGCCGGGGCCGTAGAGGTTGGTCGGCATGGCAGATATGTAGTTGCTACCGTGCTGGTCGCGGAAGGCTTCGCAAAGCTTTAAGCCAGCAATTTTGGCCAACGCATAAGGCTCGTTGGTGGCTTCTAGGGGACCAGTCAACAGATACTCTTCCTTGATGGGTTGAGGCGCCATCTTGGGGTAGATGCACGACGAGCCCAGGAACAACAGCTTCTTCACGTCCTGGTCGAAGCTGGCCTGGATGACGTTGTTCTGAATCTGGAGGTTATCCAGCAGGAAATCGGCGCGATAGGTGTTGTTGGCCAAGATGCCGCCTACCTTGGCGGCAGCCAGAAACACATACTCTGGCTTTTCCTCAGCAAAGAAAGCATCTACCGCTTCCTTATTACGCAGGTCCAGCTCTTTGGAAGTGCGAGTGACAATGTTCTGGTAACTCGCCTGTTGCAGTCGGCGCACCAGAGCGCCACCTACCATGCCGCGGTGGCCCGCCACATATATTTTAGCGTTCTTTTCCATTAGAAAAAATTATGCGTGATGCTAGAAAACTAACTCCCCTCTTTTTTAGGAAGAGGTAGGCGGTGGCTATCATAGAATCAGAAAACTATAACTAGTACTGTTCAACGAATTTTACCACCCCCAACTCTTCCTTAAAAGAGGGGAGCTAACTTTTAACAATTAACTACTCGGCGTAGTTTTTCAGGATGGTGTGGCCGCCTTCGCGCAGATACTCGTCGCGGCGCGACTCATCCAGATCCGACTGCATCATTTCTTTTACCAAGCCCTGCAGATCGTATTTGGGCTCCCAGCCAAGCTTGGTTTTAGCCTTGGTGGGGTCGCCGATAAGCAGCTCCACTTCCGTGGGGCGGAAGTAACGCTCATCTACTTTGGTCACGATAGAGCCAATCGCAATCTGATAGTCGGGGTTGTTGCAGGCTACTACGCGGGCTATTTCTTTGTCTTCTTCGCCTTCGAAAGCTAGCTCTACGCCTACCTCAGCAAACGCTAGGCGCACGAAGTCGCGCACGGTGGTGGTGACGCCAGTAGCCAGTACAAAGTCTTCCGCTTTCTCCTGCTGCAACATACGCCACATGCCTTCCACGTAGTCTTTGGCGTGGCCCCAGTCGCGCTTGGCGCTCAGGTTGCCCAGGTACAGGCAGTCTTGCAGACCCAGCGCAATGCGCGATACGGCGCGGGTGATTTTGCGGGTCACGAAAGTTTCGCCGCGCAGGGGGCTTTCGTGGTTGAACAGGATGCCGTTGCAGGCATACATGTCGTAGGCCTCGCGGTAGTTCACCGTAATCCAGAAGCCGTACATTTTGGCTACAGCGTAGGGCGAGCGGGGGTAGAAAGGCGTGGTTTCGCGCTGGGGCACTTCCTGCACCAACCCGTACAGCTCAGAAGTAGAGGCCTGATAAATACGGGTTTTCTTGGTCATGCCCAGGATGCGCACGGCTTCCAGCAGGCGTAGCGTACCAATACCGTCTACGTCGGCAGTATACTCAGGCGTGTCGAACGACACCTTCACATGCGACATGGCACCGAGGTTATAAATCTCGTCGGGCTGTACCTCCTGGATGATGCGGATCAGGTTGGTGGAGTCTGTCAGGTCGCCGTAGTGCAGCGTGAAGCGCACATTCTTCTCGTGCGGATCTTGATATAGGTGGTCGATACGGCTGGTGTTAAACAAGGAGGCGCGACGCTTTACGCCGTGAACTTCGTAGCCCTTGCTCAGCAGCAATTCAGCCAGGTAGGTACCATCCTGCCCGGTAATACCGGTGATGAGTGCACATTTTGCCATGTGTAATGTGTGTTTAAAATGATGATAGAGTTATCGAAGTGAGAAACGCTGTTAGACAGTGAAAGAACTTGGTGGGTTTGGCAAATGGGCGCTCAGAAGATCAAAATTAGTATTTTTTCTAATATGATATTGTACTGAAACGCGAAATTAAATAGCTATTTCGGAATAGTAAGCCCGAATGGTGTTTGCTATCCTGCCGATTTGGGCTTGCGTCATGCCTGGCCACAGAGGCAGGCTTAGACAAGTATCCGCTAGTTGCTCGGCAATTAGCAGCGGTTGCTGGAGTGCAAGTCCCTTGTAGGCGAGCTGCCGATGGGGTGGCACGGGATAATGAATCATCGTAGTAATGCCCCGGCCCGCCAAGTAGCGTTGAAGGGCATTGCGGTGGGGAGTATGAATAACGTACAGGTGATAAACGTGTGTGGCACCGGGTTGGAGTGCAGGCAGGCCTAGGGTAGGGATATCGGCCAGATAGGAATTATACCAGGTAGCCAGCTGCTGGCGCTGGGCGGTCCAAGTTGTCAGAAAAGGAAGTTTAACCCGCAGCACGGCCGCTTGTAGCTCATCCAGGCGCGAATTATGGCCCAGTACGTCGTTGTAATATTTTTGTTGCGAACCATAGTTACGAAGTAGCCGAATTTTATGTGCTAATTCCGGATTATTGGTCGTAACAGCTCCGGCGTCGCCCAGGGCACCCAGGTTTTTACCGGGGTAGAAGCTGGTCCCATTCAGTTCTCCGAAACTGCCGGTTGGCTGGCCCGCAAACGTGGCGCCCTGCGCCTGCGCGTTGTCTTCCACTACTGATAAGCCATAGTGTCGGGCGATGTGCATAATCTCCGTCATGCGGCACGCCTGACCATATAAGTGCACGGGTAGTATGGCGCGAGTACGTGGTGTAATGGCCGCCGGCAGCAAGTCAGGGTTCAGGTTGCTGGTGGCAGGGTCCGGCTCTACGGGGACAGGGGTAGCACCTGTTTTAGTGACAGCCAGCCAGGTAGCAATGTATGTGTTGCTGGGCACAATAACCTCGTCCCCTGGCCCGATATCTAACGCCAGCAGGGCGAAGTATAGCGCGTCTAGTCCATTGCCTACCCCCACGCATTCTACTGTGCCATTAAAGCGGGCGTATTCCTTCTCGAACCCTGCTACTTCCTCTCCAAGCACAAGTTGCCCCGAATCGTAAACGCGTGCCATTGCCTTCAGGATAGCATCACGCAGGGGCTGGTGTTGGGCCTCAAAAGATAGAAAGGGGATGGGCAACATAGACAGACAACGTATATTTCACTGCGTACAGGTCCGAAACCGCCGGTTTTCTGTGCCCCTACCCTACCGAAAGGCATAGCACGGTATAGATCAAGCACTAGTATTGCGTGTTCAACCCATCTAGTGGATATAACAGAAGCACCTTTACCATTTTCATAGAAAAGGCAAAGGTGCTTCTGTATGCAAACAGCTGGTATCTATTGCTCACTCAGAATGTTTCTGCCTACTACTGGTTGAAGCGTAGTAGGCAGAAGCAAGGTGCTCTAAAAACTGCGCGGCGTGTTGTCGACCTTACCGGCCATTACCTCGCTCACGTGCTCTTTGAAATATTCCAGCGTGCGCTTCAAGCCTTCGGCGCGGTCTACCTTCGGCTCCCAGCCTAGGATTTCCTTAGCTTTGGTGATATCGGGCTTACGCTTCATTGGATCGTTCTGAGGCAGTTCTTGGTAACTGGGCTTGAACTCCACATTCATTAGGCGTGCAATTTCTTCCCCGAACTCCTTGATAGTAATTTCATCGGGATTCCCTACGTTCACCGGCATCGGGTAATCCGACAGCAATAGGCGGTAAATACCCTCAATTAGGTCATCAACGTAGCAGAACGAACGAGTTTGTGAACCATCGCCGAATACCGTCAGGCTCTCGCCGCGCAGGGCCTGCGACAGAAATGCTGGCAATACGCGGCCATCGTTGAGGCGCATACGGGGACCGTAAGTATTGAAGATTCGTACAATGCGCGTTTCCAGACCGTGGTGGTTGTGGTAGGCCATCGTAATAGCTTCCTGGAAACGCTTCGCCTCATCGTAGCAGCCACGCGGTCCTACGGGGTTTACGTTGCCAAAGTACTCCTCCACTTGTGGATGAATCTCCGGGTCACCATACACTTCCGAGGTGCTGGCAATCAGCATGCGTGCACCCTTCACACGGGCCAAGCCCAGCAAATTGTGCGTACCCAACGAACCTACCTTTAACGTCTGAATCGGGATTTTGAGGTAGTCGATAGGCGAAGCAGGCGAGGCAAAGTGCAGGATGTAATCCAGTTTGCCGGGCACGAACACAAACTTCGATACATCATGATGATGAAACTCGAAGTTCTCTTTCCCAAACAGGTGTTCAATATTCTGGAGGTCACCCGTCACTAGGTTATCCATGGCAATGACGTGGTAACCCTCCGCTAGGAATCGGTCGCAGAGGTGAGAACCCAGAAAGCCGGCTCCGCCTGTAATAAGTACGCGTTTTTTGTCGGACATATAGTTAAGCTGTTAGCTATTAGCTATTAGCTAATAGCTTTTTGTATTTGTAATAGACCAAGAATTCAAACAATCAGCTGTTAGCTATCAGCTATTCTAAGCTGGCTCTTTGTGGGCGGTTTTAACGCCGATGCAATGGTAGGCAAAACCTATTTCGCGCAGCTCGGCTGGGTCGTAGATATTGCGGCCATCGAATATAACTTTGTCCTTCAATAACTTACCTACTACCTCGAAGCTGGGTGAGCGGAACTCAGGCCACTCCGTTACGACCAACAGCGCATCGGCATCTACCAAGGCCTCGAAGGGGTCTTTAGCGTAGGTGATACGGTCGCCCAGCGAGTGCTTGGCTTCTTCCATCGCCACCGGGTCGTAAGCCGATACGGTGCTGCCTTCGGCCAGCAGCTTCTCGATAATAACCAGTGAAGGCGCCTCACGCATGTCGTCGGTTTTGGGCTTGAAAGACAGGCCCCACACAGCAAACTTTTTACCGCTCAACTCACCGCCAAAGTGCTTGCTTACTTTATCAAACAGCACTTCCTTCTGGGCGTCGTTCACGTTTTCCACGGCCTTCAGCACCTGCATCTCGTAGCCGTTTTCGGAAGCGGTCTTGATGAGGGCCTTCACATCTTTTGGGAAGCAGGAGCCCCCGTAGCCTATGCCAGGGTAGATAAACCGGTGGCCAATACGGACGTCGGAACCGATGCCTTTGCGCACCATGTTCACGTCAGCACCCATGATTTCGCACAGGTTGGCAATGTCATTCATGAACGAAATCTTGGTAGCCAACATGGAATTGGCTGCATATTTCGTCATTTCGGCCGACGGAATATCCATGAAGATGATGGGATGGCCATTGAGCAAGAACGGCTTGTAGAGGCGGCTCATCACCTCTTCGGCCCGCTCCGACGAAACACCGACCACAATGCGGTCAGGCTTCAGGAAGTCGTCGATAGCAGCACCTTCTTTCAAGAACTCGGGGTTGGAGGCCACGTCAAATTCGATATTAGCGCCACGCTTGGCCAGTGCATCTTCCAACTCCTTGTGCACTTTGGCAGCCGTACCTACCGGCACCGTGCTCTTAGTCACTACTACGCAGTAATCGTTCATGTTCTCGCCAATGCCACGGGCTACAGCCAGCACGTATTTCAGGTCGGCTGAGCCGTCTTCACCGGGAGGAGTGCCTACGGCAATAAAGGCCACATCGCAGTCTTTGATAGCC
>NZ_JAGETX010000044.1:0-5878 GCF_017589435.1 Hymenobacter defluvii
CTGGTCTGTGGTAATTTTTTCCGCCTCGTACAGCGGCAACGGCCGGTTGCCGACGATAGACATATCACCACGCAATACATTGAAGAATTGGGGCAACTCATCAATGCTGGTATTGCGAATGAACTTGCCAATTCGGGTTACGCGTGGGTCACTCACGATTTTAATGAACGTTGCTCCGATTTCCCCCTTCTTAGCAAGCTTGTGCTGGCTTTCGCAAATTATTTTTCCTTGGCTATCAATCAGTTGCTGCTGGCACGAAGTTCCACCGGCAGCGCAGGTAGCACAGAGAGAAGAAAGCAAGAAACTTTCTTCCTTGGGCGGGGCCTGGTACTGATTCAGGTCCTTCATAGATGCCAGTAATTGGTCTGCATCCGGCCGCATCGAGCGAAACTTCCAGAATTTGAAGATCCGGTAGCCGGCTCCTACCCGGTAGGAGTAGTAGAAAACCGGCCCCTTGGATTCCAGTTTGATCAGTAAGGCGACTAGCAGGAACAACGGACTTAGGCATACCAGCACGACTGCCGCAAAAATGGTATCGAAGATCCGCTTACTCAACGGGAAACGCAGCGAGTAGGTGTAGGGCTTCAGTTCTGCTACAACAGCAACTTCGCTATCCGTCAGCTCTTGCAACTGAGGGAGAGAACTCCTACGAATGTTCCTTGTAAATAGGGAGTCATCAATACTTGCATCCATGAGCAAATAAGTAAATGGTGGTGCACGATGTGAACGTGGGAACTAGGGTAAGAAGAATAGGGCGGGGAGATACTAGGCAGTCGTAATCTAAATTTTGACCCGTGCCAATAACTTTTTAATTCTTAGTTCTAGCTCTTCCGGATTAAACGGCTTGACCACATAATCATCAGCACCTTGTTTCAGACACTTAATTTTGATGCTGGTTTCATCCTTCCCCGACAACATTACCAAAGGAATATGTAAATGCCGCGGGCTAGCGCGTACCTGCTTGATAAAATCCAGGCCATCCATAACGGGCATAGTATAATCCGCAATAATAGCGTCGGGGGTATTCTCCTGCTGTAGCCACTCTATGGCCTCCTGTCCATTGGCATGCAGAATCACTTCGTAAGCAGATGAAAAATAGTGTTCTAGAATCAACTGAATGGAAGGCTCATCGTCCACAATAAGTAGTCTTTTCTTCATAGTAACCTGTGAATTAGGATCATTCAGCTGAAAACGCGTTCTTTTAATGTGATCATATAATTCTGCAAGAAAAACATAAAATATAACATTATCACTATAGTATATAAAAAAATATTGTAATAGTTCTACTGCGCTTTGACAGGAAGTACAGAAAATGATTACAACAGAGACTCAAGTGAATACAGCTCAAGCCTATGCGGTTGACGCTGCCTGACGAACCACTCTTCAGGAAAAGGTACTTGATGACAGTACATCTTTAGTTTGTTCATTTGTTAAGCATGAGCAGCCCTTGAGGCTGCTCATGCTTCCAGCCGAGCCATAAAAGCGGCCACGACTAAGGCCGTATGCGTACGGGCAGTATGCAGAAAAGCAGCTAGTTGTTCGGGCTGCGCGGCCATGTGCGGCATTTCTTCAATATTTTTTAATGCTGCTTCCGCCTCTCGAATTCGTAGGTTGCCACAGGTTGACTTTAGAGTGTGAGCGATATTCGCGACGGCCTCCCAATCGTGGTGCGCAATGGCCTGCGTAAGCTTATCCAGCTGAGCGGGCACGGTGCGGATAAATACCTGCTGCATTTTCGCCACGAAATCGGCATCTTGGGCCAGCTTACCCAACCCCGAGAAATCATACAGAGCATTGCCTGAAACAACCTTTTGGAGAGTAAGAGCAGCCTGCTTTTCCGTTACCCGCCCCGTGTGCTGGGCTAGCGTTACATATAAATCAGTTTCGTGGTAGGGTTTGACCAAATACCCCGTAAAACCCGAATGGGCGTAAGACTCTACCTCTTGTTTCAGCGCGTTGGCTGTCAGTGCAATGATGGGAGTGTGCTGGTTGGGGTTGAGTTGCTCACGCAAATGCGCCGTTACCCGAGTACCGCTCAGGCGTGGCATCCGGATGTCCATCAGAATCAGGTCGTAGGGCACTGCCTGAGCCTTGGCCAGTGCATGTTCGCCGTTCTCGGCCAACTCCACATCCACGGCCCACGACTGTAGCAGCGCTACCGCCAGTAGCTGGTTGACATGATTATCCTCGGCCAGCAGCACCCGCAGTCCTTGCAACGCGCCCGGTACCAGCACTGGCTCCGGTTTGCTGGCAGGAGCCTCGTTGCTGATGGAATAAGGCAGCGTAAAATAAAAACAGCTGCCCTGCCCCGGCGTGCTACGCACCCAGATTCGTCCCCCTTGTAACTCAATCAGGTCTTTGCAGATGGAAAGCCCCAGCCCGGTACCGCCGTGCAGACGCGTAGTGCTACTGTCGGCCTGTGAAAAGCTTTCAAAGATGTGATCAAACTTGTCACTGGCAATGCCAATGCCAGTGTCTTCCACGCAAAATTTGCAGTACACTATCTCCCCTACCCTCTCCTCTATTTCCACTCCAATAGCGACATGGCCCCAACTGGTAAATTTGATGGCGTTGTTAATCAGGTTCAGCAGCACTTGGCTTAGCCGCAACGGGTCGCCTAGTACGGTGGGCAGGCTATCGGTGGGCAGTCGCGCTTCCAGCACCAAGTCTTTTTCCTCAGCCTTGAACCGTAGCGAGTTAACTGCGCTTTGCAGGGTAGCCGAGATGTCGAAAGGAATGCGTTCCAAGCTGATCTTGCCGGATTCGATTTTGGCAAAGTCCAGTACGTCGTCAAGCAGGACCAGTAGATTTTCGGCGCTTGCCAAGATACTATCCAAGTACTCCACCTGCAGGGTCGCCAGCTCGCTCCGCTTCAGGAGCCGCGCCATGCCTAGAATGCCGTTCATGGGCGTACGGATTTCGTGGCTCATATTAGCCAGAAATACCTCTTTCGCTTTGGCTGAGGCTTCTGCCACCCGCCGGGCCTGCTTCAGCACCGTGATTTCGGAGGAGATGGTTAATAGGTAGCGGGTGTTATCGGAGGTAGCGAAGGGAGCTTTAGTGGTATGATACCACGCTTTCTTATCTTTTGAAACCCGGTATAGCTCTTCGAAGCTGGTTTTTTGGTTGGCGCTCAGAATCTCAAGATCCCGCGCGTACGAGTAATCCAGGGTCAGCCGATCTCGCAACAGGTCAGGTACCTCCAGCTCGTATAAGTGGGCGTAGGCATCATTAACCAGAATATACCGGCCGGCTTCGTCTTTGACAGCAATGGGATTAGGATTTTTCTGAATAACCAACTCCGTAAGCTCCTGCTGGTTGCGCAGCTGTAGCTCCGCCTGCTTCTGCGGCGTAATATCTAGGCCGTAGCCGATAACTACTGTAATTTCGCCCTGCTCATTGAGCACTGGGTACAGCTTTCGGAGCTTATAAGCAGTGGGTTGTTCGGGTGCCGCATAGCATTCCTCCCAGCTCACTTCCTGCCGGGTCGTAGTGGCCATTAGAAATTGCTGGTGGGGATAGGTCGCTAACCCTTCATCTTGGTTGTGATAACGACCGTATTCCTCAGCACTTTTGCCAACCACCCACTCCCGGATTTCCGGCTGCTGAATAAACCGTGGATTCACGAACAGGAAAGTGCCTTGCGGATCAAATACTGCAATATCAACAGAGATATTATTGAGAATACTTTCGTAGAATTCCTTTTGCGCGGTAAGCTTTTCCGTGAAGATTTTTTCCTCGCTGATATCCTCGATAGACCCGATGCTCCGTTTCACTCCTGTTTCGTCCTTGGTAAATACCGTGTCCCGGATTCTGACCCATTGCCACTGTTGATCTTTGCTTCGGAGTCGGACCTCCGTCTGCACGATATCTCCCGCAGACAAGGCACGGAGCTTCTCGTAGTGCATTTCCATCCGGGTCTTATCGTACGGATGCAATAGGGTATGCAGCACTTGCCCTCTGAACTGCTGGATGTCTGCCGTCGCATAGCCCAGCATGTGGCATAGCCGGTCGTTGAGCAGCGTATCATTTTGGCGAGCTACGTGGCGAATATACAGGGCTACGGGAACCGTTTCGGAGAGCTTCTTTAGGAAGAGTGTTTGTTGATCAAGCTTCGCCAGTAACGTCTGCTTAAGGTCCATTTCATCGCGTAGCTGCCGCTCCAGATGCCGAATCTTCTCTTCTAACAAAGCTTCCTTTAAGCAGGCATCCTCGATTTCCTTCATTGCTAACTAGGGCGGTAGATGATTACTGATCAGATTATTATAAGTTACTGACTGGTAATATACACTGGGCGTAGCGGCTTTCACTTCCCAGCCGAGACTTTTACTCCTCTGCCACGCTTGGGCGCCCAAGCGGCTCCTCGTACCGGAGATGGAAGGCCAGAACGGAGCCTTTATTGCGCGTACTGGTAATGGAGAGCTGGCCGCCCTGCATCTCAATCAGTTTTCTGGTGGTAGCCAGCCCCAGGCCATATTGGCTGCCGGTGGCATTACCCAGTTGAAAATTCTCACAGTCAACACCTTGCTGCTCAAGGCTCATACCGGCTCCGGTATCGGTTATCATGAACTCTAACACCCAGTCTATGTCCGACTGGTAAACGACATCTACTGCCAGCCTGACGCTGCCTTGATCAGTGAACATAAACGCATTGTCTAGGGCGTTGAAGAGTATCTGCTGCAAGCGGGCTCCATCACCCCGTACTTCATCAGGAACACTTAAGTTGATATCCAGTTCGAAACGCAGGTCCTTTTCGGTAGCTCTGGCTAGTAAGGACCGGTGTAGCTGCTTGAGGGTGTCTTTTAATAAAAATCGGCTTTTATTAAGTTTGAGCTTTCCGGCTTCCATAGCATTCAGTTCGAAAACGTTGCGAGCCGTCGCCTGCGTTTTCTGCAGGAATGACTGAATAGAGCGAAGGATATTCTTGGCTCCTGGTTCTAGTTGGTTTTCCTGTAGCACTATCTCTATGTGCTCCACTACATACTCCAACGGCTGCTGAATTTCGTGCGCTAGGGCAGCAATAAAATCCACCCGATCTTGCCGGGTCGTTGAGTCGCTTTCGCTTGCCGCCAGCGTGTCATCGGCGGCCAATAATCGACTTTCCATCAATTGTAGCTGATGCTGTACAGTAGTCAACTGTTTATGCGTCTGACGGAATTTTAGTTCTTGGACCACTTGAGCGGCGAGTAGCTGCAGAGTTAGTTGCTGGTCTTGGCTGAGCGTTCTCTTATGGGTATCCAGCACACTGAGCGTTCCGACGCTATATCCCTCGACTGATTTGAGAGGGTAACCCGCGTAAAATTTAATCTTCATCGGGCCGTTCACCAGCTCGTTGTGGCGAAACAGCTCGTGGGCGCTGGCATCTTCTAACATGAAGATGCCTTCCTCCATGATGGTAGAGGAACAAAAGCTCCCCTGTCGGACTAACTCCACTTGCTCCAGACCAGTTTTCGCTTTAATCCACTGCCGCTTTTCGTCGATGAAGCTGATCAGCGCAATAGGAGCAGCGCATAGTTGGGCCGTCAACTGCGTGATTTTATCGAATGCCGCTTCTGGTGCAGAATCCAGAATATCCAGCGCGCGTACCTCCAGGAGCCGTTCTTGCTCATACAGTTGCATTAAGTCTAACTCCATTAGTAATCTATAAAAATGAAATAATGAAGTCCTTGCAATCAGGTAAAAACTTTCTACCAGAACGTAGACTATCAGTAGGTTTCCGAATAACTGAAGTAGACATACGCTACTGGTGCTCAACCAGATTGCTACCTGACTTGCAGTTGGCGGGTATAGATTGAAGCTACGAGTACACCTAGCATCATGGCGGAAACAGCCGCAATGCCTATGCTTAGCAAACGAGTGGTGCCTACGCTGCGAATGT
>NZ_JAGETX010000045.1:0-5741 GCF_017589435.1 Hymenobacter defluvii
GGCGCTGGCCACCACGCCGCTGCTGCTAGGCCCCTTGCCCTCCTTCGCCGAAGCCCCGGCCCCCGGCAACACCCCGCCGCTGAGCGCGGCCGACATTGCCGCCATCGAGGCCGCGATGGGCAAGAAAGGGGCCTACGTTGAAGCGCAGGCCACGCACAGCACCCCGTTGCCGCGCAACGACTTGAAAGTGACCATCAAGGGGGAGCCGGTGCCCATTTCCTTCGGCTTCGGCGGGTGGGTGGCCATCAAGCACACGCTCGACGGCAAATCAGCCATGCTCATGAGCGACACGGTGCTACTGCAAGAGGAAGTTAACCCGCTTATGTCGGCCGCGCTGGCCCAGGGGCTGGAAATCGGGGCCGTACACAACCACTTTTTTTACGAAGAACCGCGCATCTTCTACATGCACATCCACGGCATGGGTGCCCCGGCCGAGCTGGCCCGCAAGTTTGCCGCCGCGCTGAAGGACTCCAAGTTGCTGCCGGCCAACCAGCCGAAGCCCAGCGGCGGCACCCCGGCCGCGCAGGTGGGCAATAACGCCACGCCGGCCCCCGGCCCGCCCACCGGCAAGGAGCTGTTTGATATTCCGGCGCTCGACAAAGTGGTGCAGTACCAGGGCACGGTGAACGGCCCCACCTACAAGTACACCGTGGGCCGGGCGGACCTGCAATCGGTGATGATGGGCACGGAAATGACCGCCGCCATTGGCCTGAACTCGTGGGCCGCGTTTGCCGGCAAGCAAGCTGACGCGCACGTTGCCGGCGACATTGCTATGCTGGAGCACGAAGTAAACCCGGTTATAAAGGCCCTGCGCGCCCACCAGTTGGAGGTCGTGGCCGTGCACAACCACATGTTGTTTGACCAGCCCCGCATGATGTTCCTGCACTACTACGGCCGCGGCCCGGCGGCGCAGCTCGCCGCCGGCTTCCGCGCCGCGCTCGACCAGTTGGGCAAGGGCAAAACGGGCATGAAAATGAAGCACTGACAGGCCGGTAAATCAGCCCCGTTTTTTAAGGGCCTAAACCGGCAAAATACCACGTTTGGCGAGTCGGGGCCGTGGGGCGAAAACCCGGCACGATTCCGAGGTTGGGATTATAAGCGACATTATGTTAAGAGACTTTTCCGGGACAGTGGCCGCACTTTTTGCCCTTCCCCACTGCCCCTAAAATCCTACTTATCACTAGCCCGCGATGTGGGCCGGCAGCGCCGGCACGAAGTCGTCAAAGACCTCGTAGCTCAGGATTTGGTAGCGCCGAGCGTAGGCCCGTAGATGAATGGCGATAATCCGGTCCCTGGTGGCCCGTTCGGACCCCGGGGTATACTCTATGACCAACATGCGCTTCTCAGCCTCCTGAGCGAGCAGAAAATGGCACGGAATGGCTTGTTGTTCGGCTTCGGTCAGGTGCACCGCGTTGTCAGGATTCAAAACGACGACCTCCAGGTAGATTTTCTGCCGCATGAGTGAGGGGCTTAAATGGGCTTAGCAGTTTTGGCCGCAACCAGGCCCAGCTTTACCAATAGCAGGCCCCCCGGATTGCGCGAGGCTTTGACCTTGCCCGTTTTCAGGTCGTGGTTGTAGCGGTTCACTTCTGAGACGTGGGCGGCGCTGCTGAGGATGGTTTGCCGGTGCTTGGTGTCGGTGATGCGCAACTCATCCAGGACGCGGGCGGCATTATCGAAGTGGCTTTGTTGCACCCCCGGCACGGCTTGAGCCGTGGCCACCAAGTCAAAAGGAATATTGTCGGCTAAAGCTTGAGTTTTGACCTTAAACGTAATGTTTTTGAAGGTTTTACCACGCTTTTCTAGCTCATAGCTAATGTGCAACTCGGTGTGCTCATTGATTTGCTTAACGGCTATATCCAATACGCTTTTCCTGAAATCACTGGTCCTAGGCATCTTATCAATGCCTTTATCGTCAAGGAGCCCGAGCATTCTCTTAAAATCTTGAATATCATGCTTTTTGGTTTCGCCTAGGTCCTTCCACTGGCTACAAATCGGATAAATCCGCTTAGCATATTTGCTAGTCAGGCGTAGTGCCGATGCTAGGCCATAGCTGGTGAAATTGCTTTGAAGCTCAAATAGATAAGGGATGATTTTGTCAGAAAGTGAGACTTCTATGATGCCTAATCCTTTGAGATACTCCACGCTGCGAAACATCCAGAGCTGCACATGACGCTCTGGAGTTTCTACCTCAAACATTCGAGAGCCCATATCCTCAGTTGCTTTCCGCAGGTAAGCCAAATCATATTTTTTGCCAGTTAAAGCCGATAACTCCTTAATATTTAACTCATAAGTGTCAGACTTCTGGTCCTTACGCAGCTTTGAAACCAAGAAGAAGAATAAGTCAAGCTGTAATTCAGTGTACTCATAGCGAGCATTCGTCAGAGCATTGTGTTGTCGGATTTCCAATTCTTTGCTCATTGTGCTTATTCAGTGATTTCGAGCGCAATTATACGCGGAAAACGGGTTGTAAAAACAAATATCACTTTTAAAACCCGTTTGAGACACATTAAAACCCGTTTTCAAACCCATTAAAACCCGTTTGAGACACATTAAAACCCGTTTGAGACACATTAAAACCCGTTTGAGACACATTAAAACCCGTTTTCAACTAGATTAACAAGCTCAAAATCAGTACGTTATGAAGCCCTCAAATAGAACAAAGCTTTACAAATACACCAATTGCTGCTCGCGCGAGAAAAAAAGCTTTTAGGAACTATTCGGGGGTATAACGGCGCGAGCAAAACAAAAACAGCAAAGTCCTAGAAGCCAGTGACTTGCGCGCATTTTATAAACTATATATTATTGGTAATCAATAGTTTATAAACCTAAATGATGAGCTTATGTACTGCTTTGAACTTGGTAATGCTGCGGCCACGGAAACGGGAGCAGCTGAGGATGCAGGCCGGGGAAGGGGCCGAAAGGAGGGAGGTAGGTAGCAGAGCCGGGACCGGGGACGCATGACCAGGTGGGGAGGTGGCCAGGTGGTGCAACTGGTAGCCAGAGCGAGGTGGCCACGTTGCCGGCAAGGAGAGTACCAGGAGCAGCCGATAGGGAGGCAACAGGAGGGGCACAAGAGTTGGAACGGAAAACAACGGTAAGGCAATCGGGAGGGCACAGCGAAAAGGACAGGTCGGCGGTTTTACCCTATTTGTTTACCAACACCAGAAAGAGCGGGCCAGGGGTTGCGCGTGCGTGCAGGGAGCCGTACCTTGTGGGCTGTTCTGGACTCGTTCAACGTGTTTCGTAAGATGTGTTTCCTGAATCGCGCTTCGCGCAATCCAGGAAACACGTTCGCCCGTTGGGCTCACTACACTTGCCCCTTCGGGGACCTATCTATGGCAGACCTAGCAGCCCCTGAATCCACTCCCCACCGCCCCCGAAAAGGAGGCCGGAAGGCCGGCCCGCTGGCCGAAAAACAGCGCCACGTCGTGAGCGTCCGGCTGACCGATGCGGAGCACGAGCGCCTGACCCAGGAGGCCGAGCGGTACCAGTTGAGCCAGGGCGAAGTGCTGCGGTCGGTGTGGCGTAAACAGAACACGGCCACGAAACTGCAGGCCCCGCCGACCCCAGAGGAAGCGCGGCAGCTGGCGCAGCTGGCCGGCATGGCGGCGAACCTGAACCAGCTCACCAAGCTGGCCCACTTGGGCCAGGACCAGCGCAGCGGGGCCACAACGGTACTCGGGCAGATGCACCACTTGTTGAAGCGGCTCACGGGCGAGGCGGTATGATTGGCAAGGTGAAGGTGAACCAGTCGTTTGGGGCCATGTGCCGGTACGTGCTGCAGGAGCAGTCCCCCGGCAAAGGAGCCGAGGTGCTGGCCGCGCACGGGGTGCGCACGGACAGCGCCGCGCATATGGCGGCGGACTTCGACGCGGTGCGGGCCATGCGGCCCGGACTAGGCAAGGCCGTGCTGCACGTCGCGCTGGCCTTTCCGGTCGAGGAAAAGGAGAAGCTGACCAACGAGGTGATGGGCCGCATTGCCCAGGACTACCTAAAGGGGCTGAACATCGACCCGGAGAGCACGCAGTGGGCCGTGGTGCGGCACCAGGACAAGACCCACCCGCACATGCACCTGGTGGTGAACCGGGTGGATTTGGACGGGCAGACGGTGAGCGACCAGTTTATCCGCTCCCGGAGCGTGGACGTGTGCAAGGGTATCGAGCAGGAATATGGGCTGATCGTGGCCGACCAGGTAGGCCGCAAGCAGGCCCGCGAAATCGGCCCGACCCCGGCCCAGGCGAAGGCCACGACCCCGAAAGAGGAACAGTCGGCCGACTGGAGCCGCGCCCGGCAGGAGATCGGCCGCGCCCTGAGCTACACGGCGGGCGAGGCCCGCAGCTTCGACGAGCTGCGCGAGGCGCTGCGCCCCCGAGGCATCGAGCTGGAGCTGACGCGGCGCAAGGACGGGAGCCCGGCCGGGGTGGTGTTTGCCCAAGACGGGCACCGGGTGAAGGGTAGCCAGGTGGGCCGCGAGTACAGCGCCGGCAACCTGGAAACGGGCTTTGCTAAGGCCCGGGAGCTAGGCCAGGACCCGGCCCAGGCGTGGCAGCAGGTGGGCCAGGACTACGCGCTGGCCAAGCTGGCAGCCGCGTACGCCCAGGCCAAAGAGCGGCAGGCCCAGCAGCAGCCGGGCAAGCAGCAGTCCCGAGGCCTTGAGATGGGGGATTAACTTTTCAGCAACGACTTATGCAGGAACTACTTCAAGACATCAACGCGCTCCGGCGCGGCATCGAGGCGCTGAACAAGCGCAGCTTAGAGCAGGGCCGGCCGGTGAGCCGGGCCGAACTGGATGAGGTGCTGGCCAAGGTGAAGCAGGAAGTGCGCTTTACCATCAACTACCAGGGCGTAGCGGAGGCCATCCAGCCGCACCTGACCACGCCGGCGAAGGTGGAAAACACGCTCACCACGGGCACGGCGCAGCTGCAGCAGGTGATTGACCGGATTCCGCGCAGTGTGCCCGTGGTGGGGGAAGTATGGGGCTTTACCAGTATACGGCTGGGGTTGGGGGTGATTGCGTTACTGCTGGCCCTAGTCAGCCTGAGCACTTACCTATGGCAGCAGAAAGCGGCCGCCGAGGCGCAGGTCGTGGTGCTGCAGCAGGAGCAAGCCAAGAAAAAGACGGCGCTGGATTGGCTGACCCAGGGTTATTGGGACTTAAAGCGCGACAATCCGAAGCTGGTCAAGAAGTATTTCCCACAGTAGGGTGTTATTACACAAACAGGGGAAAACCTCCGACTCATTAGCCGATTGGCCTGAATGATTGTGATAAGGTGCAGAATCAGCGTAAGACCATCGAAAAACTGATATTCTTACTCGCTCCTTAACGCAATCGAAAGTGGGTAGCGAAAACGAACGTTAAGGCTATCGCTTTGCACCCAAATTCAGATAATATTCTGTCAACCAAAGTACTAGCTGGTGGAAATGCGCAATTGTGCGGTTGAGTCGGAGGTTTTGCCCTATTTGTTTAACAACACCCACAGTAGGGCTTTTAGAGGTCTTCTCAGGAAACGGAGAATACAGCACGTTAAGCGCCCACAAGCCGCGTCCTGAGCACAGAGAAGGAACAGTCAACCGTTTACCTTACGTACCCTAAGCCGTCTCATTCATTCCTTGTTCTATGTCCGATTCCCGTTTTTCCCGCCGTGACTGGCTCAAAACCACGGCGCTGGCCACCACGCCGCTGCTGCTAGGCCCCTTGCCCTCCTTCGCCGAAGCCCCGGCCCCCGGCAACACCCCGC
>NZ_JAGETX010000046.1:0-5634 GCF_017589435.1 Hymenobacter defluvii
TGTGTGTTCTCTGGGTCGATTTTCAGCCCCTTTAGGTAGTCCTGGGCAATGCGGCCCATGACCTCGTTGGTTACCTTCTCTTTTTCCTCGACCGGAAAAGCCAGCGCAACGTGCAGCACCGCCTTGCCCAAAGCAGGGCGCATAGCCCGCACCATGTCAAAATCAGCCGCCATGTGGGCGGCGCTGTCGGTGCGTACGCCGTACGCGGCCAGCACCTCGGCCCCTTTGTCGGGGGTCTTCTCCTGCAGCACGTACTGGCACATGGCCCCGAACGACTTGTTCACCTTCACCTTGCCAATCATGACGCCTCGCCCGTGAGGCGCTTTAACAGGTGGTGCATCTGCCCGAGCACCGTCGTAGCTCCTGCCCGTTGGTCCTGCTGCAAGTGGGCCAGCTTGGTGAGCTGGTTCAGGTTGGCCGCCATGCCGGCCAGCTGCGCCAGCTGCCGGGCCTCCTCGGGGGTAGGTGGGGTCGGCAATCGGGTCGCCGTGTGTTGCTTGAACCACACCGACCGTAGCACCTCGCCTTGGCTGAGCTGGTGGCGCTCGGCTTCTCGCGTCAGGCGCTCGTGCTCGGCATCTGTGAGCCGGACGCTCACCACGTGGCGTTGCTTTTCCGCCTGCGGGCTGGGCTTACGGCCGCTTTTGCGGGGGCGGTGGGGGGTAGAATCAGAGGTAGATAAGTCAGCCATACGAGTGGTCCCCGAAGGGGCAAGTGTAGTGAGCCCGGAGGGCGAACGGGTTTGCTGGATTGCGCGAAGCGCGATTCAGCAAACACATCTTGCGAACAACAACTGAACGACCACCGCTCACGCCTCAAGGTACGGGTTTGGGGGCACATGGGCAAGTGTGTAGTAGAAGACGAGTACTAGCATTGTATCCCCTATCTTCGCCCCACTTGCACGGTAAGTCACCCAGCCGGCTTTGTCTGAAAAGACGAAGCCCCGAGGCTGGCCGGCCTTGGGGCTTCAGGAAGTGGGTGGATCTAGCACCCTTACTCCCAATCGCAATATGGGTAAACGTGCAAAAGCGAAACCAGCTGGTCAGATTAGTTGGTTCCGCATCTCCCTGGAGCTGCTCAAAGCAGCCGTCGGGGGAGCAGTCCGCGCCGTGATTAGTCACTGGCTCGGGCATCCGTAGGATAACGGCGATCAGGGTTTCGGCCCTGGTCGCCGTTTGTGCTTCTACGCAAAGCAGAGCACCAAGGACACAGCGAAGATACGGAGTTTAGGCAATGCGTTGTACTCGGGTATGCCCATCTCCCCTACTGCCCGTCTTTCCGCGCTCAAAAAAGCACATAAGCGCAACAAAAGGGAATATAAACTATTGATTACTAGTTATATAGTATAAATTGAATATTTGCAAACAACTGGCTTACAGGTCTTTTGCTGTTTTTGTTTGGCCTGCGGTTATCCACACGATTTAAAAACTTTTTCCTCGCGCGAAACAACAATTGTTGTATTTGTATCTATTTGTTCTATTTGAGGGGGTCATAAGTAATTGATTTTTAGCCGTTTATAGCACTTTCAAACCACCTTTCGTGTGTTTCAAACCACCTTTCGTGTGTTTCAAACCACCTTTCGTGTGTTTCAAACCACCTTTCGTGTGTTTATCAACCACCTTTCGTGTGTTTCAAACCACCTTTTCAAACCACATATGTTTTAATAGGTGGTTTTATTCGTATAATTGCGTTCAAATCAGCCATATACAGCCAAATGAATAAGGAATTAGAAATTCGTCAGCATAACGCTCTAACCAATGCCCGCTATGAATACTCAGAATTACAGTTAGACTTATTCTTCTTCATTATCTCTAAACTTCATAAAGACGAGAAGGGCACTGTTTACAAGCTAGATATAAGAGAGTTAGCTAGCCTAACGGGCAAACGTTACAACGGCGCTTATCTACAAAAAGCAACGGCTGATATGGGCTCGCGCATGTTGGAAGTAGAGGATGATAAAGAGTACAGGCAGATATGGATGTTCCAGCAAATCCGCTACATCAAAGGCGAGGGAATTATTGAATTTGACCTGACGAAGTACGTTCTACCTTACTTGTTTCAACTCAAAAACAACTTCACTAGCTATGAGCTAGCCGCTGCCCTTCGCCTTACTAGCAAGTATGCTAAGCGTATCTATCAGTATTGTAGCCAATGGAAAGACGTAGGAGAAACCAAAAAATATGACATCGAAGAGTTCAAGAAGATGCTTGGCCTGCTTGATAGCAAAGGCAATGAGAAGATGGAGCGAATTAGCCAGTTGCGAGAGAAGGTTTTAGACGTAGCTGTCAAGCAAATTAATGAGCATACTGAGTTGAATATTAGTTACAAACTGGAAAAGCGGGGCAAGACATTTAAGAGTATCTTGTTTACCGTCAAGTCCCAAGCCCTTGCTGAAACCATTCCCTTCGACCTGGTGGCCACTGCTCAGCCTCTACCGGGCGTGCAGCAAAGTCACTACGACAACGCCGCCCGCATCCTCGACGAGCTGCGCATCACCGACACCAAGCACCGCCAAACTATCCTGGCCAGCGCGGCCCACGTGGCGGAGGTCAACCGCTACAACCACGACTTGAAGACCGGCAAAATCAAGCCCTCCCGCAATCCGGGGGGCCTGCTACTCGTGCGCCTGGGCCTGGTAGCCCCCAAAACTCCTAAGCCCGTTGCCTAATCCTTCTTGGCAGCTAGCTTCCCTCTCCTGCTATGCGACAAAAAATCTACCTTGAACTCATCGTTCTCAAGCCAGAAAATGCGGTGCACCTCACCGAAGCCGAACAGAATGCCATTCCATGCCTCTTTTTGCTCGCTCAGGAGGCCGAAAAGCGTATGATGGCCATAGAGTATACCCCGGGGTCTAAACGTGCCACCAGGGAAAGAATTATCGCCATTCACCTGCGCGCTTACGCTCGTCGCTACCAAATCCTCAGTTACTGAGACTTCGATTTTATACCGTCGCTACCATCTCACCCAGTTGGCTAGTAGATTATCACATATCAACTTAATTTACACCGCTTAGATGCATACAGCTTCCTATCCAATAGTTAAAATTCCGGCTCGTATTACTGAAATAAGCCGTAGTCTCCCTACGCCGCCAGACAAACCCATACCCCCTAAGCATCCAGACAAGCCGACGCTTCCAAGTCTAAAACCACCTAATGATTCCAATTCTGGTGTCGGTTGTTTACTAGTAGCTGTAGTGATATTCGGTATCGCCCTAATTATCCAAGGAAATAGTCGAAAATCGGGGAGCGACTTTGTAATTGCAATAGGTGTAGGAATACTTATCTGTGCTCTGTGGGGTTGGATCAAACTACAAAGCCAAGCGACAATAGATAAAGCGAAAGCTTTAGCAGAAGCTGAGGCTACCTATAGGAAAGAATTAATTATATATCAAAATAATCTTTCTAGATATAATACATATAATAAACAAGCTGTTGAACGCGAACACGAAATTACCAATAAAGGATATGAGCAAAAACTACAACAGTACAAAGTAGACGTTCTTAATAATAATTTTCTATTTAATTACAGGACACCAATCCTTAACTCATATTTAAAATCAATCAAAAAACCGCAACCATATACCGGACAATCTTATAAAAAAGGAGTAAGCGAAGATTTTTTTGTAAATACACTAAAAATTCATTTTGCTGATGATGCACCAGATGATACAAAAGAACAAATAACCAAGATATTGACTAATTACGTCTTACCCTTTGATAACTCTTCGAGACCCTTCATGCCTGATATTATTATCACTTTATATGGGTTAGAATTTGTTTTTGTAATTGAAATTGATGAGCCATATGTCGGTAGCAATGGACAGCCAATTCATTATACAAATAGCAGCGATTATAAAAGAGATAAGTTTTTCACTGATAATGGATGGATTGTAATACGCTTTACAGAATTTCAGATTATAACACAACCAGATGAATGTGCATCATTTATTAAACAGACTATCATAGATATAGTAGGATTGCATTATAAAACTGGTTCAATCACAGCATTTAGTTATGATATTAATAATGACAAAATCCAAGCTGGCAACTTAATAGTTGTACCACAATGGACAGAGAAAGAAGCGTATGCTATGGCCTTTAAGCGATACAGGAACTCTTACTTGCCGCCAAGCCTATCTAATAAAATTACAGAAGAACAATACATCAACGAAGATTTATCAGGATTTAAACACAACTCTATTAATTCTTTTGATGACGACGACAACGATCTGCCGTTTTAATATTAATAGAGCCTTATCAAGAACCTTTGAAGGCTTTTTAAAGATGTTTTTATACTTTAATAATAACATCTAATAGTGAAGCTTTTCATCGGATCAAAAATAGGGAGAGCAATAGAACTCTACTTGCACTTTGCACACTGGTACCTAGGGGAAGTACTTCTTTACCGCCTTCGGGTTGTCCCGCTTTAAGGCCCAATAGCCCTTGGTTAACCAATCCAGCGTGGTTTTCTGCTCGGCCTGCTGCTGTTGAATCAAGACAACCTGCGCCTCGGCAATGTCTTTTTGCTTCCACGCATAGCAGCTTAGACAGACTAGGCTCAAAACCAGTATAATCACTCCGAACGCTAACCGCCCACTGGTAAAGCCCCACACTTGGTTCTCCACTGGCACGCTGCGCGGAATCTGGGCAATTACCTGCTGCAATTGCGCCATACCTGTGGTGAGTGCTGTTTCCACCTTAGCGGGCGTGGCTAGGTGCGGCTGAATGGCCTCGGCTACCCCTTTGTAGTTGATGGTGAAGCTCACCTCTTCCTTCACTTGAGTCAGCAATTCGTCCAACTCGGCCCGACTGACGGGCTTGCCTTGCTCCAGGCTGCGCTTGTTTAGCGCCTCAATACCCCGGCGCAACGCGTTAATGTCTTGTAGTAGCTCTTGCATAAGTAGTTACGTAAACGTTAATCCCCCATTTCAAAGCCTCGGGACTGCTGCTTGCCGCGCTGCTGCTGACCCTGCCGTTCCTTCGCCTGGGCGTATTCGGCCGCTAGCTTGGCCAGCGCGTAGTCCTGGCCCACCTGCTGCCACGCCTGGGCCGGGTCGTGCCCGAGCTCGCGGGCCTGGGCAAAGCCCTTGTCCAGATTGCCGGCGCTGTACTCGCGGCCAACCTGGCTGCCCTTCACCCGGTGCCCGTCCTGCTCGAATACCACCCCGGCCGGGCTCCCATCCTTGCGCCGCGTCAGTTCCAACCCGATACCGCGGGCCTGTAGCAGCCCGCCCAACTCGTCAAAGCTGCGGGCCTGGCCCGCCGTGTAGCCCAGGGCGCGGCCAATGTCTTGGCGGGCGCGGCTCCACTCAGCTGACTGTTCCTCCTTCGCAGTCGTGGCCTTCGCCTGGGCCGGGGTCGGGCCAATTTCCAGCGCCTGCTTACGGCCTACCTGGTCGGCCACGATCAGCCCGTAGTCCTGCTCGATGCGCTTGCACACGTCCACACTGCGCGAACGAATAAACTGGTCGCTCACCGTCTGCCCGTCCAGATCCACCCGGTTCACCACCAGGTGCATGTGCGGGTGAGTCTTGTCCTGGTGCCGCACCACGGCCCATTGTGTGTTCTCTGGGTCGATTTTCAGCCCCTTTAGGTAGTCCTGGGCAATGCGGCCCATGACCTCGTTGGTTACCTT
>NZ_JAGETX010000047.1:0-4748 GCF_017589435.1 Hymenobacter defluvii
CTCGCCCCATCAATTCGAACGCGACTTTCAAATCAGCCTATCTTAGCGCACTGTCCGTTTTTACTGGACCATCCCAATTCGAGTCACACGCAACGAACCAGACTAGTTCTTGTGGGTCCAGTAGCTGCTCTAGAACAGTATAGGCTAGACCGTCTTCGAAGAAGAGGCGGTACTGCGGGCCTTTGAAGCTCTCCCACCACCAATTGAAGTGGGTGTTTGAGTTTGTCTTGCGAATAAACGTTGCCTCGATCTTGTGCATAATGGCCGGCCATGCATGGATGCCGACGGCGTGAAAAGCAGTAGACTCAATGCCTAACGCGGCGGCTCGTTGGACCAAATCATCTCGAAAGCCAGGCATGGATAAAGGATGGATCGAAGAAGGATGACTTATACTCTGCGGAACAGTTCGGGCAGTTGGGCATAGGGTAGGTATGCTAACTAAGTGGCCGCAATAACAGCCGTAGTTGACATCATCGTGATGTAGTAATTGGCCAGGTGCACCGTGAGCAGCAGCAATATGTCTTTATAGGGTAACTCCTCGAACGCCTCCACCGTGGCAATATCGAACTCGTAGGTCACTTTCTTCCACTTGAAATCGGGCTGGAGCACGAGCAGCTCCTGTTGGTGGGTGTTGGTGAGCACGTACTGGTTCTTGAAGAAGCCCTTTAACTGAAAGACGAAATCCTGCTCCTCGCCACCGAAGGCCGTGTGCAGGATGATGTTGCCGTTCCAGCCCATTTTGAAGCGTAGCAGCAGGGCCTCCTGTTGCCACAGCTCGATAGTAGTGCCCCAAAACCCTTTCGGCTTGGCCTGCAATGGGGGCTGGTCGGGTAGCGTGAGGGTGGCTTCAAACGTGAACCACGTGGGGTAGGTCAGTTCGCCAATGGTGCGGGAGCCTTCGGTAAGGCGAAAGCAGCGGGCCTCGTCAGCAGTGGCGTGGTACTCGGCCATAGAGTGTGAGGTTGGATAGCAAGCAGAAACAAATAAGATCTAATACGGTCAGTTGCACCCCTACCGGGTGTACTGGCCTCCCGTAACTCTGCGTGTGGTAGTATTCTCGGGTAAAAGTCTGACATACTGGACATACTGCACGTCGAGTGTGTTGCTGGTAAGTTCAGCGATAGTCAGACTGCCACTGTAGCTAAACGATGCAGACGTATCTGTCCAGGTAAGCATATCGCCTTGATAGGTATAGGATACCGTGAGGGGTGTGACTTGACCTATGATAGGATTAAGTTGACCGGGTAAGCGTAGCCAGGCGTAGCCTAAGAAAGTGGTAGGAATTGTTAAGGTCTTATCGGTGAAGACTATTTCTTCGGTTACGGCAGGAAGCTGCTGTTTTCCCTCAAATTCCAGACTGCCATCCGCACGGTAATATTTGATGTAAGATGATTGCAGTTTCCAAGTGCCTTCTAAGGTAGGCTCAAGTTCAGGGTCGTCTTTGGAGCAGGCGGTGATGAGCAGCACAAGGCTCAGCAGGAGGAGGGAGAGAATACGGAGCATAGCAATAACGGTAGGTACTCGGCTATAAAGACTATGTAGCAGTATAGCGGTGAAGCTAGTGGTATGGAGTATAGAAAGCAAAAAGTCCCAATATGTGCCGGAGCTTATTACGTTTAAGAAGCATAGCCACTATCCGTTAGGCGCAGTAAAGAAAGGGCAGCCAGGGTGTCTAGGAGAGGCCGGACCTTTTCGGGCTTCGTGCGCTTGAAACGAGCTGCTACTTGTTCTATAGTAAGAGGCTGACCAGCCTGCTGGATAGCATCGCGTAGGGCCTGCATTTGTTGGGCAAGCTCCGTGGGCCAGAGTTGCGGGCTGGCAATACCGGTAGCCGCTGTGGCGGGCATGATCTGCTTGGGTAGAGAAAGGGTAGCTTGCTGTTCAGGAGCTTGGTAGCTCGGACGCAGGTAGCGCACGAGGCCGGCTTGCTCCTCGCGGGCGCGTTCGTGGTTGAGCTGTACGAGGCGGGTAAGGATTTCGGCGTCGGGTAGATCCACGGGCCAGCCGTAGGCGTCGGCGACCGCGGCATCAAGCTGTTGATGGAGGCTCAGTACGACGGAGGCTAGGCCCAGTTGGTGGGCTATCTGGTCTTTGGCTGTGAGAGGCTGACCAGTACGTAGCTTTTCGACGACGTTGTAGAGGTCGGTGAGGGTGAGGACGGGATGCTGGGCTTGTTGTCGTTTACGGTGGGCGTCAAGAAGCTCAGCAAGCTCACGAATATGAGCTTGCTGAACTGTGGTAGCATTGGGAAAAGGGAATGTATCGAAGCAACGAGACTTTGTATATACAGGCCGATCCTCTAATGTGCCTCCAGTCGCTAGCGCCCATTTTACATGTAGGTGACTAGATAATACTCCTAGCTGGTAAGCATCATCCAAGGCGATAGTAATGATTTTATTATCTGGCAATACCTGCCCATCTAAGAATTGAAATATGCGGTGCTTAGAGGTTTCGGGAGTAGCAATATAGCGACGCAAACCTGCAATTGAGGAACGCATCTGATCGTTAGGTCGAGCAAACAACCACCAGTTTTTACGACGAGTTTTATCCCTATTCAAGTCGCGCTCTGGTTTTACAGTCTGTAAGATATGCTGATAAGCTTTGGGAAAACGATTGATCATATCGATCTCATTTAACCCAATCATATCGATCAGTAGCACGTTACGCGGCGAAGACATCAAATCCTTTCCATTACGATAGGGACGAATGTGTCGTTCAATGCCAGCAATGGTACCTAATCCCATGTCGGCAGCCTGGACGGGTGTAACTATAAAACCAGCACCAATAATGAGTACGCCGGTACTACTTATACCATCATTAGCTTTTAACTGTACTATGTTCGATAGATCTGCGCCAATAGTCAGATCTGCATTTATCATCCCTACCGTTTCTATTAACTCTACTTCTCGCGCATCGTCATCATCAGAAGAAACTTCACGCGCCACTCGCGCTAAAATGCCAGCTTGCCGACCTGCTTGCCCAACTGTCATGCTAACACGCACTGCTGCCCCATCGCTGGCCTCAACCCATGGGTGATCAGGTACTACGAAACTAAGTGAGAGCGGCTGTTTAGTATCTTCTAAGTAGCGCTGCACTAAGCGGCTACTAAAGGTCATGGAAATGGAGTTGGTTGTAATGAAACCGAATCCCTGCGCCATCCCTGCTTGCACGGCAGCAGCGGCTTTATGCCACCAATACATTACGAAATCAGCCGATTCAGGCACTTGCTTATTATACGCCTTCCTTAAGTTGGTTACATAGGTGTCACCCAATGCGTCGCGTAGCCGCTTGTTGCCAATAAAAGGAGGGTTACCAATGATGAAATCTGCTGATGGCCATTCAGCGGGCCATGTCGTGCTGAAATCAGTATTATATTCTAATATGGCATCCTGCTGTACAATGTTCTGATAGTTATTAAGCAGTGGTTCTGTTAGTTGGGTAAGCCCGTGAGTACGTAAATGCCACTGTAAATAACCGATACGCAATACCACATCCGCAATAGCCGCGGCGCGCGGATTTAGCTCCAGTCCCAGCAGTTGGTGCGGACTCACCGTGGTGCCGCTACCGAGGTCAAGCAAACCTGTATGGCCGTAGCTGTTAATGGCGGTCAGTACTTCCCCTTCCAAACGCTTGAGATGTTCCAACGTCACGTAAAGGAAATTGCCCGAACCACAGGCTGGATCTAGGATGCGCACGGATGTTAACCGGCGCAGAAAGCGTGTTAGTTCGGCCCGGGCTTCTTTCATCTTACCCTTCTCTAACCACAGCGCACCAGCAGCTTGGGCGGCCGCCCACTCCCGTCGGAGCGGCTCAATGATTGTGGGCATTACCAAGCGCTCCACATAACGCCGCGGCGTGTAGTGGGCACCCAACCGGTGTCGTTCCTTTGAGTCCAGCGCTCGTTCCAGCAGCGTACCAAAGATGGTAGGCTCTACTTCGGTCCAGTCGGCTTTAGCAGCTCGCAGCAGCAACTCCATTTGATCCGCCGTCAATGGTAAGGCAATTGCATCGTGAAAGAGCTTGCCGTTGAAATGTCGCAGCCTAGCTTTCAGATCAGGGGAGAACCCTCCCTTATCCATCGTGTGCCACAGACTTTGTAGTGCATCAGGCAGCAGGTCGCGTAGCTCGGGCGTACTGTATTGTTGCAGCAGACCCGTGAAAGAGGCCTTCGGAATCAAGTTGACATCCTCGGCAAACATGGTGAACAGGCAGCGCATCAGAAAGTGCGCAACTGTATCGGCAGCATGGCCGGCTCGTTCTAATTGTGAGGAAAGCCCTGCAAGGTAACCAGCCAACTCACGGGTGACGCGGGCAGCCCGCCGGGAAGGATCGAGCTGTTGGGGCTCGAGGAAGATCTGGCGAAGCGTCTGGCACATACTTTCCTCCGCCAGGTCTTTCAAGTAGAGACGGTAGCGGGTCTGGTCGGGAAAGGGAACAAATGCTTCGCTGACACTCGCAAAGTTGCTGTAGACGTCAATACAGTAGCCCACGTCGGCCACTAGAATGAAGAGGGGTTGGGGTTCTTCAGCTGGTAGGGCGCGGGCGTAGCTCAAAGCTTGTTGTCGAGCCGCCTGCATCATCTGTTCCCATTTGGCTGTGCCGCGGGTGGCATGACCAGTGCGGCGCTTCTCGGGAGCTAGACCCAGTTCACGCCTGAGATCGTCCTGAGATCGTCCTGAGATCGTCCTGAGATCGTCCTGAGATCGTCCTGAGATCGTCCTGAGATCGTCCTGAGATCGTCCTGAGAT
>NZ_JAGETX010000048.1:0-3351 GCF_017589435.1 Hymenobacter defluvii
TGGCTATAATTATCTGGATCAAGGTGGTCTCGTACTTTCTCAGCTAGCTAACCCTGATCTGAAGTGGGAACGTACACGCACTGCTGATCTGGGTGTTGACTTTGCCTTCTTGGACAACCGATTCTATGTATCGGCTGACGTATACAAGCGTAAGACCGATGATTTGCTACTGAATCAGCCTATCTCTGCCAATACTGGCTTTACAAGCTATAGCGCCAATATTGGTAATCTAGAAAACAAGGGACTTGAAATCAACCTGAATACGGTTAACGTTCGGGGCGTAGAAGGTGCTTTCAACTGGGAAACCAACTTCAACATCAGCTTCAACCGCAACAAAGTAACGGCCCTTTCCTCAGACACCAGCCCAACGGGTCTGGCTTCAGGATTTGCCAGCCGTCTTAAGGTAGGCGAGCCGCTAGGTGCTTTCTATGGATACCGTGTTGACCACATTATCCAATCGCAAGCTGAAATTAATGCGCTGAATGAAGCAGCGCGGGCAGCTACAGGTCGCGCTACTGCCACGTACCAAACGGCTAGCACTAGCCCTGGTGACATCAAGTTCAAAGACTTGAATGGGGATGGCGTTATCACTGCCGACGACCAAGAAATTATGGGTAATGCTCAGCCAAAGTACTACGGCGGTTTTGGCAACACGCTTCGCTATAAAGGCTTTGATTTGAATGTGCTACTTCAGTTCAACGTAGGCAATGAAATCTACAATTCGGTTAAGTCCTATACGCAAAGCATGAGCACATCATACGGGCAAGATAAAGCTGTGTTGAATCGCTGGACTCCAGAAAACACTAATACGGATATTCCACGCGCCGTTTACGGTGACCCAAATGCGAACAACCGTACCTCGGACCGCTTCTTGGAAGATGGCTCGTTTGCCCGCTTCAAGACTGTAACACTAGGTTACAACTTGCCAACAACGCTGCTTACGCGCATTCACATGCGCTCGGCACGAATCTACGCGCAGGCGCAGAATCTGGTGACATTCACTAACTATTCAGGTCTCGACCCAGAGGTAAACACCTTCTCGGGTAACAACCAGTCTTTGGGAACAGACTTCTTCGTTTACCCGCAGGCTCGCACCATCACCGGGGGCATCACGCTTGGTTTCTAATCTTCTTGCTCATTTCATTCATGTCCATATTTTCCTTTCATCAATTTGCTACTCGCTCAGCCCTGCTGCTGAGTTTGGGCTTAGCAGTCGGAGCCTGCGATAAGGCTATCGATGTAGAGCCTCGCAACGCCGTTAGCTCTTCCACTGGCTATGCAACCAAAGAAGACGCTGCTGCTGGTCTCCTGGGTGCTTATGATGCAGTGCAATCTACCGATTATCAAGGGGTAGGGTACTCTTCTATGGTAGAGCTAATAGCTGGCAACATCACGCACGTTGGCACCTATAATACTACCTACGGCTACGCTGGCCAGAACTTATTGCTGCCAGACAACGTGCAGATCAGCAACACGTGGAATATCATCTATGATGGTATTAATCGTGTTAATTATCTGCTGGAGCAGAGTGAAAATATCACTGATCCTGCTTTTCCCAAGCTCACAACCCAGGGGGAGGCACGCGCGTTGCGCGCCTATCATTACATGAATCTGCTAAGCGCCTGGGGCGGTTCCGAAAATGGCTATGGCTACGACGGGGGGGCAGGCGTTCCGCTCCGCCTTACTGCCACTACTGCTGTAGGCGAACAAACTGCTCCTATTGCCCGTGCTTCCGAAGCCGACGTGGCTGCTGCCATCCGTGCTGACTTAGATTTTGCTATTACTAACTTGACAGGCAATTCAGGCACGCGCATCACCAGGAATGCGGCACTAGCTCTACGCGCCCGCTTCGAGTTGCAGATGCGTAAGTATGAAGATGCGCTAAAGTATGCGAAGCAGGTGGTTTCTGTTCCCACAGATTTTGCGGGAGCTGCTCTTACTGGCACAACGGCGCCTGATGCTATTTGGCAAGTTGCTTTCTCTAATACTGATCAAAACTTTTACGCCTTTTATTGGTATCCTTCTCCAGGTGGGCGAAATGAGTTTAACCCTGGCCAAAGCTTAGTATCCGCGCACCCTGCCGGCGACAAACGACTGGCTATTAACGCCGCTACCAGCCCAGCCGGTACTACCTTAAAGTATACGCGCACAGCAACACGTGATGATCCATTCAATGCAGTGCGCTATGCTGAAGTAGTACTAACCATAGCTGAAGCAGCTGCCCGTACAGGCGACTTAGCAACTGCTACTACCCAATTGAATGTTATTCGTAAACGTGCTGGGCTAGCTAATACGCAGGCTACCACAGCCAACGACCTAGTAGCAGACATTCTATTGCAGAGAAGGCTTGAATTGGCTTACGAAGGCATTTATTGGTTTGATCTGCGCCGCACCAATACAGTTCAGCAAGCTTTGCCTACGTACACACAAACTTTCCGAAATCTATTCCCCCTACCTCAACGTGAGGTAAACCTGAGTAACAAGCTTACAGCCCAGAACACAGGTTATTAGGCCAAAGTAGATTAACAAAGAAGGTCCCGCTAATACTAGCGGGACCTTCTTTGTTATATAGTATCAATTCGTGCTACTACCTTTTCGCTTGGGCTATTACTCAACCAATTAAGTATCCTCTTTGCCACTTCATCCGAAGCAGCCAGCATATCATCTTGATGCAATGCCTTAAACCGCTCTGCCTCACTAAAACTTTGCTCGTCTGCTCCCCGAATTTGCTCTTGCATACCCGTATCTACTACCCCTGGCGCTAGCGCCCGGATGCGGATGCCAGACCCACGCAAGTCTTGCTCTTTCTGCGCTACCTGACTCAGCATTTCTAATGCTGCTTTGGAGGCACAATAGGCACCCCAACCATCCACAGGGCGCTGAGCGGCGCCGCTGCTGATGTTGAGAACAGTGCGCGGCACATTCAAACTAGAGTAAGCGCTCAAGAAAGTATTCATCAGCATAGCGGGGGCCACTAGATTTACATCGAATACGAAGTTGTAGTGCTCGTTGGTCTGTTCGCCTACGTAGGCTATTTCACCTAGCACACCAGCGTTGTTAATGAGCGTGATGCTGTCAGCGTCTGACCAAGCGGGGAATATCTTCGTGATGTTGTTTTGCAGCGCTTCCATATCCGATAGGTCCAGGGGCTGGTGCTGGTATCGGTCGTGCTCAATGGTGGCGTGGCGGGACACGCCTAGCACTTTGGTATCGGGGTAGGACAGCACAGCCTCTGCAAGGGCTTTGCCTAAGCCGCGGCTAGCGCCTGTGATAATGTAGTATTGCATGGAATGAGTAGATGAAGTACGGAAACGGGCGGGCCGATCAACGGCGCACTGCCCTCTGCGGTAA
>NZ_JAGETX010000049.1:0-3349 GCF_017589435.1 Hymenobacter defluvii
TTAAAGAGCGTGTCTGCTGACAGCCGGCTATCCTTCGTGATAGGCACCACCACCGCATGAATGTGAGGGGTCTTCTCGTCCTGGTGCAGGGTGAAGCTAACAAGGTTCTTTTCTCCGAACTTCTCCTTTAAAAAGTTCAAATTGCTTTCCACCCATTTACTTCCTCGCATGTCGGCCGCTTGACCCTCCTTGTCTCGTTTGAATGCTTCCGGGCTAGCAGTCAGGAGCACTTCCATGGCTCGCACTTGGTCAGCCCGCACCTTGCGCGTAACTACTTCTCCAATCCGTTGCTCGGCTAAGCTCCAGTAGTCTTTTTGCTCCGAGTTGACCAACTCCTGGTTCAACGTTGCGGTACGCTCAGGATCGGCGTTGGGCGTATTCATTTCCCGGTAATTGTGGCGGGTCTTGCTCAACGCAGCGCTCTGCGTCTTGATCTTGGCAACACGAATAATGGCGGTAGACATCGGCAACGATTGGGGCAGTTAGGAAAAAAGGGCACCCCCGGAGGGCACACGGCAAATCCTGGGTAGGGCGGCGAAGCAAGCCCTACCCAGGATTTGCCATAGTGTGTTATGGCATTTGAACAATGCCTCTGGACGACTCCCACAAGGTAGCGAAAGGCCAGATAATTTCTATGCCTGATTGCCCGTCCCGGGCATAGGTTTTCTGGGCATAGGCCCTTCCGCGCACAGTGTCTTTTCCCTACTGCCCTAAACAGCGCGGAAGGGCCTATGCCCAGAAAACCTATGCCCGGGACGGGCAATAAAAAACCACCCGATCAGAGAGAGCGAATCTGCAACCTGATCGGGTGGGTGTCGTGCTAGCCAGATGAGGTGTAGCATCTGGGTTTGCGCGTCTAGGGCACTGAGCTATTCTTCCGGTTGCTCCTCAGCAGAGCCGTTGATGCTTCACTCAGTAAGACAAATATATGGATTGCAGGACTAATATTGCTTCTAACGGAAAAATACTAATTGTTGGTACTATTTAGTATTAGTGAGTTTGTCACAAAAAACTCATTTGTGCTTTTGTGGAGGGAATAATTCTCTGGGCAAATGAAGCACACTATTAGCAACAAAACGCTTGGCTTTCCTTCTGTACGGGAAGCACTCGATAGGCAATTGCTTATGGCAATTAGAGGCATGTCGATTCGCGTCCTACCCTTTTGCTATGCCTTGAGCCTATTTAGTGGTAAGCCATTTTCTGGCTGGGGTCGCTGCGAATTCCTTTGCGGAGCAACGCCAGGAACAGATAGATGGCTAACACTTCTGATCGGATTGTATTGGTCAGGGAGATAACCCTGAATGTGGAGTGAGTGTCCCCAACATAGAATCAAGTATGCCCAGTGCCAAAAAACGCCCTATAAAGGCTGAAAAACGCGGTTTAAGCTTCGCCGATTTCTTGTCCTTTTTTAAAAAACACCAAAAAGCCTCCTTGCGGACCTAATTATTCTTACCCACCGGGACAAAAAAGGAAGTCACCCGTGATACGGGCACATAACTCAAAACTAGCAACTGAGCAAAAGGGACATAATGATGAAAGAGCAAATTCTAACACTAAAGAAAGTATTTAAAGTAGTTGGTGCTCTACCAATTGCTTCTGGATTATTGACCCCATTGGGATCTAGCCCTGTTTTAGCCTTTCTATTATGCTTGTGTGGTTTGATATGCTGGCTCGCCAGTCAGTGGTTTATGGCTTCTTTTGAGCATAAATCAAAGGTGGTAGAGTTAGAGCCCGATAAATTACGTGCACAAGCCAAACTCTTGTTAGCACAAGCTGAGGCCAATAAAATAGCCCGTTCAGGCTGATTTCTTCTTTATCTGCTTCTGGCCTCTTTCTCGGGATTGAGCGTGACCTACTAGTTGAGTGCTGAATAAAGGTTTGTCTTGTTCAGCTTCTGATATGTAAACGGCTGCGTCAAACAGAGCATATCTCTTTCCATTAGCGTCTGACTTCCAAGCTATTTGAGCGTTTACAGCATAGATATTGGTATTACCCGATTTCAATACTGTCAGTGCTTTTTTCTCTTTTAAGTAGGCTATTGAATATCTAATCATTCGGTCACTCACACCAAATGCTTCTGCTAATGCTGTCTGGCTTACTACTAAAGCATTGCGCCTATCCATGTGCTTTATAATCCAAGTAAAAACCTTCACTGCTGTTGGGTTTTCACCTGTCATTTCAATTATCAGGTCTAGCTTATCTACATAGAGCTGAACAAAGTTGTCATTCACTGTCCCAACCTCACCAGTAGAGTAATCTACTACTTGTTTTTCGTGTGCCATACCTGAAATGGTGTTTCCTCTTATGAGGCAAATATATTTCCTATTACCGGAAATACAATTTCCTATAAAATGATAATCTAATTCCTTCAAGAGGAAAAACACCGGAAATAGCTTGTTTCCGGTATCCCGGAAATGGTGTTTCCGGTGTTTATGAATTAAAATATTGATTATCAATATTTTAATATGTCTTATATTCTTACTCTTCTTAACTGCGCCGTTAGAGCCAGTTAGATACTATCTACCGATACCACGATTGGTCCTTTTATGCTCGCGTGATTGAGTTCGCTCCTGCTCACGCAGCTGCTCACTGCGCACTACTCCTTTCTCACGCAATTGGCGGTCGGTGGGTTGCTCATACACTTCATACCCTAACTCCTTCGCCCGTTTCAGTAGACCAGTCACAGCTTTCGCGGTGTGAACTCCCGAGTAGTGCACGTTTAGCCCTCCGGTTTGCTTGTCTGCATTCACACCACAACCCACCTTGCTGAAAGCCTCTTTTACTTGGGACAACTTCTCCACCGGTATAACCAGCCGTGCAAAGGCTTTGGTATCGGTGCCCACCTTGTCCCACACCTGACGGTAGTTCTCCAATTCGGTGAGTTGCCTAGCCTGGTAAGCCTGCTGCGCTTGCGCTTGGCGCTCGCAATGGCGTTCCTCCTCTCTCCTGATTACTTCTCCCAAAGTACCAGCACCAATACCCTGTGGATGCAGCTCGGCCGCTTGCAGCCGGAATCCACTGCTTGTATGGACAATTTCTTTCTCCTGTTCGTACCGATAACCCTGCGCTTGCCAGCTGGTGGTAAAATGTGCCTGGCCCTGGTAGTTGCTTAAAAGCTGTTTCGCACTGGCTTGAGCTTTCTCAACTTCAGCTGTGCGCCATCGCTCAACCTGCTCAATCGTGGCCACCGGAATAGTTTTCTCTTGCACCACGTGCATGGCCAGCCTCACATACTGGCTGCGGGCCTGTTGAGTAGCCTGTTCAGCCTGTTCTTTCGCCTCAAAATTGCCTTGTTTTAGGCCCTCTGCTGTGCGTAGTTGCTTTTCGAGTACTTCCGCTCGCTCTACCG
>NZ_JAGETX010000004.1:0-409937 GCF_017589435.1 Hymenobacter defluvii
GCTCGCCCCATCAATTCGAACGCGACTTTCAAATCAGCCTATCTTAGCGCACTGTCCGTTTTTACTGGACCATCCCACTACTAACTATTTGCCCAAGAAGCAGCCGATGCTAGTGCTTCTGCGCGGCGGGCATAATCGACCAAATTAATCTACTCATCTGCTTGATCTTATTCCTATGCTACGTCTTCTCTCTGCCCTACTGCTTAGCCTTGTGCTATTCACTACCGCTTGCTCCGATTCCAAGAACAAAGAAGAAGACCCCGAACCCGCACCCACGCTGCAAGGCCGGTAGCTATTAAGAAGCCAGACCTACGCTATGTATGACAGCATTGGCACGCTAGCTTACCCTATTGAATTACACAACATACAGGATAAGGATACGCTCACTACTTGATATCTGGCTGTTAAGGGCAACACGCTTCAATTCTTCTACAAAACGGGCTGGCCTATATATGGCAGGAGCCCCTTTCAATTTACACAGCAGGATAGTTTGCTCGTAGCTACGCCTACCATAGAATTCTATACCCGCATTACGGTGGTAGAGCTGACTGCTACCTCTCTGAAAATCCGCTATAGAAGAAAGGAGATGTTTTCGCCCTATATATATAACCCTAAAGGCGTTACTTATTCAATTTCGACGGAGCGTTACGCGCGTATACAATAAGCACACGTCACAGAGTCAAAAACCAGCCTGCATCACTTACTCAACCTTATCTCTATGCTGCGCATTCTCTCCCTCCTACTCCTGAGCCTCGTACTGCTCACCACCGCCTGCTCCAAGGATGACCCACAACCCGAGCCTACCCTCGAAGGCACTTGGAAGCTGCAACGGGCTTACTATCGTTACTATAATGCGGATGGCACAATTGCCAAAGATTTCGACATTCCGCCCACCTTTACCGACGAAACGCTCACGCTGAAGCGTGACAGTATCGGATTTTCCAGAAGCCTGTTCGGCCAAGAAAGAGCATGGGCCAATCCTCTCAAAACTATATCCTACACGGCACCATATACTCGGCAAGACCAAACGCTTACTATTGATTTATCAACGAGCAACATCTACTTCACCATTCTAGAGCTAGATGGCAATAGCCTAGAGATAGAACAGTCCTCACCAATAGTTACATCTTATGTTGGAGGGCCTACACGCTTTGCCACCGGGGGTATATACACGCGCTAACGCGTAGCCCCAAGAAGCCGCCGATGCTGGTGTTGCTGCGCGGTGGGCATAACCGACCGAATTAATTTACTCACTTAATCTTATTACTATGTTGCGCATTCTCTCCCTGCTACTGCTGAGCCTCGTGCTGCTCACCACCGCCTGCTCCAAAGACAACCCAGAGCCCGAGCCTACCCTAGAAGGCACCTGGAAGCTGCAACGGGCTTACTCCCGCACTTATAATACGAATGGCACCCTTACCAACGAATCAACTATTCCTCCTGCCGTAGCTGACGAAACGCTGACGCTGACGAAGGACAGTCTCACTCTATCAAAAAGCCTTTTCGGTTTACTACGCTTCTCTACTACTTCCATTGAAGCTACACCCTACACGGCACATTATACTCGCCAGGATCAGACGCTTACGATTGATCTTCCGCTAACAAGCAGCTACCGCTTCTGGCCTTTCACTATCGTGAAGCTAACAAGCAATACCCTGCAAATAGAACAGGAAGAAATTCGCTCGTCGTCCACTGGCCCTTTTCGCTTAGTTACTGGAGGCGAGTATACACGCTAACGTGTAGCCTTAAGAATCCCCCGATACGGGAGTTGCTGCGCGGCGGGCATAATCGACTGAATTAGAGAACTATGAACGCAACTGTTCGCCGCAACAACGCAATAGCCTCTTACTTGTATCTGGTTAGCTTAACCTTATACATGATTCCTGTAATCTATCTATTCCTCAATCCAGTAGGCAAAATCCCAGCTCCCCTATTCGTCATCATTGCGCTGGCTCTTTTTCTGGGTTTTCTAATCGTAGTAGGAATAAAGCTTCGGGCAGGCAAAATGTGGGCGAAGGTACTGGTGCTATTAAATGCAGCGGGCATGAGTATTTTTTGCCTGTATGGATTGCCTAATCTGCTTCATAGCAGCCCTTTCACTATTATGCGCATACTTTCTTTCCTAGCCCTAAATCTTGGTACGCTCTGGTTCCTATTCAAAGCCTACCGCGCTGCCTCCTACGGTGCTGGGGTTGCCGTGGGGCAAGCATAACCAGTCGAATTAACCTTTACAGTTATGGAAGCTACTCAATCACGTAAATACGATATCTGGGCATCCAATGCGCTTTTCCTCACTTTTGGACTTAGTGTACTCATGGGTTTCTTACGTCATACAGGCTATTTCGCCAGTGACCTACAAACAAAGGATTACCTCCAGCTATACCTTATTACACCTTTCCTGCTATTGATATACTACTACATACGGAAAGGGCTGCGGCCAGCCAAAACCTTATTCTTGGTACTGTATGGCTTAGTATTAATAAATATTATCTCCTATGGCACTCAAGCCAGTTGGTTTGATACTGGGCTCAAAACCTTTGATTTCCTCTCGCAGCATTTTCTACAAACGCTAGCGGGCTTGCTCATACTCCTTAGCCTCTTGGTAAGTAAGAAGGAGAAGCAATCTGTGCCAGCGAATAAGTAATAAGAAGCCGCCGATGCTGAGGTTGCTGCGCGGCGGGCATAAATAATTCTAATTAAAACTAATTGTACGCTTCCCTCTTCGATAAGCCAGTGGTAGGCAGAGGTTAAGCGGCTTGTTTAAATTCGAGTGGGGTCATAAAATTCAAGGCCTGGTGGGGCCGTTGGGTGTTATAGTCGTGCCGCCACTCGTCCACCAGCTGGCGCACGTGGGCCAGCGAGCGGAACAGGTGGGCGTCGAGCAGTTCGCGGCGGAACGAGCCGTTGAAGCGTTCGATGTAGGCATTCTGCGTCGGCTTACCGGGCTGAATCCAGTGCAGGGAAATGCCCTGCTGCTCACACCACTCACTCAGCTTGGCGCTGATAAATTCAGGGCCGTTGTCGGTGCGCAGCTGCAGGGGGCGACCATAGCACTCGACTAAGCGCGTGAGTACCTGCACGACGCGACTAGCAGGCAAAGAGAAGTCGATTTCCACGCCCAGCAGTTCGCGGTTGTAGTCGTCGAGCACGTTGAGCGTGCGGAACCGGCGGCCGTCGGTCAACACGTCGCTCGTAAAGTCGAGTGACCAGCACTCGTTGGCGGCCTCGGGCACCACTAGGGGCTGCTTGACGCGGGCGGGCACGCGATTTTTCAGGCGCCGAGGCAGGTTAAGGGCCAGGGCCCGATAGATGCGTAACGTGCGTTTATGGTTGATTAGCAGTCCATTTTTGCGCAAGCGGTGGTGCAGTTTCCAGAACCCCCAGCCCGGATGCCGCCCACTTAACGCCCGCAGGGCCTGCTGCACGGGCGCATCGTTTCGCCCCTGCGCCACGGGATGATAGCTGCCGTGCGCCAGCCCCACCAGGGCACACGCCCGGCGCTGGCTCCAGCCCTTCCTTACTAAGCCCTGCGCTGCCTGGCGCCGCGCCGCAGGGCTACTTACTTTTTTCGCAGGATCTTCTTAATGGCCTGATTCTCTAGGCTTAGGTCGGCGAACATCTGCTTGAGCTTACGATTCTCCTCTTCCAGGTGCTTGAGCCGGGTGAGCTCGGCGACGCTGGCCCCGGCGTATTTGCTTTTCTAGGCATAAAACGTGGCCTCGCTCAAGCCATGCTCGCGCGCAATCTGGGCCACCGTCTGCCCACTGGCTTGCTGTTGAAGAATGGCCACAATCTGGGCCTCGCTGAATCGTCCTTTTTTCATTTCTCAGTCGTCAGGTAGGGAAAGTTACATCTTTCTCTACTCACAACTGGCGCTCGGTTTGGGGAAGCGTACAGGAAGAGGTCACTTCATTTTACCAACTCACTTTTTATTGGTAAGGCAAGGGGTCCCGCTTCTTTATTTGACCTGCGCACACCTGCTGCTAAACCCTAGCTACTCCGCTGGCAGCTGCCGCTGAAAATGAAGCCGCAGCAACGTATCAATCTTCTCGCGGTTAAGGGGTTTGCTAGCGAGTCCGGCAATCGGTAACTCATCGATGCGCTCTAAATCGCGCGAATCCATCGACGTGGTGAGCACGATAACTTTGGTGGCGTTCTGCTGCGCTTGCGGCAGACGCTGGTAGGCTTCCAAAAACGCAATGCCCCCCATCCCCGGCATTGCCAAGTCGAGCAGTAGCAAGGTGGGTACGTAAGGCGGCTGCTGGGTAAGAAGCTCAAGTGCCTGCTCCCCGCTCGTGGCCACGCGGATATCGTGGCTTACCTGCAACTTGGTGAGCAGCGTCTCGTGGATGAAATTGGTGGTATCGTCGTCATCAACGAGCAGAATATGCGGAAGTTTTTCCATGGGTACAGAGTGGCAACGTTACGCGCGGCGCGGCAACGTCACCGTAAAGGTTGAGCCAACGCCGAGCTGGCTGTGCACCGTGATGGTACCGCCTGCGTTTTCGACTGTTCGCTTAATTAAATAAAGGCCTACGCCCGAGCCCTCCACGTGCGTGTGCAGGCGCCTGAACATGGTAAACAACTGGGCTTGCTGCGCTTCGCTTAGGCCCAACCCATTGTCTTGCACTTCGACTACCAGGCGCGTCGGCAGGCACTGGGCGCGCACCTGCACGCGTAGCTCGCGGTCGGGAGCACGGTACTTCACGGCATTGCTCAGCAGGTTGAAGAACACACTGCGCATACTCTTCACCGGGAAATGAATGCTGGGGCAGTCTTCTACCGCAATGTGAAGGTCGGCGTGGCTGCTTTCCAGTAGCGGCAGCAAGTCCAGACGAACCTCTTCCAGAATACTAGCCAGGTGCAGCGTCTCCGGCGGCTGTAGCTGCCGAGTAGCTTGCAGCCGCGACACCTCCGTTAGGTGCTCTACGGTCTTTTGGAAGCGCGCGATGGAATTGTCTATCATGCCGACCAGACGCGGCACCATGGGCTCCTGCGCTTCGGTGGGCAAATACTCCCGCAGAGCGTCGATTAGCCCCTCAATGTTGGCAATGGGCGATTTCAAATCGTGCGAGGCCGCGTAGACAAACGTGTCCAGATCCGTGTTGATGTGCTGCAGTTGCGTATTCGACCCGAGCAGTTCTTCATTCGTGGCCTGCAGTTCCTCGTTGATGGCTGCTAGCTCTTCGTTGAGTTGCTGTACCCGTTCCTGCGCTGCTTCCGTTTGCTGGCGCGCGAGCATTTGCTCCGTCACATCCACGGCAAATACCAAGATGCTTACCGTACTCCCCTGCTTGTCCGTGAGCGGTTCGTAGACGAAGTTCAGATACTGCAACTCTTGCTGCCCAGTAGCTGCGTTATAGAGATAGATGGGCACTTCCTGCCCAATGTAGGGCATACCAGTAGCGTATACTTGATCCAGTATGCTGATAAACCCCTGCTTTACTGCTTCGGGCAACACCTCTTCCACACGCAAATTCAGCTCGACGCGGCCGGCGGAAAGCTGGTGGAATAGCTCGTTGAAGAACGTGAAGCGGTGCTCCGGGCCCGTGAGGGTCGCGATGTAGGCCGGCACATTGCTCAGAATCTGGCTTAGGAGCGCCTGTTGCTCCGTCAGCTGACGCGTGCGCTCCCCCACGCGGGCTTCTAACTCGTAGTTGAGCTGTTCGACCTGCTGACGCGCGCGCACCTGCTGCGTCACTTCATTGGCTACCACCATCGCCCCATTGATGCTACCATCGGCGGCGTACATGGGTACGTACACAAAGTCCCAGTACACGGTCTCCCGTTGACCGTTCCGATCGTGCTGCGCTTCCATGGCGCGGGCCACGTGGGGCACACCGGTCGCCATCACGCCGTCGAGTAGCTCTTCATAGCCCATACCGGCTACCTCCGGCAAGGCTTCAAATAAGCCCTTGCCGAGGAGCTGGTCCTGAGTGCGCCCCCAGAGCCGGGCCACCGTAGAATTGGCCAGCTCAATGATATAATTCGGTCCCCGGTACACGGCAATGGCTATTGGGGCTTGTTCAAACACGCGCTCCAGCTCGCCGCGTTGACGCTCTGCCTCGGCACGGGCGGCCTTTTCCCGAATCTGACTTTCACGCAGGGCATCTTCTACGGCCGTGCGGGGCCGGTCATTGTTATCGGTAAAGTTGACGACCAACACCTGCTCGTAGCGCTGTGCAACGAGCATGAAATAGCCATCCAGCCCGTCGTGCTGGTATATATGTTGCCAACGCGTGACCTCGCCCGAGAGAAAGGCCTCGCAGTAGAACTTAAACACGCCCTCCTCTTTAGTCGCAGGAAAAAGCGTCAGCAATGACTCACGCGGGTGCTCAGGTAGGCGTAACTGCTGTCGTGCCAACGAATTGAGTGCTACATATGCAAAGTCAACAATGGTTTCGCTATCTGCAGCGTAGCAGGGGCGCAGCAGCATAACACCGGTTTGTGCTGTTTCCATCAGCACACGTGATAAGCCTTCTAGGTGAACACTATCGTTTGGCAGAGCCGACGCAGATAAATCAGACATAGTAGGGGGAGCATACACAACGAGGCGTACGAAGGTAACATATGCTTCTTTTTGTATGTGCAGAATTGCGCACAATCTGTTGCCCACTGCTATAGGAAGGCTCGTGTTTTATAAGTAGAGGCCGCTTCTGCTTATACTTGCCCCCATGGAAGTTACCCGCGAGTTACGAAAGGATAAACTCAACAAAAAGGGCCTCGCTCCTATTCAGCTTACCTTTTATTGGGAAGGCAAGCGCCTGCGCCTATCCTCGGGCGAGCGGTACCAGCCCGAGCACTGGAACCCCAAAACCTCGTTGGTGCGCGATAAGCCCGGCGCCTACGCCGAGCAGCGCAACCTGGTGCTCCAGCACTGGACCGAGGCCGCCCACAACGCTCACCGCGACGCGGCCGTGCGCGGCCAGCGCCTCACCGCTCCGCAAATGGAAGCCGAGATTCGCCGGCGCTACCTGCTGCTGGCCGGCGACACGGACAAGCAGCCCGACGCCCCCGGCCTCCCCCTACTCGACCCACCGGCCCCTGATCTGCTCACCACCATGCAGCAGTGGATCGAGCACCAGCAGAGCAAAGTCTCGCTGCGCAGTGGCAAGCCGTTGGAAAAGAAGACCATCAGCGCCCTGCTGCGCACGCGCCGCGAGCTGGAAGAGTTCAGCGAGCAGGCGCGCTACCCGCTCACCTTCGCGGGCATGAACCACGAGTTCTACGCCAAATTTCAGCGCTACGTGCTCACCACGCGCGGGCACAGTATCAAACTCTGAGCGCGCACGTGAAGCGCCTGAAGGCCTTTCTGCACTGGAGCGAGCGGCAGTACATTCCCGTCAACCGCCGCTACCAGGCCTTCGAGGCGCCCGAGCGCTACCGCGGCGTGGATGCCCTCACCGAGAACGAGCTGCTGCGCCTGGCCGCCGTGGACCTCTCGACGCTCCAGGTGCGCGCCTACGTGGCCAAGCACTTTGAGCAGGCCGAGCGCGAGCTGCCCGGCGGCCGCCCCATCGTCACCCTCGACGAGCACCACCAGCGCCTGCAGCACGTGCGCGACAAGGTGCTGCTCTGCTGCTACCTGGGCCTGGGCGACGCCAACCGCCTGACCCCCGAGCACCTGGCCGGCGAAGTGGTCCGCATCCACGCCAACAAGACCGGCGTGCTCTGCGTCATCCCCTACTTCGACGACGACGTGTTCCGACCTGTAGCCCTCATCGAGCAGTACGCCCCGCTGGGTCTGGCCACCTGCCTACCCTACGTGCGCGAGATCTACGACTATCTGCCCCACGTGCAGCACCTGGCAGGCCCATGCGCATCCCGCTCTCCATGCGCCTAGGCCGCAAGACCTTCGCTACCCTGAATATCTACCAGAGCATTCCCAAGGCGCAGGTGATGCTGGCCACCGGCCACACCACCGAGAAGAGCTTCAACCGCTACCTGGGCATCGACGAGCAGGAGCTGGTACAAGCCTACCGCAAGACTGCCCACCGGGTGGCCTGATGGAGTCCCACTGGGTGGCGTAAACACCCCAAAAAGGGTGGCGTAATGGGTGGCGTAACCGTGTTATAAGTTGTTTTACGCTGCTACTCGCCGCAAACGAAAACGCCTCATACGAAACGTATGAGGCGTTTTTATATAATCCCCTTGTAGCAGGGTCAAAAAAAAGGCGCCCCACCCGGACTCTATAATACTGCATTTACGGCCTTAAAAGGTACTTTTTAAGAAGAATGGGGCAAATCATGGGGCAGTTTACAGTCTTCCAGACCCTTAATAAGCTAGTTTGAAAGCCTATTATGAACGTCATTTTTCAATGAAATCAGGATGCTTTGTCTTTGTAGCTTTCGGTGAAATACGCACTGTTCCCGTTCCAATCGTCTTTACGACTGCTTGGGGATCAATGTACACATACGCCCCATCCTCTACCATTAAATTACCTTCTATTACTACGTTCATCCCTGGCAGAATTTCCAGGGCACCGCCTGACTTTACTACCATCCGGGCGGTCGGACCAATATGCAATTCCGCTTTACTGCGCGTAGGCGAAGCAAAAGTCAGCTGGTTTGCGTTGCCAACGGTAACACTCGTTGCTTTACCCATCGTAAAATTCCCCTGTGCGATGTAGCTCGTGTTTTGCGCCTGAAGTTGCATCGTGGCTGACGCGTCCAGGGTTGTTGTAGTTACACGGATACTATCTCCCCAGTAGAATAATTTCCTCGCGTTTCCTTTGTGTTTCGCAGCATCTTTGAACAGCGTATTTCCTCTAAAGACGCCTCCTGCTAAGATACTAGCGTCTGTTGTGGGCTGTTGTGAGTTGTCGTACACGAACTCACACTCCCGAAAGACGGGCAAGTCTTTCATTTCCTGTGAGATCGGCACGATGCGCAGAAAAGGAGTGCGATGACTGATAAAGCGACAAGCGGTAAATCTCATTTTACGCATGTGCTCTACCGACAATATATGCACTGTGTCAGCCACTAGACGGTTGCCGTAGGCCTTGTCCTCAAATACGCACTGCTCAAACGTGGTAGCATCCTCTTCCCTGGCCGCATCGCAGCCATGGAAAAAGGAGCCATAAATTTTACAGGATTTAAACGAGAAGCCCGGCTGCGTGATCCAGGCACTGCAATTAGTTACTCCCCACAGCGTAGAGCCTGTAACACGGATATTTTTGGTGGTATTGGGATGATTGCCCTCCGGCTTATCGGATACCATGCCTTGGCCGCTGTTATTAATCATCTGGCAATTCACGAACTCTACGTTCAGCACGAAGCCATCTTGCGGCTCCAGATCGACTCCGGCACCAGGATTAGAATATAAGTACCTGCCCGTTGATGCGTTCCGTACACGACCCGTTTGATTGAAACTAGAATTGTAAGCCTTAAAACCATTTACGCCCGTTAGAGACAAGCCTTGCCGACCATTGTAGTTAAAAGAGGAGTTTTTAACTACGATGTTTTCTATGTCAGCACTTTCTATCGTTTTAGACAGGTGATTTAACACTTGCATGCCGTCTCTGCCCAGATGGTGCATGGATACGTTACTGACGTTGATATTCTTGGAATTACTGACAAAGAGGCCATCGAAAGCCAACTGGATGCCCGTATCTCCCCAAGCGCCACCTACGATTAGATTCTTGCTATTGCCATTCACCGTGAGATTGGCGACCGTTACGTTCTCGCATTCCTGCAGTGTTATGCACGTACCACCCTTAGCTGCGTAAGTATAGTCCGTGAAGTACCCCGGAGGCGTTTTGTACGGCTTACCCGTCTTTGGATCAAAAGAGCCATATTTTAAGCCCGCGGCGTAACGTATTTCCGTTGTCGCGCTGTCTTGCCCTATAATTGTCAGGTTACGGCACTTCTTGAAATTAAGCAGGTCAATACCATTCAAGTAGAAGATATTCTGGCTCTTACCGTTCGCGTCGTCAAAGCAAGAAGTACAGGTGTTAATAGAATCCTGCTTACCTACTATGTAGATTCCTTTCGGGATATACAGCACCGATTTAGTGGCTGCCTGTTTTGGGTCTTTGTAAAGAGTATTGAAAAAATGGGCTGCTTTTTCAAAAGCGACCTGATCATTTGTCTTTCCATCTCCTCGGGCCCCAAAATCCTTTCTCAAGTCTTTTTTAATTACTCCTTGCGCGACCAAGGAATTATTAAAAAGCATTGAAGCAATGGTTATTACTAGGAGAACAAACCGGTCAAGCATAGTTAGGACCTTGTGCGAATGAATAGTTACTTCGAAGTGTATTTTGCTACTGTACTAGGGGAAATCTGCATGGCCTTGGCAATAGCTTGATTCGATATACCGGTAGCCTTTAACGCCCGCACCTGTTCAATAACATCCGTGCTTTTCGTTGGCGCCCCAAGTACAGTGCCCTTCGCCACCGTCTTCGCCAGCCCTGCCTTGGTCCGCTCGCTCAGGCGCACCCGCTCCTGCTTAGCAATGGTAGCCAAGATGCTAATGATGGCATCCTTGAAAATGCCAGTGCTATCGAGGTACTGCTCGGTGAAGCTCTTGAACTGCACGCCCGAAACAGATAGGTTTTGTAAGTAGCCCAGCGTCTCGGCTACCCCTTCCCTACTGAAGCGATCCAAAGCCCAGAACAGCACCACATCGAATCTGCGCTGGTGGGCATCCTGAAAGAGTTGCTTAAAGGCCGGTCGGTCGGCTTTGGCGCCTGACTCCTGATCGGTGTACTCTTTATAGACGGAGTAGCCCAGCCGCTCTGCGAAGCCCCGTAGCTCACGCAGCTGGTTCTCGGTATCCTGGCCTTTGTCGCGGGTGCTCACACGGGCGTATATGGCTGCGTTCATAATGTTCATCAAATTCTAGGAACTATGTACGCAGTACCACTCCACTCAAAGCAATTAATGACTTCTTGATAAATAGACTGTAACTTCTGCATACTTGCTTCAGATACATCTATCATTGCAAGCCGCCCATCTGTAAGTGTGTTACCGTACTTCGTTCCAATTACTGCTGCCACTGTTACACCTTTAACACTGATAAGATTATCATCTAATAGTGTCTCTACCAATGGAATGCTCTTTTTAGTATGTATTCCATGTAAACCTCGTACCCTATCCTCCATGTGATGCGCAGAATTCCTAATAGCCACTATATCCGGAAAGGCTGTTTCTAATGCAGCTACAGGCTTCGCTAATTCATTCTTACGAGCCGAACACTCCAGTAAAATTTTTAGGGCTTTATAAAAAGAATCAAACGCGAACAAAAAGGCATTTGCGTAAATACGTATTTCACTACTTATAAATTGTCTGGGTGCTATCCCATGATCCCATTGTTCTTGCTGAACATACTCGCGGACATTTAAGTCAATTTTATCTCCCCCTAATCCTTTCTCTTGTCCCAGCCTTTGAAATGACGGATAAACCTCCTCTAACCTTTGCCAAAATTTATCTGATTGCTCAATAGTATAAGCACCAGTAGAATACGTCTCTTGATGCTTTTTAAAAAGATTCATGGCAACATTTGCCTCTAAGAAAGTAGTCTCTAATGATTGCAGCAAACGGGAAATACTTGTGTCGCTTTCCCCTATTAGAGATGTGCCAGGCATCAATATCTTGTACACTAACATGGTTAAAATTTAAGGTTGGTTATATAAGTAAGTAGCTTGTAAAGCTACGAGAACCCCCTCCAATAATCGGTATAAAAAATGCCCCCGAAAAACCGCGTTTTCGGGGGCGTGAGAGGGGTCGGAAAACTCCTCCAAAATTCGACCGAATAATGGAGGGGTTTGCCTACAGAATATTTCGCATCAAAATTCAGTATGTCTCCGACATCAATGTCGTAGACATACACTAGCGTTCAGAATAGCTATCATAAAGAAGCCCCAAGAACCTGCGCTCTTGGGGCTTCTACGCTACTCGGCAAACCGTTCAGAAAAGAACTCTATTTCGAACGCTCATGGGCGCGACGTTCTTGGCAACACATCATAGCATGATGCAACTAGGCGCGCTCCTATCGGTCTTGCTGCGCGACTTGCTGATACTCGAGGCGGGGACCATCACAGGCCTCCCACGTATTGACCAGTACATCGTTTGGTTTGAAGACAAGGTATTCCTTGAACTCGGTTGGGGTACAAGTGCCCATGAGATCGTTGGCTGCGTTGTACGTGAGGATAGTGTACGGTCCACTCGCGGAGGTGCGCACGGAGAACGTACCGTGGGCAACCGCACGTTTCCCCTCTTGTTGGCGCGTTTTGATGAAGGTACTATCGGCCTGGAACACATACGTCTCCTGCCAGGGCAGGGCCGCGCCTGTTTGAACCGTATTCGTCCAACTAGAGGTGGATTTAACCAGTTGCCACGTTTGAGGGTAGGCGGTGCTCGGCACCATCTCTTCCTCTTCTTTTTGACAAGCGCCTAGCGTCGCCAGTAACAGGGAAAATAGGAGTGTGTTCTTCATAATTACACGATGGTAAGGATTATAGCACTGAGAGTCCTAACGCAACGGATAGGTTGCATGTGCGCTATAGCCTATTCAATAGGCTATAGCAAGAACTCTTTTCTGAACACTCAATACACCCTAAGTTTATGATGCCAGCGGAGGTACATCCGTTCTGCTATGGCGAAACAGTCGCCTTTTGCTGAATCTCTAATCATTTGCCCGATACTGCTCGGCAGTAAACTTTGATCACGTGGTTGAACCCACGTAGCAGTGAACCCATCATACTTGACCGTGATGCGTCGATTGGGGAGTTGCTCTATTTGCATGTTAGTAACTTAAATGATTGATCAACGGATACCGCTTTCATTATTCACCTTCTTATAGGTACCATACTCCTGGTCGAACTCGTATAGGCTCTGGATCACCTTCAAATCACGCGCCCAGGTATCCATCCGATCATTCTGCTGGCGCTGCACCGTCACCAACTCAGTGAGCAGCTGCACGAGTTGGCTCTCCCCTCCTACTACGGCGCCCGGCGCTGCCGGCACCACGTCGCCGGAGGTAGCACCGCCACCCAGATAGCCGCGCATCCGGCGGGCCTCCAGGTACTGCTCCATCTGGATCACTTGCGGATCCTGCCGCAGCCAGGCTGGAATGACGTACTCGTTCTCGTGCACGACGCCGGCCACGGCGAAACCATCGGAGTCGACTAGCTTGCCGTTGCTGCCTACCTGCAGCCCAACTTCTTTGCCCATACCAGCAGCACCGGTGGCGCCACCGGTGCGGAAGCCCAGCACCTTGGCCGTGGCCACGCCTGCGCTAACGGTCGAGGCCACGTTTGCCCCAATCGTGTAGGCGGTACCCAACCCAATGGACGCCGGTGGGAACAGCGCCGAAATCTTGGCGCCGGCCTCGGCGTTGGCCGCAAACTGCTTGCTCAGCCCGATACCGATTTCGGCAATGGCCACCGCCTTCTGCGCCGCAATGGCCGCTTTGTAGATACCACTCTTCTTACCGAATGCTTCACCCAGGAAGGCTACTTCCTCGGTAGTGAGCAGCTTCTTGGCAGCGCCTACTAGCATCTCAAACTTGACCAGTTCGTTGTCGAGGGCCTTCTTCTTGGTGATATAGGCGGCCTCCTCCTTCAGTTTGGCGGCACTGGCCTTAGCATACTCGGCCGACTCCACACCACCTTTCTCCTGCAGCAACGCCAGCTCACGCTCAGCCGCGGCTTTCTTCACCGCGTAAATGGCATCCTGAAAGGTTTGCTCGTTAAGCACCCCGTTGGCCAGCTTCACTTCTTCTTCTGCCATCTTCACTTCTTCTTCTGCCGCATTCATCGCCAGCTGCTCTGCCAGGGCATCCTGCCGTTTCTTCTCATCCTCTTCCTCGAACTTATCGGCCAGCTCGCGCAGGGCCAGGTTGCGGGCCTCGACGATACCTTTCACCTGCTCGGTGTAGTCCAGTTCGGTGCCAGTGAGCTTAGCCACGCGGGCGTCAGCATCGGCAAAGAGTTTGTCGCGCTGCGCCTGGCGCCGAGCTTCCTGGTCGGTCATGCTTTGGCGGTCGAGTTGGTCGAGCAACGCGTCGCGGCCCTTCAGCAACTCACCCTCCTCGGCTACCCAGCGCTTCGTGGCATCCAGTCGATCCTTATCCGCCTTGTCGCGCTCCTGCTGCCGCTTTTTGGCTGCCGCTTCGGCAGCCTTAGCCGCGTCGTCGCGCTCCTTCTGGGTGGTGCCGTCGCCCCCAGCAGCGCGTAGGGTAGGCTCCTCCCCTGGCGCCGCCGGCGCCGCGGTCGGTGCGTCGGGCGACTTCTTGCTCATGGCATCGCTGAACGCTTTCTGGAACGACGCGGCCGCATCACCACCTAACTTGCCGAACTCCGCTTTCGCACCGTCAAAATCGCCCCGTAGGGCCATCTTAATCGCACTGCCGATACGCGTAAAGGCTGTTTCGGCGGCGGCCGTGAAGCCCGCGAAATAGGCCGGCCCGTTGGTCAGCAACTCAAAGAACGCCCGGATCGGGAACGTCAACGCCAGGATGGCCACGCGCGCCACCTCGGAGTTCTTAGCCCAATCAATAAACCACTTTGCTCCTTCCGCCAGCGCCGATATTAGGAAGCGGGTCGGAGTCAGCAGGGCGCGAAACACGGCGCCAATGGCCTCGCCGATATCGCGGGCTGTGATGCCTTCTTTGGAGAAGATGCCCAGCGACTCACCCAGTTCCAGGAACGCGTTCCACACATCCTGCAGGGGCGAGAATATTTCCTTGAACACGGCCACCAGGCTCAGCACCATGGAGTAGAGCACCGTCATGGCCTGATTGCTCAGGCGGTCCATAATGGAGCTGCCGCCCTCGAACTCCTTGGCCAGGTCATTCTGCACGCCGGCCAGCTCCTTGTTGGAGTCGATCAGGGCCTGCTGGCGCTGGATGTAGGGGTTGGTCTTGTCAATCAGCTCGTCGATACCGGTGCCTACGTTCTGCAACGACTTGATGTAGTCCAGGCCGGCATCTTCACCCGGCCCGCCGAACACGTCAGCAATAACGGTCTGGGCCTGCGCCGCCGTGAGCTTGGTGGTATCCATCTCCTTGGAGATGCGCTGTAGCGCTTCCGTGGTGGAGATCGTGCCTTTGTTTACCCCATCGAGCAGCGTTTCGGTGAACTCAGGACCAAAGGCTGCGAACATCGCATCCTTGGTAGCCGAGGTTTGCTCGCGGATCCGGAGCCCGAACTCTTTCACCAGGTCGGCGCCTTTGTCGGAGAACACGCCGTCCGTTTGGGATTTGCTTATCACGGCCACAAACTCTGATGCGGATAGCCCAGCCGCCTTGAACTGCGCGGGATATTCCTTCAACTGGTCTAGGAACTCGCCGTTGACGTCGGCACCGGAAACGAAGCCCTTTTCGATCAAGTCCAGCGCCTCCTTTTGGGAGATGCCCATCTGCTTGCTCAGCGCGTTGCTGGCTACCAAAATCTCGTCGTACTCTTTGTTGAACGACTTGGCCAGGCCCGCCACGCCGGTGGTAAGTTGGTCCAACTCCTCCCCGGTGGCACCCGTTAGGCCGTTGACGTTGCTGCGCAGCTCCCCGAACTCCTTCACCGTCTGGGCGATTTCGGCCCCAAATTCCTTCACGATGTCGACGGCCGCACTCAAGCCTAGATCCACGCCGGCAAACATGAGCGCATCCTTCATGGTGAAGCCCTTCTCGGCCGTTTCGCCTAGCTCGGTTTTCACCAGCCCGATGCGCTGCTGCAGGTCCTGGTAGTCCTGCACCATCTTCTTGCGGCCAGGGTCATCGGCTGACAGGTCCTTCAACTGCGCTTCCAGCAGCTTCGCGGCCTGGTCCATCTCGTTGAACGAGGCCGAGACTTTCTTCCCGTTCAGAATCACCTGCTGATTCTGCTCGTTCAGCTTGCGCTCCTCCTCGGCCAGTTCCTCCACCGACTTCTGGTAGGTGCGGTTCTCGGCCCGCGCTTCCCCTACCCGTTTACTGAGTTCCTGAAAATCCTTTTGTAGTTGCGCCCGGCGCGGGTCGTCCGCGGCCATCTTCTCCAACTGATTCTTCATCAGGGCTACGCCGGCGCCCATCTCCTTAATACTGGCGTTGGCCTGCTGGGCGTTGAGGATAATCTCTAACTCCCGCTTTTCCTTATCTACTGCCACGTCGATTTTACTTATAAGTTAATATTGGTTTGGGTCGGCATGGCCGTGATAGTGGTGAGCAGCACCTGGCCTTTTAGCTCCAGCATCAGCTCCGACAGGCGCTTGGTCTGGGCATAGGCCTCCTTCGAGTACCAGGCGCGGGCCTTGCGCGTGTGGCGCTTGAGCTTCCCCCGGCTGTTGCGGATCCGGTCGTAGCCGTCGTCGCCTTTCCGGACGCCGGCGCCCATGCCCCTACCCACGCCCATATCCTGGAACATGCCCCACACGGCGTAGCTCAGGCGCATTTTCAGCACGTCGCCGTCGGCTGCACCAATCACCTGCTGCTGAAAGCTGGCCGCCAATGCGCCGGTGTCGACCACTTTCAGGCGGCGAATGTTGGCCACAAACCGCTCGACGGTGATGTCGAGCCACTGGGTGGCCAGTTGTACTTGGTCGGTAGACGTGCTCATCGGCGGACGTGGCGATAGGTGAAGCGGGCAGATTGCAGGCGCGTGCTCGTACTCACGGTCACGGAAACCTTCTCCCAGAGATATTTGCGCGGGCCGACCATCTCCTTGCGGGCCGGGTTCAGCGCCAGCAGGTCGGCCACGCGGAAGGGCATGGTGCGCTCCTCCGTGCCGGCGCGCGCCAGCAACTCCAGCCAGGGCTTGTGGCACTGCTCGTACAGGCCCTGCGGCCCGGCCCAGCGCAGCACCAACTCACCGACGAGCTGGTCGAAGCGGTCAAACAGGAAGCGCAGGCCACACCGCGACTCGTTACCCAGGTCCCACGCGGGCGAGGCACCCCGCACGTGCACCGTAGGGATGCCGTTGCGCGTATGCAGCGCTCCGGCCGTCGTTTTGATACTATCCTTACCGGCCCCCACCACGAGCTTTGCCCAACTGGTGTCGAGCATCTTATTGACCGCATCGTCTGACTCCAGCCCCATCTCCAGCGTATAGCCCTGGTACAGGCTAGGCACGGCGCGGGTGAGCACGCCTGGCTCGCGCACCAGGTAGGCGTCGTCCTCGGCTACCTCACGCAGGGGCACGATGCGCAGCTGCCGGCGCACCGTGTCAAAGTCGAAGCCCAGCGCAAACAGCGTCTGCACCCCCACCAGCAGTTCCCCCACGCCCGTACTGGCCGGCACGAACTGGTTGAGGGCAATTTCGGCCAGGCGGTTGCCGGCCGCGTCCTCGGCGGCCCGGTCGGAGTAGACACTCAGCTGCTGCACCGCCGGGCGCGTGAGCCACTCCCCGGCCACTGAGTAGCCCACGGTGCCCAGCACGCGCCGCAGCAGCGGCACTAGGCGTGGCTGCGGGCTGAGCACGCTGCCGTTGCCCGTGTTGAGCAGGCCCGTGTAGCCGAGCTTCTTGCCGTCGTAGAAGTCCGGATTGCTGATCATTTGCAGACTATACTCCGGCTGCGCGTCCTGCCGCAGGGGCGCCGTGCCCAGGTCGAGCGAGGCCAGCGTCACACCGTCGATGCGCGCCTGCAGATCGTCGGCGCCGGCGGCGAACTTGTACAGCAGCACCTGCTTGTCGGGCTGGTGCTCCTGGTAGAGCAGGCTGCCCACGCGCCAGAGCTGGCCGTCGACGTAGAACTCCACCGACTCGGGCGCGGGCTGCTCGCCCTGGGCAGCGCGCACGTGCGGGAAGTTCAGCCGGCGCAGGTTGCCCGGCGTCATGGGCAAGGGGAACGGGTAGGTGGTCACGCCCGGCACGGCGTCGTACTGGAAAAACGGATTGCTGATTTCGATGCCCACGGTGCCTGGCTGCAAGTCCAGCCAGCCCAGGGCGGTTTTCAGGCCCATCATGGCAGTAGCAGGTCTTGGCGCGTGACGGCCGCAGCCCCCAGGCGCGGGGTGTAAAATCGCTCCCGCGGCAACTGCAGGATGATATCTAGCGTCTGCACGTTCTCGCCGTCCTTGCGGATGGTCGTGGTCTGGGCTTTCACCGTGACGGGCTGCCAGCGCGGGCCAGTAAGCAGCAGTACGCGCCGCGAGAGCAGCAACTCCTGCAGCGTGGCCAGCCATTCGCGGGAGTTGTCGCACACGCCGCCGGCCAGCTTGAGCACCGGGCGCAGGGTGCGGTCGAGCACCAGCTGGTCGCCCAGCAGTGGGTCCGGGAACGGCACTGGCGAGCGTTCCACTTCCTCACCCGCGACCTCCGCGTCGAGCTGGCCCTCGCCTACCATGGCCACCGTGTCCATACCGCCCAGTGAGTTAGCGTGCACCAAGTAGCGGCACTGGCGCACCGGGCGCCGGTCAAGCTGGTAGCGGCGCGTTTCGGTCTGGGCCGCACCGGCAGTGCTACTCACCCACAGGTCCCAGCCGACGACGTGGCGCTCCTCCGAGTCGGCCAGGCCCAACTGCGCGAAGCCGGCGGGCAGGCAGTACACCTCGAAGCGCTGCACCGCTTCCTGCGTGGCCACGGTGCGCTCCTGGGTGGAGTCGTCGTCGTAGCGCACGCGCAGGCGCCACTCGAAATCGGTCACACTGGAGTCGACCAGGTAGTAGAGAAACTCCGGTTGGTCCTGGTAGACGGCCTTGTCGTTGGGCTGCCACGTCAAAAATGGGCGCACCAGCGGGCGGTAGCTGTCCTGGTAGGTGCGCGTCACGGCCTCGTAGCGGCTCAGGCCGCCGCGTAGCACGAAGTTCTGCGTCAGCACCGTGGTCGCATCGCGCACCACCGGCTCGCCATAGTTTTCGGCGTATTTGAGGTAGAAACGGCGAAACAACGGCGTGGCCTGGGTGATAGCGGCTTGCCCTACCGCCGGCACGTGGTAGTCGAGGTAGGCATCAAGTAACTCCTCCACCTGGAACACGGTGCGGCCGTCGCGGTCGGCGGGCTGCTCGAGCACGGTGCCGATCTGCACGAACGCCTCGCTGCCGTATACCTCCTCCAGCCACACTTCCACCAGAAAGGTGAGGTCAGGCTTGGTGCCGGGGTCGTCACGGTAGTCCTGGCCCGCGTCGAGGCTGAGCGTGATGGGGTTGCCGCTCCAGTAGAAACGGTAGCCTTCGATGGTGACCTCTACGGTCTGGGAGCAGCCGACTGCATCGGTAATGACGCACTGGTAGATGCCCGGTTCCAGGCTTTCGCGCGCGGCCGCAGCACTGCCGTCGTCCCAGGCGTAGGTGTACGGCGGCATGCCGCCGCTCACCTCCAGCACCACGTTGTTGTCGGTCTTGCGCACGAGTACTTCGATGCGCGGGTTCTGGCCCACCATAATCTGCTGGGTTGCCCGCACGCCCGTGGGCACGTCCGTCACGGTCACCGTGTACTGGCCGGCCTTCACCAAGCCGCGGTTCTGGGTAGTCGGTCCATCCGCCCACTGATACGTATAGGGGCCAGCCGTACCGCTGGGAGCCACCGTAATCTGGCCGGTGCTACTACCGAAGCACGTGGCCAGCACGACGAAGTAGTCAACCACGAGCCCCGAGGTCACGATCGTAAAGCCACCGTTGCCGTCGTGGTAGTAGCCATAGCGCGTGGCCCCCTCGACATAGGAGAAGAATTCTTCATCCGTCGGTCGGCTGTAGTCGACGGGCCGCTCATCCCGCGTACCCTCTCCCGTCCACTGGTTGTAATAGCCCCCCAGCGGATACGGTTTATAGTCTACCTGTCGGGTATCGGTGTTGAAGGCCCATAGATCCGCATTGAATCGGTCCTCGGAAATGCGGTCGTCTACTGGGTCCTGCCACCGCTCGGTGAAGGTCCAGACAACCAGAAGTTCGATCAGCATATGTTAGGGAAGAAAGGTCGCCGGGTTGTGGTGCAGCGCGGCCGCAGCGGGGGTAATAAAGTCGAAGTCGAAGCGGGTGCCGTACCAGGTGCCGTTGCCCAGCGGGCCCAGCTCGTCGGAGGTGATGCTGCTCGGATCAAAACGGTTCTTGACTTGGTACTTCGGGTCGGCTAGGATGGCTGCCAGCAGCTCCTCGCCAGTTTGCTCGGTGCGGTCCAGCACCTGCTCGATGGCGTCGTGGTCGCCGGCGGTGACTTGCTGCAGCACCATGAAGGCGCCACTGCGCAGGCGAGTCCGGTTGTCGCCCGCCTCGCGGTACTGGGTGTGGAAAGACTCCACCACGAGCACCTGCTGGCCAGGACCGGGCTTGATCGTGCGGCCGATGACCTTACTCATCAGCTCCGACATATCGACGATTTTCTGGTAGGGGTCGATGCTGACGACGATGCGGCAGAAGCGCGGCGCGGCCTCGGTGTGCTGGATGAGTTTGTGGCGCATGGCCAGGCCCCGAAACAGGGCGTTGTAGTCGGAGGTACGCATTAGGATTTCGCGTTTTTGAGGGCCTTCTGATAGTCGCGGGCCATGTCCTGCATCTCGGCTAGCACCGTGCGGGCGTGCTGCCGGGCGGTTTGGTCCAGCGGGCCGAAGGCGCCACCAGAGAGCTTGCGCAGTACGCGGCCCCAGTCGCCGGCCTGTTGGTTGGAGGTGATGCCCTCGGCCGCTTCAAACACCTCCGGGAACTCGCGCTCCAGCTGCTGCCGGCAGCCGCGGTACCAGGTGAGGATGGCCAGCTTCTCGGCGTCGGGCAAGTGGCGCAGATGCTTGGCGTAGTACTCGGTGCGGTGCTCGTTGAAGGGTTCACGCCGGTCGCCCTGCCACTGCGGGTGGCTGGGGCTCATGCCTGGTACCAGCGGGCGGTAAAGCGTGGCCACCAACAGGTCCAGCGCCTCGGCCGACTGGCGCGTGGCGTAGAGACGGAAGTAAGTGTCGGCGAAGATGAACTCACCAAACAGAAGGTTGCGGAAGCTGCTGCGCGGGCCTACCCAGCGCGCGCGCCACTGCTTAATGTACTGGATGGGCACGCGCACTTCGGGCAACAGCTGCTCGGTGAGGTACTGGTCCTCGTCGAACAGAAAGTCGGTAAGCGGGTAGAGCTGCACGGCCTGCACGGCGGGCAGGCTTAGTAAGTCGTGGAAATGCGCACCACTTAGGGCGCTGAGCAGCCGCAGCTTCAGCGGCCAGTGCGACTGGGGGCCATAGAGCACGCGCACCACATGCAGCAGCTGGGGCCGCTTGAGCTGGTTCCAGGTACTGGCCACCTGGTAGCGTTTCGAACCGAGTTGTAGGGTTTCCATGCGGCAAAACTGCCGCTGGCTACTTCGGTGAAAAAGGACACGAAAAAGCCCCGACCATAAGGTCGGGGCTTCCTGCAATAAAGGGCGTACGGTGCACAAGGCACGTCCCTATAACTCCTGGTTGTACTTCTCTAGTTCCCTCTCCAGGCCTGCTACTACCTGGATCAGCTGATACTCCAGATTGCTTAAGGGCGTTAACGGGAACAAACTATATGCCCCCAAAATCGCGTGGGCCTCGATATCACCTACAAAAACAGGGGTAGCTTTGGGCTGCCGCGGAGGTGGGCCCTGCTCCTCATTTTCCTCCTGCTCGTTGTCTACGTCGCCACTGTGTAGCCGGAAACCGTCGCCGGTGCCGTTGGGGTCTGGGTCAGGTTTACGGCCGAAGCCGATGGGGGCTTTTGGGGTTTTATTGGCCATATCAGCAGCGGCAAGCCGGGGAAATCGCTGCGAACATCTGAAGTACCCAAACCGGACACCTTAGAAATACGGGTCACACTCCCGCTCTACTCCCCAGCCGTTTTCTGCGGCCAAGGTGTCCGGTTTTAGGGTATTCAGAATGTTCGCGGGACGAAGGTATCTATTTCCGCCGGAAGAAAAAGAAGCCCAGCGCGGCTATTACCAAAACCACGACAACGCCAGCCACGATGTGCCCACTGGCCAGGCCCTGGTTGGTGCTCTGATCGATCTTCGGTTTCTCGTCCTGCTTCTTGGCAGCTTTCCGATTATCCGTCACCGTGCCCGAGTCGGTGGCCACGTTGCTGTCCTTGACCTTGGCCGGCGCGTTGTAGATGGTAGTCTGGTAGGTGTTGCGGCTCTTATCCTTCACCTTACCACCAAATACAGCGTACAGCGCCCCTAGCACGCTGCCCCTGGTGCTAGCCACCGGTGCCGCGTCGATGACGTCGCCGCGCCGGGTAGGCAGGCTACGGGCGTAATCCGGCCGACGGAAGTTGACCTCGGGCGCGACCAGTGAGTCGGTGGCCACCAGTGGCGTCGTGGCCAGCAGTGGCGCGACCGGCTCGGGCCGGATGGTGGCACAACTGCTCAGCGCGTAGCCCAGGGCAAGGCCCAGCAGCCAGGTGCACAGCACCACCACGCAATCAAAGACGAACTCACGTTTTTCTCGCTGTTGCATGGCCCTACTTGCTAAAAAAGAGGTCGGCCTCCTGTTTGCGACGCGTTACCAGGCCGTTGAGCACGACCTTTTTCCCTTTCACGGTCCCCTTGTTCCAGCGGGACCAGGCCTCGCGAATTTTCACTTCGCTGACGCGGGCGTTGATATAGCGGGCCACGGTTGAGCCTTCGAAGCCCGCCTCGCCGATGTTGTAGCACAGGCACACACAGGCATCGAACTGGTTCTGGGTGAGCGTCGCGGCTTCCGTACCGCGCAGCACGGCCTTTTCGTAACGGGCCAGGTCCTTCGCCAACAGGGCGGCGGCCTCCGGTTCAGTCAGGCTTGCGTTGTAGTAGCGCTCCTCCCCTTTCTGGATCACGTGGCCGTAGCCGATGGTGGGGTAGCCCGTGGGGCAGGTGTACCACGTGGCGCGGAACTCTTCTTTTACTTTAATCAGGGCGAGGCCCTTAGCTCCGGTTTTCATACGGGGTCAGTAGGTGGTGACGAAGGGGATGGTGCAGCGGCAGGCGCCGATGGGTCGGGTGTAAAAACAGCGCTTAGGCTAGGGCCGGACTCGTTGAGCATAGCCAGGCGCTTGCGCACCCAGGGCGGCACCAGACCGGGCTCCATGGCGCCAATATTCTCCACAATGGAAAGGGCCTCGCGGACCATGATGGAGATAAAAATCAGCCAGTTGAAGTGCTGAAACAGGAAGTTGGGCTGACCGTTGACCGTAAAGCTGGTCATCACGTGGGCCATGATCAGCAGGCCCATGTAGATCAGCAGCTTCTTGAACAGGCGCGAAAACGCGCGGCTGCTGAGCGTGCCCACGTGCCAGGCATAGCTCACGGCCGTGAACGTGTCGACCATGATCAGCACCGACAGAAAGCCCAGGAACTGCCAGTCCTTGAATAGGTACTTTTCAACCAGCGGCACGAACGGCAGAGCCGTAATGCCAGCCAGCAGGGATACTTCGAGCTTGCTACCCTTGGTCGCCACGGCGCCGGCAGCATCGAGCAGAATACGCATTAGATAAAGCGGTATACCCGCGATTGAGTAGTGTTAATGGGATTCTTGGGAGTAGCCGGGCTCACGTAGGCCGGCGAGTGATAGTAGGTCGCGTAGTGAGTAGCCGAAGCCTGCGCGTTCAGGTGCTGGCACAGTTGCAGCAGGTACACGTTGGCTGTCTGCTCGGCGTCGCGGGCGCGCATGGCCAGTAGCTGGGCAAGCCCCACGTCGGGGCGCGCCGGCTGCTCCTGTTCCTGCGCCAGGACCAGGCCGTCGCTGGTCAGCGCCAGCAGGCCCTCGGGCACGGCACGCGCCAGCGTCAGGTGCGCCAGGGCCGGGCGCACGTAGTCGCGCAGGATCTGCTCGTTTTCTGGCGTGACGGTGCGCCTGCGCACCTGCTCGTGCAACTCGGCCCAGTAGAGTTGGCCCAGCGCGTTCTGGAGCACAAAGGTGGATTGACGCTGCATCACCGGCCAGAGGGCACGAAACGTGCGCCACGAGTCCTGAATGTCCACCAGGCTGCTGACCTCCGGCGCGCTGGTAATAAGCTGCTGCCGGTGCTGCTGGCCATGCGCCGAGTCTGCCCATTCCTTCAGCTCCTCGGACGCTTGGTAGTTGTCCTCCAACCACTGCACCAGCACGTTCACGTCGAGGTAGCCCTTGCGGCTGAGCGTGCGGTCCAGGCGCACCACCTGCCACTGGAAAGCGGTTTTGTGCGTGCCACTACCCGGCATGATGTGGATGCCAGTGTTGCTCACCGTCACCTGCAACTCGTCGAGCACGCCCGCAAGGCCGATGCGCGCCAGCGGCGCGTGCACCAGGCGCAGTAGCTCGCCGGCCAGCGAGTCGGCCTCGTCGAGCGCCGGGTCGGCGTCGGCTTGGTCGCGCAGCCAGTCCAACAGCGGGCCACCGAGCAACGGCCGCAGCAGCTGGGCTTCCAGCCGCAGCAGCTCCGTAACGAGGGGCGCCGGCAGCTCCCTTTCGTTGGTGTCGAGCGTGACGTAGTTATTCAGCTGTGCTGTCGTCGTCAGCAGGGGCTTTTTCTGCGGCATTGCCAGTAGAGGTTTTCACCGGTGAGGACGCATCGAGCGTCTGCACCAGCGGATTGAGAAAGCGGAATTCGAGGTCGGCCGGCCAGCCGTTGTAGTCGCGCACCAGGTAGAGTACTTCCAGCACCAGGTCTTGATGGAAGCGGTGAGTCGAGATGAAAGTGTTGAAGGCCACGCGCTTGTCGGAGCCCGAGCCGGCGCCCATGCCCTTACCGGGCGAGATGCCGATCAGCGTTGGATCGACTGACAGGGCCGTGTAGATGTGACTACCCGCCTCCTGTGAGTCCTCGATGTGCAGACCCGACCGAATCTTGTCGTCGATGGCGGTGATTTTGAACACCGAGATCTGCTGCCCGGTCTGCGGATCCGGAATCGTGACGGACATCACCGTCTTGCCCGCCCCGGCGTTGCCGGCCATAGTGTCTTCGAAGGCAGCCAGTTCGTCGTCGATAATCGTGCGGCGCTGGTCCTGTTGCAGCGTATCCCAGTCGGGGTACTTCCACTGCCAGTAGCGCACGTCCGCCTCGATCAGGTACTTGATCGTGAGCTGATTCCTGAACATGGCCGCCTTGAACTCGGGAATGGCCTGCGCCACGTCCAGCCAGCCCGACTTGCGGATGCTGTTCCAGGCGGCCAGCTGGTAGAGCGACTGGCCCGGCGAGGGCAGCGCCAGCGGGTAGATGTATTTGAAGCCGCGCTTATCGGCGCGTAGGGCCTCCACGGCGTCGCCGTAGGGGTCGAGCACCGGCACGCGGGTCGTGTAGCCGTCGCCGGGCTGGGCATCGGGCCAGTTGGCCGAGACGTAGCACCACTCGGGCACCGGCATTTTCAGCGTTGGCACCGAGAAGCGGCAAAACGCCGTATCGGGCGTGGAAAGGCTGGTGATACGGCTCCTGTCGCGAGAGAGAATCAGCTCGGGAAAGCCGTTGGCAAAGGTGAAGATGTTCTGCAGCGACTCGAAAGCGTAGCGCTTGATGTTGCTGCGGCGAAAAAACGCCTCCACTTCCGGCAGGCGCACGCGCTCAAACTGCTCGTTGCCGTCCTTGTCGTAGTCCGTCACGCGGCCGTACACCACACCCCCGCCATATACGGCCCGTGTTTTCCAGTCCAGGACCGCCGGCAGGATGGTGTTGGAATTAATAGATTTTATAACCTGCTGCGGGAAGTCGTTGGCGTCGCCCCAAAGCGCGACATCGCCGTTCTGGCCCTTTTCGATGGGCGTCGTCGACTCCACGCCGGCCGGCTTTTCAGCCGCGGCGCCGGCAGGGCAGGCCGCGGCGCCTAGCGCGCCGTTGAGCCGCACGAATCCGCCCGTGCGGGGCATATAGGCCATGTTCCCGGCCGAGGTAAATACTACGCGTTGCATATTTAGATAATCACTTTGCGGCCCGCGACGAACACGAGCAGATAGATGTGCACCTTCACCAGGTTGCCGGTGCGGGTATCGACTAGGTTGCGGGTGGCATGGCGCCAGTGCTGCGGGTCCTTGGGCACTGGCACCAGGCCGTCGGCCGCGCAATCGGCGCGGTCGGCTTCGGTTTCCTCCGCGGCAGTAGGCAAGCGCAGCACAGCCGACTTCTTGCGGCCCAGGCGCGCGGCCGGCAGCTCGCCGAAGTCGCCGCCGGTGCGCTGGCGCCGGTTACACTTGACAAAGCGCACGGCCATCGGCGTCCCACTATCCAGCAGGTCAAGCGCATCTTTGAGGCGAATCGGGACGGTTTGCATGGTGCAAAACTGCCGCGGGCGCCAGAGCAGGAAAAGGACACGAAAACGACCGCGTGCCCCCCAAAAAAGATAAAAAGCCAGTCTCAACCCAATATGTCCGCACGCGCTGGAAACGCTGTTTTTGCCGTGTCTGGAGCGTTTGCAGTCTCAGAAGTCTAGCAGAACACCCCGGCTTGCACTAATCTCGGTCGGCAGCTGCCAGGGGCGACTTCGGTGATATCTGCCAGGTGGGGACACGAAAAAGCCCCGACCGTTGGGGGTCGGGGCTATCAGAACCTATCAGGTTGTTGTGCTATTGATAGGTTGCTAACGCGACGTGATGACAATGCTACTGAAGTCAGGCGTCGTGAGCAGCACCTCGGTACCGATGTAGAGCATGTGTAGATCCACCGTATCCGTGAAGTGCGTCGCGTGCTCTTGCGGGAAGCTCTCGTTGCGCTCACTCTTCTTGATCTTACTGATGTTGCCCTTGGTGTCCTGCCCCACTGGGGCCAGCAGCATGGCCTGCACCACATCCTTGGTGTTGACCTTGTTGAAGCGCATACGGTAGCGCCGTGGGTCCTTCTCCTCCAGGATCTCCTGCGCGACCAGGTAGCGGGTAGGATGACCAGGTACGCGTCCCAGGTTGGCCCTACTCACGCGCCAACCACGTGATTGTAGCACCTTGATAAACGTCTCGTTCAGCGTCCAGGGGCTATTCGGGTTGCGGTTGTTACCCCACTCGGCATCCTCCAAAAAGATCAGCTCCTTGCGTAGGTGATATTGATAGTAGTCACAGAAGGCGTGCGCCAGGTCGCTTACCATCTTCGGGTGCTTGACGTACATGCCCTTCAGGATGCGGTACTCGCGCACGTCGTCGTGCTTCTGCCCAACCGTGAGCACCGAGATCTTACCCCCCCAGTCCACGGCCCCTACCAGGGGCAGGTGGCTGCGGCAGTCGCCGTCACCCCGGCTATCAGACAAGTCCTGGTCGCCTAGTTTCTGCGGTCCACCGGCGGCCGCTAACTTCTTCAGGTTGTACTCCAACCCCAGGATATAGTCGTCCGCATCCGCCGCTACCACGTGGCGGGCCTGGTTGAGTTTGGGGTAGAACCCACCCTCCACCGTAGTTGGCCGCCGGTTCATGATTTCAATCATGAACGTGAAGTCGGTCATGAAGCGGCGCTGATCCAGCAGGTACTGCAGGCCCAGGTTCTGGATGTTGTCGAAGGCGTTGGCCTCCGAGTAGAAACTACCCTTTGTGGCCGCACTGGGGTAGTAGCGGATGTCCAGCATCAGCTGCACCACCTGCTCGCGCCAGATGTGCAGGCGCTCCTCGTCGGTTTCGGCGTCGATAAAGCGCACCTGCGCCGCAATCAGCTCGTTTTGCCGATCCGTGAGGTCAATACCGTCGTTTTCGTAGTATTTGCTCTTGTCCAGCAGCCAGCGCCCCTGGTCGCCCCAGGGCATCGACGAAAACAGGAAAACGCCGTGGTGCTTCGGGTTTTTACCGAAATACTGGCCATTTCCGCGGTTCGTAGCCGACAAGTCAGCATCGAGCTTCTCTTTGTTGAACAGCAGGGCCTCGTCACCGATAAAGCCGTCCACGTTCAGGCCACGTGAGGCCGAACCACCCGCATCGAGCGACACCAGGTGAAACCCGGTGCCGTTCTTGAAAATGATGAAGTGGTCGTAGCTCAGCGGCCCCTGGATGGGCCGGTCAAAGAGCTTCGAGGGTGGTGGGCGCCGGCCAACGTAGAAATCCCGGTCCAGTTTGTAGCCCAGGGCCTCCAGGCCGGCAATCGTTGAGGGCAACGTACGTGTGAGCACCTGCTTGTAAGTGCTGCCCACAATCACCCAGCACGAGCGGGGCATCGTCTGCACGATTTCGTGGATGTCCCACGCGATAATCGTCGACTTGCCCGTACCCCTCCCCCAGATGCTGACGCCCTCCTTCTTGCCCTTGGCCGTGACGTAGCGCAGCTGCGGCTGGTTGAACTTGAGCTTGATCTGATCAACGATTACCATCGGTGCCTCCTTCCTCGCGCCGCTCCTCGATCATCTTGGCCATCTGGTCGCCGCCGAACACGCTCTGCTGCACGGCACTCTGGATCAGCTCGTAATCGGCATCCTGGATGCTATCCGGGTCCATTAGGTTGATGGTGCGCGGTTTGCGGCCCTCTACCGTCAGATTGATCACGTAGCTGGTGTTGCCTCCACCCACGCCAGCGGCCTCCTCCTGGCCCGAGTCGGCCCGCAACAGGCCGGCTACGTTGGCTTCGAACTTCATCGCCGCGAGAGCAGCGCGCGTATCGGGTGGGCGCTGGGTGAGGGCCAACTGCAGGATCTTGCGCGCAAATTCCATCAGGATGGCTTTGCGGCCTTCCTTACGCACTTTCTTCAGGTCGCCCATCAGGTTCTGCGCGTCGGCCAGGCGCCGGTAGCACGTGGCGCGGCTGATATCGAACTGCTTGGCCAGCAACGGCCACGCCTGGTCGAAGGTGTGGTAGTTCGAGAGCAGCGCGTAGGCCGCCTCGATCTGCTGGTTGACCAGCTGGTCGGCCGGCGACAGCGCCTTCAGTCCAGGGCCCTCCCCGTTGGCCTCCTGGATGCTGGCCGCGTAGATGCGCTCCACAGCCGTCGACTTGTGCAGAATCACGTCCTGCGCACCAGGTAAGTCTTTAGGCACCAACTGCGTTGACATACGCGTCGAGCTGGGCCTCGGAGAGTTCCTCCCCGTTGCGGGTGATGGTAAAGCGGCGCTGGTTATCGCGCATAAACTGCACGTAGCGCCGCACGTGCACGTCGGCATAGGCCGGATCCAGTTCGACCGCGTGGCAGCCGCGCTGTAGCTTCTCGCAGGCAATCAGCAACGAGCCGGAGCCACCAAAGCCATCGAACACCACGTCGTCCTGCTTGCTGGAGCACTCCAGCAGGTATTCCAGGATGTCGAGGGGCTTCATGGTCGGGTGGTCCGCATTGCGCCCAGGACGGTCGAATTTGAGCACCGTGGTCTGCTTGCGATCGGAGTACCAGCTGTGCGCTGCGCCTTCCTTCCAGCCGTACAAAATCGGCTCGTGCTGCCAGTGGAAGTCTTGCCTACCCATCACGAATGCCTGCTTCACCCACACCAGGCACTGCGCCAATTTGATCTGCGCGTCCTTCAGGGCTAGGCGGAAGTTGGCGCCTTCGCTATCCGCATGAAATACGTAAATGGGCGCACCGGGCGCCATGTGGGCATAGGCGTTGGTATAGAAGTCGTACAGAAACTGATAGAAGGCATTGCCGTCCATCTTATCGTTCTGGATCTTGAGCGCCTGCTTGGTCTTGCCCTGGTAGTCGACGTTGTAGGGCGGATCCGTTACCACCAGCTGCGCCAGCTTTCCCTGCAGCAGCGTATCCACCACGTCGACCTCCGTGCTCGAGCCGCACACCAGGCGGTGCACCAGGCCGCGGCCGACACTCTGAAACTCGTACACGTCGCCGAGCACGGTGATGGGCGTAGCCGGCGGCGCCGGGTCGAACGCCTGCTCCTCGGCCGGCGGCAGTATGATAGCCGCGTGCGCCGTGAGCTGCTCCAGCGCGGCCGTATCCAGGATGGAGTCGAGGTTGAGGTGGCTGAAGTTATCCAGCAGGCTCTGGTAGTCCCACTGGCCGGCTCCGACGTTGCTGGTGACGTTGTACTCGTCGAGTTCCTCCTTGGTGAGCTGCCGATTCGGCACACGCACGTCGATTAGTTCCTCGCCCCTACCCAGGTCAATGAGCACGGCCAGGCGTTGGTGGCCGGCCAGCACGGCGTTATCGAGGTTGATGGCGGGTATCTCAGCCAGGTTAAATTTGCGAATACTGCGGGTGAGTCGTTCGCGCCCTTCATCCGTCAGGATCCGGGGATTATAGTCAAGTGGTACCAGCTCACGCACGCGGCGTTGCTGCGTAGTCCAGGATAGAGGTGCTAATTCTGACACGTTTTAGTAGGATTTAGTTTTTCGCGGATCAATTGGATATCGGCCTCCAGCTGCGGCAACTCGGCCGCGCGGTCGAGCCGCTTGCGCACCTTGCTGCGCAGGGCCACTAGGTTATCGAGGCGGCGGCGCAGTTCGCCGGCATCGGTCACGTCGGCCGTGGCCACCGGGCCGGGCGGCTCGTGGCCATGCTGCTGCACGTAAGCCAGGCGCTGCTCAGCAGCCAACACCTCGTCGCCGATAGCGAGGATGCGCAGGGCCAGCTGCAGCCGGTCCTTCCTGGCTAGGCGCGGCGCTGTGAGCTGCGCGTGCAGGTGGCTGCGCTCGTCGCGCAGAGCTTTCAGTTGCTGGAGCACTTTGCGCGCGTGTTCCCCAGACGCTGGGACTTTAGGGGTAGGCGACTCTTGTGCTTCGGATACTGAAATAGGAGTTTCCAGTGCAGGCAGCACGATTTTAGGAGTAGGAGACTTAGGCACTACACTTTCCTCGCGCGTGGCCAGCGCCGTCAGCTCACGCACGAGCAGCTGCCGGCTGTAGCTCGTCTCGCCGCGGGCGAAGAGCTGCCGGTACACCGGGCTCGTACCATGGGCGGCATACAGCGCGGCGCCGGCGGCGTAGTCGGCGTAGTTGGCCAGCCAAGCCTGCACGTCCGATCGCATTATAGGGGCCGCAACTGGTCGGGGGTGGTCCAGAAAGGCAGGCCAGTGACCAGGCTTTTTACCTGCACGTTTTCGCGCATTAGGTCTGTCTTCAGGATCCGGACTTTATGGCCGGTGAGCGTTTGCACGATGGCAAGTTTGGTGGGGGCGATTCTGTGTTTCACATCCCAAAACTGCCACCGCCTACCTCGGTGAAAAAGGACGCAAAAAAGCCTCAGCCAAGCGGCTGAGGCCTTTCCCTCGGTTCACCAATTCGGTTCCTACGAATTGGATGCTGTTGCGGCTTTTGCCGTGCCGATGCGCTTACGTGCTTTTTTCGCGACCAGGTAGGTGAACTGAGGATCTTTCACCAGCTCGTCGGCCTCGGCCAGCGTCAACGTGCATAAATCGATTGTACGCCGCAGCCGTTGGATCTCGATCCGGGTGGGGACAATGGTCGCCTCGTATTTTGCTGCTACCTCCGGCCGGAGCTGGGGAAAGGATTGCTGGGTCATCTTAGGTAGTAGGCGTCTGCGTTGGGCTCTGATCACCCGGCTTCATCTCCACGTCGGCGCTGTAGAGTTTGATACCGGCTGCGTAGCACTCGGCTTTCACCGTGATGCCACGACGGCCACCGGAGATTTTACCTGAGTTGTAGGCCGGGGCCAATTCTACGGGCAGCCCATCAGCGCCTACCTGCACGTAGGTACCATCGGCATCGGGCACGAGCATGATGCCATCGATGTTCTTCACGATGTTGAAGAATTCCAAAGCGGCAGCCTTGTTGCCGGGGTGAAAACCTTCCAGCTCGATCTTCTGGCCACGACCATCCCGCTCACCCACGACGCTGCCCTTCAACTCGTTGCTGTCCAGCGTGAGGTAAATGCGAATAAAGCCGAAACCTGGCTTAAACGTGTGCTTGGTAGCGATGATGGCCGATGTGCCCGGTGCGGCCGTCGGGTCGTACTTAGGTGCTCTTGAGATGGTGGCGAACCAGCTGATCGGCGCCCAGAGTACGTAATTGAGCAAGCCGGGGGTGTTATCGGCACCCTCTAGGCCGCCTAGGCTCGTCAAATTGCTCAAATCCATAGTAGTAAGATAGATAAGACTGTTAGTGAATTAATTGAAGTACCTGGCCAGCCTACTTGACTAGCTTCAGGATGCCCGAGCCTGTCTCGATCAGCTTTGCCACGATGGCCTTGCCGGCTTCGGTCTTCAGTGTCTCGGCTTTCACCGTCTCCCCGTCCAGGGTGAACTTGCGGGCCAGCACCTTGTACTGTTTGCCGTCGCAGGTAACGACCGGCAGCGCGCCGGCGCCTTGCGCCTCGGCGGCTTTTAGCGCTTCCGTCTGGTCGGCAATAATGCCATCCTGCGTAGCGATTTGCTCGTCTTTTTCGGCCAGCTTAGCCTTTAGGGCAGCAATTTCCTGTTCTGGTGTGAGGACCACGTCCTCCTTTTTAACTTCTTTGTTGGTAGTAGCAGCCACGTTTGCAAGGCTTTGAAGATGAATGATAGGATGTTACAGCAAGCCGGCTCCCCTACTAGCGAGGAGCCGGCGGTGCAGCAAGTAGACGCTTAGTCGATGTCCTGGTCGTTGGTGAAGATGGCCTCTGGCATCAGGAAGCCCGTGCCCTTGCGGAAGTCGGTGAAGAGCTTCAGCTTGCGGTCCACGCTCTCGATCTGGAACTGCCCCGCGTTCTGGGTCTTCTTCTCCAGACGGATCATGTTGTCGGCGGGCGACATCCAGATCTTGGTCGAGTCGCCCATGGAGGGCAGGCCAATCACGCGCTGGCGAGCGTGCTGGATCGGCACGGCCGTCGTGAGCAGGTTGGCGGCATCCGGGGTAGGCGCGCCCTGCGTGTAGGTCGTGGTGAGGTTGTACTTGGCGTCGCGGCCGATGGCGTAACGCAGGGCCAGGTCCTCGTTCATGTTTAGGAACATGGGCACGTTGCGGTAGCGCTTCACCGTCTGGTGGGCCATCGACTCCACGTACTCGCAGAACGCCTTGGGGTCGGTTGGGATAGCACCCAGGATCATCGGCTCCGTGCGGCCCGAGCCAGCAAAGTCGTTGATCTGCTTGCGGATACCGTCTACGGCTGTGCCGGCAGCGCCGGGGGTCGTGCCGTTAGGCTCGGCGCGCACACCCAGGTAGATTTCGTTCAGCTCGTAATCTTCCTGGATCTGGGGCAGCGCGTGCACCTCAATGAACCAGCGCACGAAGGGCCAGGTCTTGCGGTCCAGGCCGTCACCAGCCAGGAAACCCAGCCACGTGGCCTCCAGATCGTCCGGCGTCTCTTCTAGGTCGGCCTTCAGGCGGAAGTTCTTAATGACGATGGGCAGCGCCTCCAAGGCGCCCAGCGGCGTCCAGTTCTTGTGGAAGGGCTGCAAAATGCGGCCCAGGCGCGTTTGCGAGGCCTGGTAGATGGTGTCGTCGGTCACGCGGGGCGTGAAGAGCAGCGACGTCACGGCCGGGCGGAACAGCAGCTGCACTAAGCGAGTAGCGTTCTGACCGTTGTTGAGGTAGTACGCCCCGAACTCGGTAATGATATTGGCAATAGTCATTGCAATACAGGTGTGAAAATGAGGTAGTTGAACTCGTTTGTAGCGGAGGCCTGGCGCGCCTACTGGCGGGCAGCGAACAGCGGGTTGTTGTCGAGGGCCTGGTTGTGGGGCAGCTCGTCGATCAGCTTCTGGCTGGCATCGGCGTCGGGCGTCTCCACGTCGCTGGTGCCGTTCTTGCGCACGGCCGTCGTGGACGTGTCACCATCCATGGCACCGTACTCCTTGGCCTTGGCCTCGAACTCGTCGCGCTGCTTTACCAGGGCAGCCACGTCAGCCACACCGGCGGCAGCTAGGGCGTCGGTATGCACCTTCAGCGCAGCTTGTGCCGTGGTCAGCTCTTGGTTGGCTGTTTGTAGAGCTGCCTGCGCAGTAGTCAGCTCCTGTGCAGTGGCCTCGTAGGCCTGCTCCTGCGCCTCGGTGATGAGGGCGGCGCCGGTGATGCCGGCAGCAACCAGTTCTTCATTTGCAGCGGCGGCGGCGGCGGCCGTCACGGTTGCTTGGGCAACGAGGGCGAACATGGCTGCGCCCAGCGTCACCGAGTTTTTCTTAGCGAAAAGCGACACGGTATTAGAGTTTGAAATGGTGGCAGATTGGGCCGAACTGGCACTGGCGTCACCGGCCTGCTCAGCCAGCTGCGCCACCAGGTTCACGGCGTCGTCGAGCGTACCGAGCACGTCGCCCAGGCCGTTGTCGACGTTGGCCTGGCCGATATAGACCATGCCAGAAAGCAGTTCTTTCTCTTGCTTGGCGGCGAGTTTGCCGTCGCGGTTGGCGCGCACGGTGCTCAGAAACACCTCGTTGAGCGGGTCCAGCAGCTCCTGCTGGATGGGTTTGGCGTTGCCGGCTATCAGCTGATCGAAAGCGGCATTCTTGTTGGTCGAGGCAGTGGCATTCGCGCCGATCTGCTTGATGCCCAGCTTCTCGTAGAAGCCGCTGAAATCCAGGAACTCGATCTTGGTGCCGATGCTGCCGATCATGGCTGTGCGGCCGCCCACGACGATGCCACCGTTGGCACTGGAACCGGCCCAGTAACCGGCCGAGCACATCTGCTCCGCGTAGCTCACGAAGGGCTTCTGCGTGCCGGCAATGATGCTGGCAAACGACTCCAGGCCACTCGTGGAGCCGCCGGGCGTGCGCCACACGCCCACGTGGCCGATGATGTTCTCGTGCGCGTCGGCCGCCTGGATGCGCTGGCCGATAGTGCGCGTACCCATCCCGGTGAACCATGAGTCCTCGGGTAGCATCACGCCGGCAATCGTGTGGATGGCCACCGAGCCGGCGGGCACCTCACTGAGGGCACCGTAGCCGACAATGCCTAGGCCCGCGGCGTGCGGCGTGAGGGCATAGCAGGCCGCTACAGGCTCCTTTTTTTCCTCCTCGCCGAAGCTGGAGGCCTGGAGCTGACCGGTCAGCACCTGCACGGCCAGGGCATTAAAGGTCTGCATGGCCGCTCCTTCCATGAGGAACGCACCATGCAGAATAGCAGATAGAAGGGTATTGATTCGCATCACCTTGGGTAAATAGTGATGCAAAGCTGCCGGCGGCGGGAATCGGCAAAAAGGACACAAAAAAGCCGCCCACTCTATAGAGCAGGCGGCAGGTGCTACTTAGCACGGGCGTTCCAGACCGCGCCGGCTACTATGGCCACGAGCAGGACCACGGCACCAATGATGAAGCCAGGGCCGAGCATCACTCAAATACCGTAAACTTTTTCATCAGCAGGTCAGCGGCCCGGATGTGTTGGCGAATCATCGGGCCAATTTCTACGCTGCGCTTGTCGCGCATTTCTAAGAAGAAATCCCCTTGAAACATCTCTGTTTCACTGAAAGAAGCTACTACCTCAGCCCATTCTGCTTCCGTCTGGCCGGTACGGATGGCCTGGATGGCGCCCGTTTCCCCATCGACAATCGTCTGGTTATTGGCGTGCAGGAAACGCGGGTAGGAGGCGAAGCCGGGACCCGTCAGCGCCGGGCCGCATTGGGTAGGGTCGTGCGGATCCACCGAGAACAAAAACACCTTCAACTCAATGACTACCAGTACTTCGCCGTTGGGTAGCTGCTCGTCCGTCATTTTCACGTAGCGCGCCACCTGCTTGACGACGGTTCCGCCAATGATTCGGTCACTTACGGGCACCTCAATAAAGGGCCGATTTATTTGTTTTACGGGCATTGGGTTTACTGAAAGAGGGTAAAACGTTGTTGCATGGTAGCCACCACCTCGGCGGTTTCTTGTTCGGTTAAGCGTCTGTTATAGACTAGGTAGAGTTTGAGTAGGTAATTCCCGACGGCGCACGCAATGCGGTTGAAGCTGCGGTTGTAATAAAACCCGCCGTAGCCGCCCCCGGAAATACCAGGGCTCCTAATGTTAAAGCCGCCCGTATAATATTCACCGTCGCCGGACGTGGTATAGCTAACGATGCAATAGCTGTTGATTGGGTACTGGCCGCTTAGGTCCATATAGCTGTTGCCGTCGTAGACGAGCACGTTGGTACTTTGCTTCACAAAACCGCGCAGCACGTCGGCATTGGCGGTATTGCTCAGCTCGATGGGTAACTGGTACTCCGAGTAAGGGGTATTAGGCAGCACCTTCAGCAACAGGAAAATGGTTGCTGGCGAGGCGTAGGTTTGGGGTAGGGTGGCGAGTAGGGTGCCTTTTCGGCAGTCCACGGCGTAGGTGCTACCATCGGGGTAGTAGTCCAGTGGGGCATCGGGCACAAAGTGAGCCCCGCCGGCTACCTGGTTTTTCCAGGCGGTAACCTGACCGTTGCCGTTGAGCGTTACCCCGGCCGCGCCGATGCTGGTATCGACGTGGAGTACCAAGTTATGGAAGGGATATAGCGGCTGGGCCGGTTGCTCGGGCTCAACGGGCGGCGTGGAGGCCAGCCAACGGGTAAGCGGGCGGCGGTGTGCGTGTCCGGCGGCCATTATGCAACTCCTCCCGTTACGCGCCATGCATTAGCCGCCATCTTGCGCAGTCCGACAATGGCGTACTGCCCGGCCGTTTTTACGCCGGGGTAGCCGGTCACAGTGACGCCCGCTACGCCACTGATGGATACTTGCCCGACGCCTTCCTGCGACACTTCCAGGATCGTACCGACCGGAAACGCCACCGCGTCTTCGGGTAGCACGACGCTGCATGCGCTGCTCGAATTTACCGTGACGACACTGCCTTTATCCGCCAGCTGAAGTGTATAGGAACCCGTTACGACGGGGCCGCTCGTGAGCGTGCTACGTACCGTTTCCAGCTGCGTGAGCGTGACGTAGTTGCTCAGGTCGGGCGCTGGGCCACCGCCACCGGCCGCATCTTGCTCCAGAGTAGCCCCGCCCTGGGCTTGGTTGATGAGTTGCGCGCCGGCTGCTTTATAGAGCGTCGTGTTCGTGAGCCGGACAATGTTTTGCGTCTGCGTGTCGCCGGGGTTGGCGCCGGCGCCGTCCGACTGCGTGCCTTTAAAAAGCGAAATATCACGGTCAGGATTGGTCAGAATACACGTGTCGAGCCAAATAAAGGCCGGCAACGCGTAAAAGCCGCTGTACTGATACGCCACGACAAAGCTCACGAGCCCGGCGGGCGTGTTGATGCGCACGCCGCGAAACCAATAATTTGTACGACTTGCGCTGAAGTAGCCGGTATGCCGGAGTTGCCCCGTCCACTTCGCGCACTCGACTTCCAGGTGCAAGCCCTGGCTACACCCGTTGTTCCACAGATCACCTACTAGTTCTCCTTCTCCTGTCAGCCGAATTTTGCGCAACGTGCTCTCCGATTCTTGCCCGTAGAACAAGGGCAGGAAGCTACACGTCAGCACCGCGCCGGGCATCAGGTGGATGGTGGCCGAGTGCGAAACGTATTGCTGCGTGGTGCTGGAGCCGAGCCGGCCGTACACTTGGTAGAGCATTACCTTGCCGTTGCTACCGGGACCGACGTTGTCGGCGGCCTGCGAGAGCGAGGAGTAAAACCCGAGTGGGGCGCTGTTGTACCAGGCCAGCACGCCGTTCGCCGCCGGCAGCAGCCGGCGGACGGTGTCGGCCGCCAGCATGGGCACGGTCACACTGGCCGGCAGGGGGGTCGCGTCGAACACTTTCTGCCAGTTCGCGCCCTGCACCGGGGCGGCGTTGGCCGTCATATCCTTTTGCGCTTGCCAGCGCTGCACGCCGTAGGTGTACACCCAGTCCTTCTTCACAGCTTGTGCGGTGTCAGGCACGAACACGCCGCCGTCCTGGTAGCCCTGCTCGGGAAACGCCAGCAGCTGCCGCCACTGCGAGCCAGCCACCGGTGCGGCACTTACGCTGCCAGCCTCTAGTGCCTGCCAGAGCCCGCGCCCGTAGGTGAACACGTCCCCCTTGGCCACAAGCACCGTGTCGGGCGCCGTGAGCACCACAAACGCGCCGCGGTAGTTCCAGGCGGTATCGGCCAGGCCGAACGTGTCGGCCGTATCAAGCGCGAATTCGCGCAGATCCGCTTCGCCAATCTCGAAGTTATCGTTGTCGCGGAAGCGCGTCTGCCACTTCAGCTTATAAGCAGGTAGGGTAAGCTTTGCCATAACTTCCGCAAAGCTGCCCGCTCCCCCACCCTATAAAAAGGACTAGACTATCTCGTAGCCGAGCTTAAAGCCCGATTTGAGGATAATGGACTTGCCGGCTGGCACCGTGGCCAGCAACTGTCCCCCTACTGTGCGCAGCTGCACCGACCCGTCGCCCGTGCCTTGCAACTCGCCCAGCTCCAGCCCGCGCTCCGATACGAGCCAGGAGCCCAGGTAGGGCCGCGCCACACGCACCGTCTCGCCCTGCAGCGTCCAGTCGTAGCCATTGCGGCGGGATTCCGTGCCGGCCGAGTACGCGTAGCTCAGCTCCAGGGGCTCGGTGGGCGTGCCCACTAGCTGCACCTGGCCGTTCAGGTCGCGGTAGAGCGCCACGTACTGGCCGGCGGGCAGCGGCTCCAGGCCCGCGGCGAGTTCGGCCGCGTGGCGCGGAATGGCGCCCGCCAGCTTCTGGGTCTGCACGGTGCCCTGCCGGGCCAGGGTCTTCGGCTTCTGGTCGTAGCTCAATGAGCCGCGCGTGCTCAGCAGCTGGTACCAGGCGGCGCCCTCCACCAGATCGAGCGCGGCGATGCGCAACTCACCCAGGGTAGGCCAGCTGCGGAAGTTGCTGGCCGGCGTGTACCACACCGCGGCCAGGCCACCGAGGTTGTCTTCGCCGGCTGCCGCGTTGTAGAGGTTGCGCGGGCCGAAAGGGTCGAATGCGAAGGCCATTTAGCGCGCGAAGAGCGTGAGCGGCGTCTGCATAAGTTGCTGACGCAAAGCCAGTACGTCGGCGTAGCGGGACAAACCCACCGGTTTGTGAGACAAATCCACCGATTCCTGGGACAAAACCACCTTTTCGCGGGACATTTTTCCTACCGATTTCGGGCGCTTATTTTTCAGCTCCTTCACGTTCACGTTGCGCTGCACGGCCTTGCGCAGAGTCTCGAACTGGATGTCCTCCTCCAGCAGGTCGTAGCCGGCCATGAAGTCGAGGATGACCTCGCGGATGGTGGTGCGCCGGTTCACGAAGTTGCGGATCCAGGTGTAGAGCTCCTCCTTCAGGGTCTCGTCCACGAAGTCGTTGAACTGGAAGATGGAGTAGTCGGTCAGCTCCGTCAGCCCGTACTGGTGCACGGGGAAGTTGCGCAGGTCCACCTGCAGCGTCTGGGTGCAGCCCTCGCGGCTGCCCGCGTGCCAGAGCTTGCCCTTCACCTGGCGGCGTAGCAAGTGAAACAGAATCTTGCCGAAGCGCCCGCTGGGGCTCAGCACGTAGGGCTCCACGCCCAGGTGCAATAGCAGGTACTTGCGCACGTGGGGCTTAACGGGAAAATCCAGTGTCTTTAGCATCGGTCTGTCTTTGAAAGATTCAAACCTAGCCAGGTAGCGAAAAGCGGGAAAGGACGGGCGCTGGGGACCGCCAAGGGGTATTGACTGGGTAAGGGTAGCGGCACTAGCTCTCGAAATTATACAGGAATCATATACTCTACAATATAGCTAATTACCAAAGCTATACCAAACCTCTGTCCTTGCCCCTGCGCGGTAGGCCCCTGGCTGCCGATCAGCCTCTGGCCAGGTACTCCTGCATCGACTCCGTATCGAGTATACCCGAGCAGACATCGGCCCGAAATTCCAGCTCCCGATCAATCAGGCGACATAGCAGCTCATCCTCCTGCCGACTGCTGCGCAGGCCACGCAGATCGAAGGCGCTCATGGTTTCAAACTGTCCTTTAACAACTTGCGTATCGTAGAGAATCATATCATAGGGAGAAATAAGAGGTGAGACGTTGCGCCTTCTGGTCGATTTTGCCCAGCAGGTTCCAGAGCGCCAGGCGCTGGGCACTGCCCGGACCCTCGTCAGGCAATTCACCGGCCAAATAGAGCGTGCGCAGCAGTAGCAGCTCATCGAACTCCAACTGCCACGTGCGCGGCCTGTGCTGGAAGCAGCGTTTCATCCCATACCTGGGCCAGGTGCCGGTAAACATCTTGCCTAGGCGCGTGAGCAGGCGGGTGGCCGGCTTGAGGCGCAGGGCCTCGTCGGTGCTCAGACCGCGCGCGCTGCTTTGCTGCGCCAGGTGGTAGAGGTAGTGCTCCAGCGACTGTTTCAGCGCCAGCGCCTCATACCGCTCAACATCAATTCTCTGGTCGAGGTGGCGCAGGTTCATGGCCTCCATCATGGCCTTGGGATCGGTAGCGTGTAGACATGGAGGTTTTCCAGGATGTGCTGCGCGGCCACCATGCGGGGCTCCCGCTCCTGCTCACGGCCGTAGGAGAACCAGCGGGTGCGCTCCTGCATCTGCTGTAGGTCGTTGCGGAGTGCGTACTCGGTGAAGAAGCTCGTGTAGAACCTGACCCACGAGGTGGTTTCAGCGTCTAGCTCAGTCATTGCTCGAATAGGTCGAACTGCGTGCCGGGCCGCGGGGCCGGGCGCTCGATGAAAAATAGTTGGTCTGTGGAGCCTACGCGTTGCCAGGTGCCATCCGGCTGCTGCTCGAAGTCGTTGAGGTAGGCCGTGGCCCGGCCGACGCCCGGCCGCAGATCCTCGCACACCAGGTGCAGGCGCCGGCCCTCGGCCGTAAGCTGGCGGATGCGGTAGGGCCCGGTGCCGTAGCTGGTGCGGATGATGTCGCCCTCGCGCAGCCTCATCCGTTCCAGCTGCCGCGCTCCTTGCGCAGGATTTCGGGCCGGCCGGGGGCCTGGTTGTCGTAGATGATGGCGCGGGCCACCTTCGCCCCCATCTTGTCGATCATCTTCATTAGGCCGCGCAGGCCGTAGTCGCGCGGGTCTTGCACCTCGTAGCGGCCGCTGGTATCGAAGCTGTAGTAGTCGCACTGGCCGGGTGTGCCGGGCGCGGGCGTGGCGAAGTAGACGCGGGCCTTGGTTAGCGACTTGTACTTGAGCGTGGCGTAGCCGGGCGCGCCGGGGGAACTGGCAGAAACGGTCGGTTGCATGTGGAAAAGGTTTTGGGGGTGAGCTACTTGCGCTTGAGCAGGGTCTGCACCTGCAGGTTGAACTTGTTGAGGGCCGGCAGGCCGCCGAGCTGCTCGATGGCCTGAGCGTGGTGCTGGTAGAGGGCCGTGAGCGTGGTGGCCAGGATGTGCTTGGCGGGCTTGCGAGTGGTTTTCTCGCCCCGATCCAGCTTGCGGCGCAGCTTGAGCTGGCCCAGGGCCTGGCGGATGGTGCGGTTGACTTTGGCCAGGTGCTCGGCGCGCTGGTCGGCCAGCAGCCACTTCATCGTGCCGCGGAAGCCCTTCTCGTTTTCCCAGTCGAAATAGCCCCTACCCTTCACGATTTCGGCCCAGGGCATGGGGGCGTAGTAGCGGCCGGCGTGCTTCTGGAAGTGCTTTTCCACCAGCTCCAGGCGGCGCAGTACGCCCTGGTGGTAGCGGGCAAAGTCGAAGCTAGGGTCGTGGAAGTCGCGGTAGACGCCGGTGCGGATGGCCGCCAGCGCCAACTGCTCCTGGTGCGGGGTGAAGTGGTGCTCGGGGTAGAGCAGCGCCTTAGCCAGCAGCCAGGCCGACACGACGTAGGCCTCGTACTGGGCCTGTTTTTCAGTCTGTGCGGGCGGCGTCGGAGCGGGCGGCGTCGGAGCCGCCGCGGCCGCGCCGTGCCCCCCAGCTTCAGCTTTCGCCGCCTGCCGGGCCGCCACGCCCTGGTTGCGGCCCTCCGCTTCCTGAAAGGGTTTTTCGGAGAGGTCGGGCGTTACTATTTCTGCACATTGCCCGATTTCAGATTTCAGATCTTTCTGAAGTTCAGGAAGCTCTCTAGGCGGAAATTTTATACCATTTGTGGATATTACCTCACCAATTGGATATACGCCAGAATCAGCCTCTACGGGCTTTTCCACCGCCTTTTTATCCGTTTGTAGAATAAAGTCGGGGTTTATCCACAGCTCGAATTGCCGCTTGCGGCCGTGCCACTTCTTGCGCTGGATAAAGCCGATTTTCAACAATTGGGCCAGGTGGTTGCGCATGGTGCGCTCGGTGAGGCTGCGCTGCTGCATGAGCAGACGCGCGTCCACCAGAATGGAGGGCATCACTACGCCCTCATCGGTCACGATGGTATCGAACAGGAAGGACGAGTAGAGGGCGCGCTCCACGCGCTTGCGGTACCACTTGAGCAGCACCTCGCCGGTGGCCTTGGCCCCATCCACCACCAGGCGCTGGCCGCGGCGGCAGATCGTTTCCTCAGTACCCGCGCGCGGGCCCTGGGTGATGGTGCGGGTGTAGGTGACGCGCGGCGTCTGGTGCCAGAGCGCGTCGACTTTGTGGTGCCAGCGCAGCAGGCAGGCGCCGAGGGGCAATAGTTGCAGGGATACTTGCAAAGGAACGGTGGGCTTTGGGCGGAAAGCGAAAAGGTGGCCGGGCGGGCGCGGTGGGCGGGTATTCCCTACTCGCGGCCCTACCCCGGCCGGGCGTGCACGGTTGCAGACCCTCCGCTTCCTGGCCGGCACCGAAGCCGGCAGCTGTCAAATACCTTTTCCACGAGTAAAAAGCAGCACCCTATTCAGGCAGGAAGTATAGGTGTAGTGGTTGTGTGGTGGCCCCAAGGGCGCGCACCGGCTAGGCCGGGCGGAATCGCGCCCCAGGGCTCGGCGCGGGCGGACCGCGCTCAGGTCGGGTAGAGTAGATAGTCGCCATCCTTAGTCCACGTCAGGCCGCCGTAGCCGGGAGAATCCGATAAGCGTCCCTAACCCTAATAGGCTGACAAAGGGCACCCACAACGGAGCCGTGAGGCGCCACCAGCTCCAGTACTGGAACGGTGGCACGCCGAGCAGGCGCAGGGCCAGCAGCGCGAGTGTGAGCAGCACGAGCGTGCTGCCGACGCGGCCCAGGCCAGTGGAGGTCTTCGAGTTCGTTGGCGGCATAGACGTGGCTAGTGAGTGGCATGGGAAGCAGACGGTGGCCCCGGCTGGGGCCGTTTGGGGGCAGGTACGGGCAACTCCGAGAGGCCCAGTAGGCGCACGGGGTACTCCAGGTTTTCGGCCAGCAGCCGGACGAAGGGGGCAAACTCGGGCAGCTTGGCGTCGGCGACGTAAATGGGGATGGCGCGGGTAGGCATGGCGTTAGGCGGCTTGGGCCAGGAAGGCGTCCTCGCCCAGCTCCTGCAGGCGGGCGTAGAGCAGCTTGCGCACCTGCGCAATGCTGCGCCACTCGGCCGAGAGCAGCTCGCGCTGCTCGTCGGGCAGCCGTTGCTGCGCCTGGTCGTGGAGCTGGTTCATGCGCTGGCCAATCTGGCGGATGATGGCGCGGAGTTGCTCGCTGGTGAGAGCCATGAGCTGGTCGGGGGTGAGCGTGTCGTAAAGCATCAGTGGAAAAGGTATTTGAGGGGTAAAACTGGCAGTATCAGCCCGCCAGGCGCATGTTGGGGGCGCCGCGGTCGAGCGTGGTTAAGTCGAAGTCGAGGCCCTGGCCGAAGGCGGCCAGCGCGGGCCAGGGAATGCGCGGCTCGGCCGAGGAGAAGTAGTAGGCGCGCAGCTTCACGGTGTCGCCGTGGCGGCCGGGCTTGCCCTGCTTGATCCAGCGCTGCACCGTGGCGCGGTGCACGCCGCACTCCTGCGCTACCTGCTCGATGCTCAAGAGCTGGGGCGGCCCACCGGCCGGGCTCGCGGCACCGGCGCCGGGCTGGTCGAGGCGGGCCAGTACGGCCTGGAAGCAGTCGTTGATGTATCCTACAGTGGCTAATTCGTCGCGGGTCATAGCTGAGCGGGTGAAGCGGGAACACAAGAGATGGCGGCCGCCCGGCGCTGGCGGGCGGCGGCAAACAGGTCGTTGCCGAGCAGCAGCAGGCGCACTTCGCGCAGGCGGCGCACCTGGGTATTGGTAAAGCACACGGCGGGCTGGTGGGCACCGGGCGCGAGCACGCCCATGCTGCACGCGGCCCAGGCCACGGGGCCGCCGGCGGGGTGATGGTGAGCGTACTGGAAGCTGAACTGCTCGCCCGTGAGGCCCGTCCAGGTGCCCGTTACCAGCGAGAGGCTGGGCACGGAGGTGGGCTGCTCCCACACCTGAAAGCCCAGCTTGCGCAGGAGTTTGCCTACCGAGGGGCCGAGGTCGCGGGGGCCGGGCAGCGCTTCCATTAGGCGGCGTCGGGTAAGAGCAGGCGGAACTCGCGCCGGCAGTCGGTCCAATCAATTTCTTGGATGCCGGCGGGCAGCCGCTCCACCAGCAGTACCTCCTGGTCGGTAGTACCTTCCTGGTGAGCAGTGCGCAGCTCCGGGGGCATGGGGCCGTTCACGTACACGGTGAGGTGGCCGCGCTGGTAGGTATAGCCCAGGATAGGCTGCGGGGCGGGCACCAGGGCCGCGCCTACCGGCAACTGCTGGATGCGCAGGCGCTTGCCGGTGCGGGCATCGGTGAGCGAAACGGGCGGAAATAGCGGTTTCGGGGCCATGGCGTGGGCTAGTTGGTGCCGTTAATGAAATGGCGCACCTTGTCCGCCGTGCTCATACCGCCCATTAGGGCCTCTACCATACCCAGCTCAATGGCCCGGTGGTTGGCCGTTTCGGGATGCTTGCCCAGGTCGCTCACGAAGCTGGCCCAGGCGTCGCGGAGTTGGTCGGCATTCACCGGCGCACGGCTGATCCGATACTTCTCCTTGATGTATGCCCCCACCTGCGACGGGTGGCGGGGCTTCGGGGGTTCGAGGTAGGCCAGGGCGCGGTCCTTGGCCCATTGTAGGTGCTCGGCGCGGGTCATGTTCTCGGGCATCGTCTTATGGGGTAAAGGGTTAAGCAACATCTTCCTGACGGTGGGCCACGCGCAATTGACCACTGAGCTGGCCGCGCCGGCGATGCTCGTAGGCCAGCACTAGGGGCGTTTCCTCGCGGTACTGCGGGTGGGTGGTGTCGATTTCGCGGCAGCGGCGCTCTAGCTCGGGCAGCGGGGCGAGCATCACCAGCGCCGGGGGTAGCAGCGTGGCGGTGAGGGTAGCCAAATCGCGTAGGCAAGGGCGTTTGGCCGGCGCCTGGGGGTCGGTATTGAGGTGCATACTGTGTGTGGAAAAGGTATTTGGGGTAGGCGGGCTACCGAGAAGAGAGATGCTTACAGGTCGAACACCATGGGCGCGCCGAGGCGGGCCGGGGTAGCCGGCAGCAGTTCCTCAGGAATTTGATACTCGGGTAGGCCATAGCGGACGAGCGCCACCAGGTGCTCTAGGTTCATCACTCGCCCGATGCGCACATTGGCCAGCATGGAGGTAGGGGCCTCGTAGCCCGCCCGCACGGCCGTATCTATGGCGCTGGTGGGCAAGTCCTCAATGACAATGGACAGCAGCCGCAGGTATTTCTGACGCTCAGTCATGTTCGTGTTTGGCACAATTCACCCACGAATTGCTTTCTTGCAATCGTTTGGTACTGTACACTGCACAAACATACGACAGTGCGAATAATATGGCGCGCATTATTTGCAGATAATTCGCATGAATGCGACAAATATGACGCAAGAGACTATAAATCAGCGACTAAATTTTCTTATCGAAAACCTAGGTTTAAGCATTAGGGCTTTCAGTGCAACGTTAGGTGTAAGTGATACTAATACACGCAATTACCTTGCAAAGGGCACTAAACCTAATTCTGACTACCTAGAAAGTATACTGCGTCATTTTAGCCGCGTCAATCCAACATGGTTACTGCTTGGAGAGGGTGAACCGTTCAAAGACGATGGCGCTGCACCACCTACTCAGACCAGCGTTTCTGGGAAAAAGAACGCCGTGAATATTGCCGGTGGCAAAGCGACCCAGAACAATTACAGCATCGCAGATTGCGAGAAGGAGCGCGACGGCTACAAAGCCGAGCGCGACGTAGCCCGCGCCGAGGTGGCCAGCCTCCGCCAGCAGCTAGAGTTAGCACAAGCCCTGGTTGCCGCGAAAGAAGAAATGCTGGTATTGCTGCGGGGTGGGCATAATCGGCCTAATTAAAATTCATAAAATAGAAATATCCCGCTAACTTATTAAGTCGTCATACTAGTACATATCCAATTTCTCTCTTACTTAGTACTTTGAGAGCTGTACAGTACAGTATAGATGATTCTTCTATTTGAATTCCGGTTCTCAGCGTGATGGGGCGACACGTCCTTCGCCTCTAACCCATTATTACATAGTTAGGATATGAGTGATTTCAAGCCAAAACCTAAAAAGCTTTCTTTTAAAACCATTCCAACAGAAGACACTGGAATAAATATCTCAGATGCGTTGGTATTACTTGAAGACAGTGAGTATAAAGAAGATATTTTAGCTGCCTTAAAAGTAGAAGATCTAGATGGTGCTTTTATAGCTATTCCTGGGGCAACATCGTTGGTAAATTCTGTACTTATGACAGATAGTTTATATGAAAAATTTGATTTAAGATGTCGTTACGAAAACCTAGTATTTGAGCGGCCAGATAGAACTAGTGAATACCATGAGGAAGATATAGATATAAAGTTTGATGATACTGAAAGCAGTAGAGGCTTATTCATTGCTTCTCCTGCATATGACGCTCAATCTGACTTCCTGGAGAAAACAGGTAGCATGAGTAAGTATGCAAAAAAACTGATTACACATTCGCGCATTGACATGGTATATACTGACTTAGAGGAGGTCAGATCTATATACAACGCTAGTTACACAGAGAAGGATCAGCACGAATTTAAATATCGTATAATAAAAAATTTAGAAACTAATAAATATTATTATAGAGCGATAACATCGACCGATAGATACAAGGATTACAATATCAAACTTTCTGTTTTTGCAATTTTAGTTGCTATTCACCGCCTTTCTATTAGCACTGGCGATGAATATATCTTAAGCAAGGCTGAACACACTGAATCTAAGATTAGAGTCTTTTTTGAGAAAATTGGTAAGTTAGAACACACTCCTCTCGGTGATGTTAAATTCATAATCGAATTAAGGAATAGTGAAATAAGAAAAGGAGCCGTAAAATACTCTGGTGTATGCGCTATTGTATATGATAATAAAGAGAATGATACAGACAATAATAATAATAATGATGATGATGAAATAATTGATGATTTTTTGGAATATGAAGACGAGTTTGATGAAGATGAAGCTGCTGATGACTCAAGCACAACTAATGACATATATCTTACACCAAGACCAAATAGGCTCAAGTATCTAATTAGCTCAATTAAACATAACGAAACTCCAAAAAAGGCATTATCCAAAATGGATATCGTGGAAGCAGTTGAAAGAGTAGAGAAACTAATTTATTCAGATTTATCAGTAGCGCCAGATTTAAAAAGTTTAGAAATGATAAGAATACTAATTTCGAATAAAATAGATGCACTACAAAATGTAAGCACCTTAGGAAAATACAAGTCAGAATTACAAAGCAAGTTACCTGAAACCATAGAAAATATCGAGGAGCTTCTACGACTCGTAAATAAATTGAATCTTGTTGTACCTGAAAAAAATATAGATGCTAAAGAATATTTACGATACTTATTTTTTGAAGCTATTGTAGAGAAAGGGAGACCTGGCTTTAGTAAGTTAGATTCAAATGAAGAATAGAATGCAAATATATTGATCATTTTTTTCATAACCTTAATAAATACTTTTTCAAAAAAAGCTCGCACTATTGTTAGTGCGAGCTTTTTTTGAAAAAGTATTCCTAATTATTTAATTCAAAAAGCCAAGACATTGATAATTCTTTTTCGAACGCTGGATTATTTAAAGCACTATTATGATATTGAAATTGAGTTATAAATGCATCCATAAGCTTCGCTTTCATCTTCATACCTATAATATTGCTCGGATATATTTTTTCAAGTACTTCTATGACATATCCAGACAAAGGAGCTGTTTCTAGCAAACTATGCATTATTCGTGGCATATCTTCCAATCCTGTCTGTGGGTTTTTGTATGTCCACACATCCAATACTAGCTGTGATAAGCTATCAATATTTAACTTAGGGTTGTTACTATATAAGTTGATAGCAGCGTACGCTACACGACCTGACGTAGATAATGTATCTACATCAATAAGAGGTATATCTACCTCTGCGCCAGTTACTACTAATGAGGCTATAAATCTTAATATACCTTCTCGAACTTTCTTTTTACCAAGGATAGGCACTAAATTCTCAGCTACTGCCTGACGTTTATGACTAATTGGCTTTAGTACATCTTCAAAATTATCAAGCGTACTAATCCGACTTCCTATTATATCTAGAGTTTCTACCTCGGCTATATAGTCTATATCTAAATCGATCATGCTTAGTATATAGTTTATATGTACATACCAATTAGTATTTATAGACAATATTTTGATTGTATCCAAAGGTATCCTCAAGGTAATATCTGACTCGTAAGTGTAGCCAGCTATAAAAAATATATTTCCAGCTATAGAATGCTTATAACGATTAGAAGTCATTTTATTAAATGCTTCTAATAATAAAAGAAGGGTTTCGTTACCAGGATCAACTCTATCGAACAATCTAAAGTTACCTGTTGGTTGCATACCTACACGAGCTATATCTGCCGTAAATGGCCACTCCGCATCAGAAATAGCACATAGATCATCAATGGTGAACCCTTTACTTTCTAATCTACTTTCGGCCTCTTTCCAATCCTTAACTGTGCCTAGTTCCCCTTTACGCGCTCGTTGAGCATGATGCAACAATTCTTCTGTAGTGTCTGAGCCGCTAAGCACACTAGCTAATTGCCAAGGCAAATTACTAGTTTCTAATAGGTGGCCTTTTTCGGCTGTTATTTCTATAATTTCAGCGAGTGACTCAGGCGTAGGATTGAGTAAAAAATTACGGCCCGCCGTCAGCAATAACCAGCTAGGGTGTATTGGATCTGCTTTCTGTATACGGTCCAATACTTCTTCCTTAACAAACATGGATTTCATTTGATATGCAAGTATTGGTTTTTTACCTGAAAATAGTATATCTGCTGTTCTCATTTGATTAATGATCTGTGCATCACGAATCCATTTAATAGGAGTATAATTTTTATCTAAATTTTGTATAACCCAATCTATATCACTCACGCGTGCTACCTGTGTGATTCTTTCAATTGTCCAGTCATCCCATGATAACCACTTGTATACTTGTTCGAGAATTGCTTGTTCATCCTCTAAGTCAGTAGGCCAAAATCTTTGAAATAATTGCTTAGACCAAGCAGGCCCTCTTCCTCTATGCACTAAAACTCCTAAAGTGATAAGTACTCCATAGGGAACACCTATACTGTTACTAGTCGTAGCATATACAGCTTCATTATATCTATTCTCATCATTTACTGTATAAAGCTTGGCTAGCCGAGTTGCTGATTGTAATTGAGGAAGATGTAAAAGTCGAAGTAATGTTTCGTAGAATAATCGCCTGTAACGAGGTCTCCACTCTACTACGCCATCTTCAAGAATATCAGCTGCTAAACGCGAACCTGCTAGTGTACGGTAAAATAATATATTTTCTGTATCATCATTTAATTCCCAGCATAAGTGTGTTATCATATCACACAATGGTTCATTTTGCTCAGCGAATGCCCTTCCTACTGCAAATAACATTGTATTACGCCAGTATGGTATTGTTGCAATACGACGTAGACGATTTTTAATAACAGAATACTCCCCCCTCATTAAAGCACGTGCAGCAGAAAACTCTTGTAATGAACGGACTTCAAAGCCATATCGCTCATCCTCTAATGGTACTATGAACACAAGACGATGCAGCGCCACATCCATGAAATCTGCCTTTGTTCTCATTAACGCCTCCCCTTCCAACTCTTCTGTCACAAGATAGTTGTGAACCAGCGACTCCAAACGGGCACGAGTTATTCTACTCTGAGACTTACCAACGGACTCCGCTTCTATCTGTAGCAAGAGACCAATACGGTCGTGTAAAATCTCAATTCCCGATCTATATCGGGCTAAAACATCAGATAATTTTAATCCTCTTTCCTGCTCGCGTTGGTAAATAATTTCGTAATAGCGATTAAATAAAACATAACGCTCGCGTGGGGGATTCCCAACCAAATCAACTAATGCAGACATGATTGTCACCTGTAAAGGTGTTTGCATCAAACGCACAATAGCTTCTTCCTGTGCAGCCGTTTCAAGGCGATGCATAATACGCTCTTGCCGGTCTTGCTCGTTAGCGTACTTAGTTTCTACAAACTTTTTAGCGTAAGCTAATGCCTCCTCTCTAGAGAATGTTCTTAGGATAAGATGATTAAATCGTGACTCTCCGAAGTCGCCCTCATATCCTTGTGGTCGAGTTGTCGCTATTACTAATAGATCAGCATCTTTATCCTGTGCTTCTAATAAGAATCTTCTAACAGCATCTAAAACATCTAATCGATTGCTTACTGCTGGTACTTCATCCAATCCATCAAACGCGACAAACCAGGGAGTAGTAGCTAATAGCTGTTCTGCATCTCGCCGAGTGAATTCTCTTTTTGTTCTTCTGCGAACCAAAAACGAGATGTACTCTAGTACAGAAGTCACTTCACCAGTAGCTAGCTTGTCTGCGAACTGTTCTAAAATTACCCGGAAAGGCCAGCGTGGATGATTAGGAAGACCTATACCTGACTCAGTAGCAGCATCCTCAATAATTCGAAGAATTCGCTCTGTTTCTACATCAATTTTCCTAGTAGCATTTGCTCTAAGCAAAGCGGCTCTATGCCTTTGTGCTAATTGTTGGGCAAGAGTACTCTTGCCTTGACCTGGCCCACCAATTATAACAAAGCGAGAACTATCACGCCAAACAGGAAACTCAGGTAGATGTGACTGCATCTCTTCGAGTTCCGCTATTTCTTCTGGGCTTAGAACTTCTGTATCTTCTATGTCATCGTCTTCCGATAAATCATTTTCATCAATGGCGTATTTAGTCTCGCTAACTGCATCTTGTGCCTCTTCTATTCTACGTTGTTCTTCTTCAATAGCACGCCGCTCTTGTTCAAGAAGTGTCGGATAAATAGGTCGATCAGACTCACTTTGAACTGTATTAACGACAAAGAAACTGCGTCCTCGATCATTTTGGTTAACGGCGTGCAAATCAACAAAAACCCTTGCTAGAGGTGTACGATCATCATTCGTGTGCCCTGCCTGCGCTAGGTTCACGTACTGATCTGCTCGTAGTTCTTCTTGTAAGAACATAGAGAGGGTCGTTTCTATCTCGTCCCGGTCTGCCAGTGCAGCCTGTGCAGCATAGTGTAGCAGGTCACCATCATGTAGCATACCAAAGCGCTGAGCTATTTTCTGCTGGCTATCAAGCAAATTACTGAGCTTATCCCGGTCCCAGAAATCAACGCCTTTAATACCAAGTTCCTGTGCCCAGATATCGAGTTGTTTAGCAAACTTATCCTTGCCGCCCGTCTTTAATTGTGCTGATAGTTGCGCGTTTGTAATGAAGAGTAGGTAGTCAGGAATACGCCTAGTCTTTTTCGCAGTTTTGTATTTCTCCATCTCAGCATTCAACTGAGATAGTGCCCATTGCCCCTCCTCTTTTGGCGTCGCGCCACGTGACTGCTTCTGCTTGCACTGCACCACAAGATACCCATCCCATGGCGAAGCAACAGACGGATAATTCATTTTGCCCTCATAGATGGCTTCCCGACCACCATCCGTACCGGAACCATATATCCGAAGACCTGGAATAATATATTCTGCGCAAAGCGCTGTTGCTAATCGTTCAAACTCCTTATCGCTTAGCCTTTCAAAATTATATTCTGGCATGAGAAATACGAATGCTTAATGTAGTAATGAAACTATAAGCAAGGTAAGGCATTTCACATATAGAAAGTACGCAGAAATGGTACTCGTTTACCTGTATCATGGTGCACTGATTATACAGTAGCGGGCGCTTCTGCTTATACTTGCCTGCTATGGTAGTTACTCGTGAATTTCGGCGCGACGCAATAGGTAAAAATGGCATTGCCTCTATTCGAGTAGTCTTCTGCTGGAATGGCCACCGCCTGCGCCTAGCCTCCAGTGAGAAGTGCCATCAGGCCCACTGGAACGAGAAGAAACAGGAAGTAAAGGATAAGCCCAACGCCTACGCTACCCAGCGCAACCTGGTACTGGAAAACTGGACCAAAGCCGGCAAGGGCGCCTATCAGGACGCGCTGGCCCGCGGCCGGCAGCTCACACCGCCCGAGATGAAGGCGGAAATCCTGCGGCGCTACGCCCTGCTGGCCGCAGGCATCGACGCCGAGCCGGAGGGAGGCCCCGGTTTGCCCCCACTGGCCCCGCAGGCACCCGAATTTCTAGCTACCATGGACGAGTGGCTGGAGCATCAGGCCCGCAAGATTTCTCTGGCCAGTGGGCGGCGGCTGAATAAGAAGACCGTAACGGCCCTGCGCCGCACCCGCAACGAACTGCAACGCCTGGCCGCGCACCAGGGCACCCCGCTCACGTTTGCCGACATGTCGCCGGCCTTCTACGCCGCGTTTCGGGACTACGTGCTCGACGTGCGGGGCCACAGCATCAACACCTTCGGCGACCACATCAAGCGCCTCAAGTCCTTTCTGAGCTGGGCCGAGGATCAGGATATTACCGTCAACCGGCGCTACCGTAAGTTTGAGTCGCCCGAGAATTACCAGGGCGTCGACGCTCTCACCCAGCGCGAGCTGCTGACGCTGGCCGCGCTGGACCTGGATACGCCCGCCGTGCACGCTTACGTAGACCTGCACCTGGTTGAGCGCCCGCGCGCGTCGGCTGACCACCGCGGCGGCCGCAACCTACTCACGCATGCCCAGCACCTAGAGCGCCTGCAGCATACCCGCGACAAGTTACTCCAGTGCTGCTACTTCGGGCTGCGCCTGGGAGACGCCGACCGCCTGGCCCCCGAGCACCTGGCCGGTGAGGTAGCGCGTATCCGCGCCAGCAAGACCGGCGTGCTCTGCGTCATCCCCTACTTCGACGACGACGTGTTCAAGCCCGTTTCCCTCGTGGAGAGCTATGCCGACCAGGACCTGGCCACGTGCCTACCCTACGTGCGGCAGCTGGAGCGCTACCTCCCCCACCTGCAGCGGCTCTCGGGCCTCAAGCGGGTCAAGCTCACCAGCCGCATCGGCCGCAAGACCTTCGCCACCCTAAAAATTTACCAGGGCGTGCCCAAGGCGCAGGTGATGCTGGCCACCGGGCACCAAACCGAGCGCAGCTTCAACCGCTACCTGGGCATTGACGAGCAGGAGCTGATCGAAGCGTACCGCAAAACGGCGCGTCGGGTGGCCTAATTTTGGGGCAGATTTTGGGGCAGAATTGTGTTATCGCTCACTTTACACAGTTTTACGTAGTTAACAAAAAAGCCTCATGCGTTACGTATGAGGCTTTTTTGTGTAATCCCCTATAGCAGGGTCAAAAAAAAAGGCGCCCCACCCGGAACGCCCTTTTCGAAACCAAAACCGAAGAAAATTCCCACCCAACTTCGGTTTGGTTCTGTGCTGCTGATATTAGTGCCGGAACAAAAGTTCGCGGTACTTCACCAGCGGCCAGTCCTCATCGGCCACCATCAGCTCTAGCTTATCGGTAGAGCGGCGGATGGTGTCGAAATGTGCTTTCACTGTATCGCAGTAGGCAATAGCCCGTGCGTGCGTATCTTCCAGCTTGTTGGCTACTTTGCGGCTGTTAGTCATCGCATCCACCTCAGTTTTGATAGTGCTGATGTGGCGCGAAATAGCTTTAATGGTGTCTACCGTCACCTGCGAGTGCTCGTCGTCGAGGCCCAGTTCGCGCAGGCCGCGCACGTTCTCGATGAGCTTGGTTTGGTAGGCTACGGCCGTCGGGATGATGTGGTTGATGGCCAGGTCACCCATCGTACGGCCTTCAATCTGAATCTTCTTGATGTACTCCTCCAACAGAATCTCGTGGCGGGCGTGCAGCTCTACCGTCGAGAAGATACCGTGGCGGGCAAACAGTGCTTCGGCGTCGGCGGTTACCAGGGCGTCCAGCGCCTGGGGCGTGGTGCGCACGTTGGGCAGACCGCGGCGAGCGGCTTCATCTTCCCACTCCTGCGAGTAACCGTTGCCTTCGAAACGGATGGCTTTAGAGGAAATCACGTAGTCGCGCAGTACGTCTACGATAGCAACTTCCTTCTTTTTACCTTGCTCAATCAGTTCATCCACTGATTTCTTGAACTCGATCAGCTGATCGGCTACTACGGCGTTTAGGGTAGTCATGGCCGACGAGCAGTTGGCCGAAGACCCCACCGCCCGCAGCTCAAACTTGTTGCCGGTGAAGGCGAAGGGCGACGTACGGTTCCGGTCGGTGTTATCGAGTAGGATAGCCGGAATCTTGTCGATGCCCAGTTTCAGGTAGATGTTGTCGCCTTTATCGAGTGGCACTTTGGCCGTACGCTCTAATTCGTCGAGCACCGAGTCCAGCATCGAGCCTACGAATACCGACATGATGGCCGGCGGGGCTTCGTTGGCACCCAGGCGGTGGTCGTTGCTGGCCGAGGCGATGCTGGCACGCAGCAGTGCACCGTGGGTGTGTACAGCCTTAATTACGTTGACGAAGAACGTCAGGAATTGCAGGTTTTCTTTGGGCTTGCGACCAGGTGCGAGCAGGTTAACGCCCGTATCGGTGCTCATTGCCCAGTTGTTGTGCTTGCCCGAGCCGTTTACACCAGCAAATGGCTTCTCGTGCAGGAGCACTTTCAGATCGTGCTTCTCGGCCACCCGATCCATGATGTCCATCAGGAGCTGGTTGTGGTCGACGGCGAGGTTCGCATCTTCGAAGGTAGGCGCGCACTCAAACTGGTTGGGGGCTACCTCGTTGTGACGGGTACGCAACGGAATACCCAGCTTGTTGGCTTCCTCCTCAAAGTCCAGCATGAAGGCGTGCACCCGGCTCGGGATAGAGCCAAAGTAGTGGTCTTCAAGCTGCTGGCCCTTGGCCGGCGCGTGGCCGAACAGCGTGCGGCCGGTCAGCACCAGGTCGGGGCGGGCGTTGAACAGCGCCTTGTCTACCAGGAAATACTCCTGCTCGATGCCCAGCGTGGTGTTTACGCGCTGCACATCCTTGTCAAAATATTGGCAAACGTCAACGGCGGCTTTTTCCAGGGCAGCCAGCGACTTCAGCAGCGGGGCCTTATAGTCGAGTGCTTCACCGGTGTAGGCCACGAAAATCGTGGGAATGCAAAGCGTTTTGGCACCAGCTGTTTCGATGATGAAGGCAGGCGAGGTAGGGTCCCAAGCGGTATAGCCGCGGGCCTCGAAGGTATTGCGGATGCCGCCGTTGGGGAACGACGAAGCATCGGGCTCCTGCTGTACCAGCGCCGAGCCTTTGAAATTCTCAATGGGCCGCCCGTCGGAGTTCAGATCGAAAAACGAGTCGTGCTTCTCGGCAGTGGAACCCGTGAGTGGCTGAAACCAGTGCGTGTAGTGCGTAGCACCCTTGGCCATAGCCCAGGTCTTCATAGCCGCTGCTACCGCATCGGCCACGGAACGCTCCACGGCGGCACCCTGCTTGATGGCATTCTGAAGCTTCTTGAAATACTCGCCGGGCATGTTTGCCCGCATCGCATCCAGATTAAAGACGTTTTTACCGAAGTTATCGGAACGGCGCTCGGCGGAAGTGAAGACCGGCAGCGGCTGACGCGTGTCAGCTAATTCAAGAGCTTTGAAACGAAGAATGGCCATGTAAGAAGTTAAACAGGATACGTTTGGCTGATGACGGGTGGTGTTAGCAAAGGTAAAGCAGCATTTTTCTAAATACCAAACCTATACCCCCTTATTTTTTCACCCCTTTTTCAGAAAAATCCTTACTTATTTCCACAGGCACCATAAAAAACACCCCACCTACCAACTAAAACGTTTGAAATATAAAGTGGTACTCAACATATGCTTTCTCTTATATATATCCGGAAACGTTTGCGGTTATTTCACTGAGCAAAATATTTTCTAAAGGCTCCCATTATTTTTCCTTCAAGCTATTGCCAGCAAATACAATAGCTCGCTTTTGAGGCTTAGCACAGCCCATACTTTTCTATTGTAGTAAGCATCCAACGCTCGGCGCGCTACTTTTGCGCTGTGAATACTACCCGTTTTGCATTTCAGCCCCGTTACTTTCTGTTCTGGCTACTTTTTTTCGTTGTTGCCAAGGTTCTTTTTCTGCTTTATCAGTGGAGTGACACTACTTCGCTATCGCTAAGCACCATTGCCCAGGTTTTTGGCTATGGCTTGCGGCTGGATGCCTCAGCCACGGCGTATGTGTGTCTCCTACCCTTTGCGCTGCTCACGCTGGGCAGCCTATTAGGACCTGCCTTTCCGCAGGAGCGCCTTGTGCGTGGCTTCTCGGCGGTGGCGGGTGTCGTCGTATCATTCTTATCGGTAGCCGATCTGGCCTTATATAAAGCCTGGGGGTTTCGGCTTGATGCCACGCCGCTACAATATATAGACACCCCCGGCGAGATGGCAGCTTCTGCCGCTTCGGCTCCTCTGCTGTTACTGACGACCTTATTCGCAGCCCTACTCATGGTGGGCTGGCTCCTATATAAAGGAGTGGTAGGCCGACTGGCTCCCCTACCCCCGCACGTTGGCCGGGGACGAGCCGCATTGATTGGCCTATTATATATGCTGCTGCTGATCGTGCCGCTGCGGGGCGGCGTGCAGCAGATTCCGATAAATCAAAGCGACGTATACTTCGCGCCGCAACTGTTTGCCAATCACGCGGCCGTGAATGTTCCCTGGAACGTGATGAACTCGCTGTTCCTCCAAAACGCCGGGCCCAATCCGTATCACTTCATGCCTGATACCACAGCTGCTCGCCGGGTTGCGGCGCTGTACCGGCCAGACGTTACCATGTTGCCGCCGCCTACCCTGCTGCGGACGCAGCGGCCCAACGTGTTGTTTATTATTCTGGAAAGTTTCACGGCCAAGCTGGTAGGCAGCTTGGGCGGCGAGGCTGGCGTGACGCCTACCCTAGATAGCCTGAGCCGCACGGGCGTACGGTTCAGCCACGTCTATGCGGCCGGCGACCGGAGCCAGAAGGGTTTGGTGGCGCTGCTCTCGGGCTACCCCAACCAGCCTACCACTAGCATTATTAAGTATCCGCGCAAAACCGAGCGGCTGCCCCAACTGGTAGGCTCCTTGCAGGCGGCCGGGTATTCCTCGCACTATTATTATGGTGGCGAGCTGGCTTTTGCCAATATGAAGAGCTACCTGGTCGCCGGCGGCTACGATGCGCTGACGGAACGTGCCGACTTTCAGCCCGATGAGCAGAATTCGAAGTGGGGCGCCCACGACCACGTGCTGTTCCAGCACATCCTCACCGATTTGGAGCACCAGCGACAGCCCTTCTTCGTGACGGCCTTCACGCTCAGCAGCCACGAGCCGTTTGATGTGCCCATGCGCTCGCGCTTTCCCGGCACCAATGAGGCCAACCTGTTCCGCAACTCCGTGTACTACACCGACCACGTGCTGGGCCAATTTCTGCACGCGGCCCGCCAGCAACCGTGGTGGAACAATACGCTGGTGGTACTGGTAGCCGACCACGGTCACCCCCAACCCGGCAACACGCCCAACTACGCCCCAGAGAAGTTTCATATTCCGTTGGTGTTAACGGGCGGCGCCCTGCTTCCCGCCGCGCAGGGAAAAACCATCGACGTAATGGGTTCGCAAACAGACGTAGCGGCCACGCTGCTGGGACAACTGGGACTACCAGCAGCCCCCTACTCCTTCAGCCGCGACCTGCTGCGCCCGGCGGCGCGCTCCTTTGCCTTCTACTGCTTCACCGACGGCTTCGGCCTGCTCACTCCACAGGACACCGTGCTATATGACAACGTGGGCCGTCGTGTGATTTACAAAACGCCCGGCACCGCAGCTTCGCAGGTACAGTTGGGGCAGGCCTATGAGCAGGTGTCGTTCGAGGATTTTTTGCGCAAATAGCAGGTCCTATAACGCTTCCTTCTTACCTCCATTATTCCATTCAGCGCCTGCGTCGTATCTTTGCGGCTTGCTTATGGAAACCAGGAAAGTTGCCTTTTACACGCTGGGCTGCAAGCTCAATTTCTCCGAGACTTCCGCCATTGGGCGACAGTTTGAAGAGTATGGCTTCGAGAAAGTAGCCTTTGAGGACGCGGCCGATATTTACGTTATCAATACCTGCTCGGTCACGGACCATGCCGACCGCAAATGCCGCAAGGTGGTGAAGGAAGCCCTCAAGCACAATCCCGAGGCTTTCGTGACCATTGTAGGCTGCTACGCGCAGCTCAAGCCGCAGGAAATTGCCGAGATTCCCGGCGTGCACGCCGTGTTGGGCGCCGCCGAAAAATTTCGGCTGGTGGAAACGCTCGCCGGTTTTGAGAAGCCTGTTGCCGGGCCGGGGCGCGTGTATGCGTCGCCGATCAGCGAGGCCACTGAGTTTCACGCGGCCCACAGCTACGGCGACCGGACGCGCACGTTCCTGAAGGTGCAGGACGGCTGCGACTACTCCTGCTCGTTCTGCACCATCCCGCTGGCGCGGGGCCACAGCCGCTCCGATTCGGTGCAGAGCGTAGTGGAACGCGTGGAAAAGCTGGCCGCTACCGGCGTGAAGGAAATCGTGCTGACGGGCGTGAACCTGGGCGACTTTGGCCTGCAAGGTCCGGAACGCGAGCGGCGGGAAAACTTCTACGACTTAGTGCAGGCCCTGGACGAGGTAGAGGGCATCAACCGCTTCCGCATCAGCTCCTGCGAGCCTAATCTGCTATCCGACGAGATTATCCGTTTTGTGGCGCAGTCGAAGCGTTTTGCGCCGCATTTCCACATTCCGCTGCAATCGGGCTCCAATAAGGTTCTGGGCCTGATGCGCCGCCGCTACCGCCGCGAGCTGTACCAGGAGCGCGTGCGCTTGATCAAAGAAGTGATGCCCCATGCCTGCATTGGGGTAGACGTGATTGTGGGCTTTCCTGGCGAAACGGAGGCTGACTTCCTCGACACATACCAGTTTCTGAATGAGCTGGATGTGAGCTACCTGCACGTGTTTCCCTACTCAGAGCGGGCGAATACGCTGGCGCCTACCCTACCCGGCCGGGTGCAGGACCGCACCCGCCATGAGCGTACCACGCAGCTGCGTAGCCTGTCGGAGAAGAAAAAACGCTTCTTCTATGAGCAGCACGTGGGCCAGGAAGCCGAAGTGCTGTTTGAGGACGACGTAACCAACGGCCAAATGGAGGGCTTCACGCCCAACTACATCCGCGTGACGGCCAAGTACGACCCGTTGCTGGTGGGCGAGCTGAAGCGCCTGCGCCTCACGGCCGTCACTTCCCAAAACTTAATGGAAGCAGAGGAATTGGGGATAGAGGTTTTTCAGCACTAGCCCATCCAACCTGCTAAAACGCGGCAAGGCGTGGGGTCACTGGCAAATATTGCCGTGGCTCGGCGCCTTGTCGCGTTTTGTGTAGCAGAAGCAACGGTTTGTGTTGTATCAGCGCCGAGCCACACCCCGACCTTTGTAGCACATCGGCCGTTATAGGTCAGCACCCTACCTCACTATTGTCTCTATGAACCTTACCGATTTTCGCACAGTGGGCCGCTCCGGCCTGCTGGTTAGTCCGCTTACTTTGGGCACCATGACGTTTGGCACGCCGCGCTGGGGCTCCTCTGATGAGGTATCGCGGGCTATTTTTGATGCGTATGTTGATGCCGGCGGCAACTCCATTGACACGGCTAATGTGTACGCCAAAGGCCGCAGCGAGGAGTTGGTAGGCAGCTACATAGCCGAACGCGGCCTGCGCGACCAGCTGGTAGTGGCCACCAAGTTCGCCTTCAACACCGCGCCCGGCAACCCACACGCCGGCGGCAACGGCCGCAAAAACATCTATCAGGCGCTGGAAGCCTCGCTGCGCCGCCTCCAAACCGACTATATTGATCTGTATTGGCTGCACGTATGGGATATGGTGACGCCCGTGGAGGAAGTGTTGCAAACGCTGGGCGACCTGGTGCGCGCCGGTAAAATCCGCTATTTCGGCTTTTCTGATGTTCCGGCGTGGTATGCCGCCAAAGCCGCCACGCTGGCGCAGACACACGCCGTGCCCGGCCCCATTGCCATGCAGCTGGAGTACTCTCTCGTGGAGCGACACATCGAACAGGAGCACGTGCCCGCCGCCCGCGAGTGTGGCTTGGGCGTTCTACCCTGGAGCCCGCTGGCAGCTGGCTTTCTGGCCGGCAAATACCAGCGCAACGACGCCGGCACGACCGGCGAAGGCCGACTAAGCGGCAGCAATCCGTTTGGCGATTCCAAGTTCACGGACCACAACTGGCGCGTGCTCGACGCTCTGCGGGCAGTGGCGGCGCAAGTTGGCCGGCCGCTGGCCCAGGTAGCGCTGGCTTGGGCCACGGCGCAACCCGGCATTACGTCGCTGATTCTGGGTGCCAGCAGGCAAGAACAGCTACACGACAACCTGGCTTCACTGGACATCACACTCACCCCCGACCAGCTCCGGCAGTTAAACGAAGCCAGCGCCCTACCCCCGGCCTTTCCCTACGGCATCTTCACGCCGACCGTAAACAAGAGCATTTTCGGCGGTAATTCTGTGCAGGGTTGGCAGTAGCTTTTATTTGGATTTCAGACTATTGCACAACTACCGACGGAAGCTGTCAGCGCGACAGTTTCCGTCGGTAGTTGTGCATTCTACCTCACCGTGTAGCATGAAATGGTAGGGCTTGCACTACTGCACTGAAAACCGAAATTCAGCCGGCGTGAGGCCGGTTTTGCTTTTGAATAGCCGACTGAAATACTGCGGATACTCGAAGCCCAGCTGAAAGGCTGTTTCGTTGATACTTAGAGAAGTGGACAGTAGTATGCGCTTGGCTTTTTCGATCAAGGCCTGGTGAATGTGCTGCTGGGTGCTTTGCCCGGTGAGGGTGCGGAGCATGTCGCTGAGGTAGGCTGGCGATACGTGCAGGGCATCGGCGAAGTACTGCACGGTAGGCAGCGGCTGCTCGCCGTCGTCCTGGGCAAAGTAGGCCGTCAGTAACGCCTCGAAGCGGCTGAGCAGGTCGTGCTCGGCGGTGCGGCGGGTGAGGAACTGACGGTGGTAGAAGCGGTTGGCGTAGCTCAGCAGCACATCAAGCTGCGACACCAGCACATCCTGGCTAAAGGCATCAATAGGTTGTTCGCATTCTCGCCGTATCCCGTCAATTAGCCCGGCCAACGCACTTTCCTCGTGGGCCGCGAGGTGCAAAGCCTCGTGCACCTGGTAGGAAAAAAAGCCGTAGCTGGTGATTTTCTTCCCCAGCGGATACTTCGCCAGCAAATCAGGGTGAAGGACCAGCATCCAGCCGCTCAGCGCCGAAATATCCAAACCGTCGTTGCCTTCGCAGAGCTGGCCGGGCGCATAGAACCCCAGCACCCCGTTGCTGAAATCGTAGCTCTGCCGGCCGTATTGCATCTGACCGCGCAGGTCTTTCTTTAGGGCAATGATGTAGAGCTGCCGCAACGCCGGCGTAGTGGGCGGCGTGAGGTGGCGCGTTTTCTCCAAGTCGATTACCGTCAATAACGGGTGCACCGGCTCGGGAAACCCAAAGTGTCGCGTAAAGTCGGATACGGACGCCAGCAACTGAAATTCTCTACCAGTAGGCTTCATAAGTCAGATAAGAGTAGAATCGATAGACTGAGTTGCTCAGCACTGCTCACCAAGAAAGAATGCTGGAGTCAGGCAACGTAGAAAGGCACTCGTTGGCATCTCTACCAAACTGGAAGCTGCGTTGACATTACTAAAATGCCAACGCAGCCGCAATGTTTTCCAGGCTGGGCGTATTGCCCGTTGTTTCTCTTATAGCCCCTCTGGGTAGGCCGCGCCGGCCGCACTACCTACTGGCATGATGGCTTCTATCTCAGCTAATTCATGCTGGGTTAGCTCGATGCTGGCGGCGGCCACGTTCTGCTCCAAGTACTTGCGGCGCTTGGTGCCCGGAATCACTACTACATCTTGGGCCAGCACCCAAGCCAAGGCGAGTTGCGCAGCCGTGACGCCTTTTGCCTGAGCCAAAGCTTGCAGCTTCTCTACCAACTCCAGGTTTTTGTAGAAGTTTTCACCCTGATAGCGCGGGAAGAAACGGCGCGAGTCGTTGGGCTCGAAGTCGTCGGGCGTTTTGATATCGCCGGACAAAAAGCCCCTACCCAATGGCGAGTAGGCCACAAAGCCAATGCCCAGTTCGCGCGCCGCCTGCAACGTGCCCTTTTCCTCTACTCCACGGTCGAAGAGCGAATATTCCGTTTCCAGCGCCGAAATAGGGTGCACTTGGTGCGCTCGGCGCAGAATGTCGGCGTCTACCTCGCTTAGCCCCAGGTAGCGCACCTTGCCTTCCTCTACCAGCCGGCTCATAGCGCCTACGGTATCCTCAATGGGCGTATTCGGGTCGAGGCGGTGCAAGTAGTAGAGGTCTACGTAGTCGGTGCCCAGGTTGCGCAAGGAGCGTTCAATGGACTTGCGCACGTATTCGGGGCGGCCGTTATAGCCGCCAGTCCAGTTCTCCTGATCGTCTACCTCGAAACCGAACTTCGTGGCGACGATATACTTATCGCGCTGGCCAGCCAGGACTTTGCTGATCAGCCGTTCGTTGAGCATGGGACCGTATAAGTCGGCGGTGTCTAGCATGTTTACGCCCAGCTCCAGGGCGCGGTGCAGGGTTGCCAGGCTTTCCTGCTCATCGGCTTCGCCGTATACGCTCATGCCGTTGATGCCGCCCGTCATGCCCATGCAGCCCAACCCTTCGACGGGCACTTCCAACCCCTGGCTACCCAGGGCTACTCGTTTGATACTGCTCATGATGTTATACCTAAATGTTGAACTATCTTTTTGCTCAACAAAGGTCTGGCATCTACTAAGCGTTGAGTGTATACAAACTGCGGAGAATGCTACACAAAACGCAGCAGCATAGTACAGTTCATAAAAAAAGCACCGGCAGGTACCGGTGCTTCTTAGTTGATTAAGTGGGTAGCAACCCTAGCTGAGCTGCCGCTGCATCAGTTCCATCATTTGTTGCATCATGCGCTGCTGCTCCTGTAAATGCTGATTGCGCATCTCGGCCATAGCCAACTGATGCGCCATTTGCTGCGTGTAAAGGGCCGTTTGCCAGCTTGCATCGGAAGCGGCCGGAGCAGCCGGCATAGCAGCCGGAGCAGCTACAACGGGCGCTGGCGCTGGGGGTAAAGAAGCAATTGGCGGCGTCGGGGCGGGCGCTACTGGCTCAGGCGCTGCTGGTGCTGGAGCAGGCGCTTGCACTATCGGCTCGGGGGCCACTGGGGCAGGCGCCGGTGTTGGTGTGGCCGCTACGGGTGTTGGCGCGGGTAATTCTTCTACGGGTGCCGGTGCGGTAGCAGCTACCGGAGGAGTAGCCACAAGCTGCGCTGCTTCGGCGGGAGCCACAGTGGTGGCAAACATAGTCCCTTCTCCTTGCATCAACCAATCTTTCGATACCGCTGGGTACGTCTCAAATATTTTACACAAAAGGTCAAATCCCGGCTTATTTCGCTCGTCTACAAGGTGTTGAATCACCGTTGCCGTTTTATCCAAAGACATAGCAAAGGCATTTTTGGAAATACCCAATTGTGCTATCAACTGGCTGATTCGTTGTCCTACCGTGCTATTCGTGGCCATATACGCTACCTTCTGTGAAAGCACAAATATATACATGTTTTTACATATCCATAATAACAACATTTGTATAATAGTATTTCACACGAAGATAGAGGAGCTGAAAAAGGGAGGTAAAAGAGTATCGCCGAACGATTGAACTCCTTTTACCTCCCTTTTCAGCTCCTCTATCTTCGTGTGAAATCGGAATAGAGTAAGAACCTACTCGTAGCGAAGCGACTCGATGGGGTCGAGCTTGGCGGCTTTGCTGGCGGGGTAGTAGCCCGAGGCCAGCCCGACACTCACGCAGATAAGCAGGCCTAGCATAATCCAGACCCAGGGCACCAGGAAACCGCCGCCACCCACAAACAGCATTACGCCGTTGCCCATGGCCACGCCCAGCGCTACGCCCAAGGCACCTCCCAGCAGGCAAATCACAATGGCTTCCATTAGAAACTGTTGCCGAATCTGGCGGGAGGTAGCGCCCAAGGCCTTACGGATACCAATTTCACGAGTGCGCTCCGTCACGGATACCATCATGATATTCATGAGGGCAATGCTGGCGCCGAGCAGCGTGATGAATCCTACCAGAAAGCCCCCGATACGGATATTACCCGACAGCTCATCCAGCTTGGCAGCCAGCGAGTCGCTGCGCTCTATCTCAAAGGAATCGGGCTGGCCCAGGGCGTCGTGGCGCACGGCGCGCATGGAGCCGGTAGCCAGGCCGGTGAGGTAGGTGAGGTTATTGGGGTCAGGGGTAGCAGTTTTGATTTCGTAGTTCAGGGCCTGCTGACGGGGCATCTGGTTGCCGGTTTCTAGCGGAATCAGCACGGTGCGGTCGGCGCCACCGCCGCCCATGGTGCTGCCGCTTTTTTCCAGCTGGCCTACCACCAGAAAGCGGCGCCCCATCAGGTACACATACTCCCCTATCGGGCTCTGGCTCGGGAATAGCTTATCCTTGATTTCCTGCCCTACAATGGCCACGTTGGCGCCGCTTTCCAGTTCAGACGCCGAAAAGCTGCGGCCTGCCAGTAGGTTGTAGCTCTGAATCAACAGGTAGTTATCGTCGCCGGCCACTACGCGCATGTTGGGGTTGGTTTTCTCGCTACCCGCCTTCACCTCCACTGCTCCCGAAATAAAAGCCGAGATGCCCACCCGACCTTCGTCGCCGATCTGCTGCTTGTACTGCCGGGCCTGCAAATAGGTGATAACCGGGTAGACTTTTTCCTGCACACCCCCACGCCGGGAGCGATTATTGTATCCTTTAGCACTGATTTCAAACGAGTTAGCCCCAAGACTAGCAAACGTCTGGCTCAGCGAGAACTTCATGGCGTCAATGGCCGTCAGAATACCAACCAGCGCCATAATGCCGATGCTCACGATGAGGGCCGTGAGGATGGTACGCAGCAGATTGCTCCGGATGGAACGGAACGCCTCCTTTATGTTTTCTAAAAAGTGCATGGCCAAACGTGGTGCAGCTACCCAGCAACGGGCCGGGTAGTAGGTAGTGCAAGGTAGGCGCTTTCGGCACAACTCCCGCCCCGTTTCGCTACATTTGTTTAGATGCGATATCAGCGGATATCGCGGCCAACGAGCCGAATAATTGGCATAGTACACGGGCTTTTATCTCGTTTTCCGGACTGAGCACGTTGTTCTTCTTTCGCGGTTTTTAGTTGCTTATTCTATGTTGTCGAAGCGTTTACTTTCTCTCCTGCTGCTGGCTGTCCTCTGGGTAGGCGCACCCGTTGCGGCTTGGGCCAACCACATTCTCATTCCGATGGATGAGGCGCAGAAAGAACACCTAAAGGCGTATGGTATTGCCTACTGGCTGCTGGGCAAACAGGTGGAAGTGGACTGGCTGCTGAATTACCGAGGCGGGGCCTTTGCCTTCGACGCGGTGGCTGGCGCCGAAAACGAGCTGGCCGTGCGGGGCGTCACGTACCAGGTGATTTCTGAAGCCCAGTACACCGGCGTGCTCAGCCAGATTGCCGACCCCAATGCCAACATGGACATCATGAAGCTGGAGAAGGTGCCCAAGATTGCGGTGTATACGCCCAAAGGTAAGCAGCCCTGGGACGACGCCGTGACGCTGGTGCTGGCCTACGCCGAAATTCCCTACACCCAGATTTACGACGACGAAGTGCTGCGCGGCGACCTGCCCAAGTACGATTGGCTGCACATTCACCACGAAGATTTTACGGGCGAGTACGGTAAGTTTTTTCGCAATTACCGCTTTCGGCCCTGGTACCAGCAGCAGCAGCGCGACTCGGAAGCCGCGGCCAAGCGCAACGGTTTTGCCAAAGTGAGTGAGATGAAGGGTGCCGTGGTGACCAAAATGCAGGCCTTTATTGCCGGCGGCGGCTTTATGTTTGCCATGTGCGGCGCCACCGACACCTACGATATTGCCCTGGCGGGCCTGGGCGTAGACATGGTAGAGAGCATGTACGACGGCGACGCGTCCGACCCGCAGGCCCAGCAGAAGCTGAACTTCAACCGCACGCTGGCCTTCCAGAATTTCCAGATTGTGCGCGACCCGTACGAGTACGAATTCTCCAACATCGACATGCAGCCCGCCGAGCGGGGCGTGTACGAGGGCAACGACTACTTCCAGCTGTTCACGTTCTCGGCCAAGTACGACCCCGTGCCCACCATGCTCACCCAGGACCACGAGAAGGTGATAAAGGGCTTTATGGGCCAGACAACCGCCTTCCGGAAGTCCCTCATCAAGCCCGATGTAGTGGTAATGGGCGAAAACAAGGCTTCCGGCGAAGTGCGCTACATGCACGGCACCCTGGGCAAAGGCACCTGGACGTTTTACGGCGGCCACGACCCCGAAGACTACCAACACATGGTAGAGGAAGAGCCCACCGACCTCGCCCTGCACCCTAACTCCCCCGGTTACCGCCTGATTCTCAACAACGTGCTTTTCCCGGCCGCAAAGAAAAAGAAGCAGAAGACCTAATAACAGTACTGTCATCCTTCGCAAGCTTAGGATGACAGTACTGTTATATTCGCCTTGACTTTCTTTGCCCTACCTCCAAAACCCTTCAACCCTATGACCAGCCGGCGAAATTTCGTTAAAAACAGTGTAGTAGCGGGCCTTTCAGCCACCTTATTGCCCAGCGTAGCCACCGCTGCCGTGCCCGCAGTCGCTCCCAAAACCCGTTGGAAACATTGGGTATGGACCAATCCCGACGCCAAAGACACCGAGCAGCAACTGGCTGAGCGCTACCGCAAGTATTACGAAGCAGGCGTACGCGGCATCTTTTTCGAGGCCGACAGCGAAAAGCATTGCCGCGCCGCTAAAGCCCAGAAGCTGGAGGCCCACCGCTGGATTTGGACCATGAACCGCGGCGAAAAGTCCTTGCTGCAAGCCCACCCCGAGTGGTACGCCGTGAGCCGCACGGGCAAGTCCTGCGCTACCCACCCGCCCTATGTAGACTACTACCGCTGGCTGTGCCCCTCGCGTGAGGAGGTGAAAAAGTACCTCGAAGACGACTACGCTGCCGCTCTCAAAAAGGACTACGTGGACGGCGTGCACCTCGATTACGTACGGTTCTGCGACGTAATCCTACCCGTGAATCTGTGGGACAAGTACAACATTGTGCAGACCAGCGAGTTGCCGGAGTACGATTTCTGCTACTGCTCGGTCTGCAAAGCCGCCTATAAGGCCGAGCACGGCATTGATATCGACACGGTGCAGTACCCGGAGGCCAGCCCCTCGTGGCGCCTGTTTCGCTACCAGCGTGTGAACCGGGTGGTAGAGCGACTGATGAAGGTGGCCCAGCAATACAAGAAGCCCATGACGGCCGCCGTGTTCCCTACCCCCGATATTGCTCACCGCAACGTGAAGCAGGACTGGGTGAACTGGAACATCAGCGGCGTGTGCCCCATGATCTACCACGGTTTCTACAAGGAAAACGTGGCCTGGATTGGGCAGGCCGTGGCTGAAGGCGTGCAGGCCCTAAACGGAAAATTTCCACTGTACGCCGGTCTATTTCTACCCGATTTTAAAAACAATCAGGAAGTACAGCAAGGCATTACCAACGCGCTTCGCAACGGCGCGGCCGGCGTATCGTTGTTCGGCGACGTGTCGGATGGGGCGTTGCTGGCGCTGAAAACAGCTTCGGCGCAGGTAAGCACGGCGCAGTAGCGTTTTCTTTGCTTTATAGACAAGAAAAAGCCGTCATGCTGAGCGGAGTCGAAGCATCTCTACCGTGAGTGATTACTACCAGTAGAGATGCTTCGACTCCGCTCAGCATGACGGCCTTTCAAAGTAGCTTATTTCACCTCCTTGAATAGCGGCGCGTGAATTTTGCGCAGCGTTTTCACCGGAATTTTGATGACCTCCCGGTCATACGTCAGCAGGCCGTTTACCTCGCCTTCTACGTCGGTGGTTTGAGTGTAGACGGCGGCAGAAAGTGCCCGATTTTGATAGTAATCGATGATTTTGGCGTATTTCTTCCGGTAGGCTTCTTCCACGGTTTTGGCGTCGTGATAGGTCTGGTAGCCCCAGTTGCGCATCTCGGGGTTCCAGAGGTGGCCTTCGATGGGCCAGCCGATGCCGCCAAACTCCCCTATTACTACGGCGCGGTTAGGCTTAGCCTCTGGGGCGCGGGGCTCCTCCTCGTAGGTGTGAATATCGAAAAAGTCGCCGGCACCCCGGTCGTTCCAGCCGCTCACGGCATTTACCAGGCGGCTCGGGTCGAGCTTCTGCGTTTGGGCAGCCAGGCGCTGGTTGTCGTACTCGCCCCAGCCCTCGTTGTGCACCACCCACGTCACGATGCTGGGGTGGTTGTAGAGGCGGTCTATCATGCGGTGCAGCTCCAGTTCAAATTGCTCTTTGGCCAGCGAGCGACGCAGCGGTTCCTGCTGCACGCCGTTGTGGTCGTTTTGCGAGGTATGATCCAGGAAGCCGGAGGGCATGTCCTGCCAAATCAGGATTCCCAACCGGTCGGCCTGGTAATAGTAGCGGTCGGGCTCTACTTTGATGTGCTTGCGCAACATGTTGAAGCCGGACTGTTTTAGAAAGTCTATCTCGAAAATCATGGCCTCATCCGAAGGCGGCGTGAGCAGCCCGGCTGGCCACCAACCCTGGTCAAGCGGACCATTCTGAAACACAAACTTGTCGTTGAGCAGCAATACGGGCTGCCCCTGTACCGGCCCCGGCCCCAGCGAAATCTTGCGCATGGCAAAGTAACCCGTCACTACATCTGTAGGCGTGCCTACCACAGAGGCCTTGGCGTAGGCGTCGGCTAAGGCCCGGCCGCCGCGGGGGCGCTGGTTGCGGGCCATGTCGCCGAAGGGGTCTTCCACGGTCACTAGCTCCGTCTTCACATCATACAGAAACGGTTTGTCGGGCGACCAGAGCTTGGGTTTGGCGATGGTGAGGTAGGCCACCTGCCCTACCTTAACCACTGTGCTAGCCACCGTTTTCTTCCCATCCATGGCCGTGACGCGGATGGCGCTGGTGTAATTTCTTTCGCTAACCGGGCGGTGCAGGAGCGCCTCCACGCGCAGGCGGCTGGAGTCTACCTCGGGCGTCAGGCGCACCTCTTCGAGGTAGCCGGCGGTGGGCACTGGCTCCATCCACACCGTTTGCCAGATACCCGACACGGGTGTGTACCAAATGCCTTCGGGGTTGGTGACCTGCTTACCGCGGGGCTGCTCGCCGGTGGAGCTGGGGTCCGTCACGCCCAACACCAGCTCATTGTCGCCTTCGGTTTTCAGAAAGTCCGTGATGTCGAAGCTGAAGGGGTCAGAACCGCCGGTATGGCTGCCTACCAGTCCACCGTTCAGCCACAGGCTGCATTCATAGTCTACGGCCCCAAAGTGCAGCAGTATTCGCTGGCCCTGCCACTGCGTGGGTACTTGCAGGAAGCGGCGGTACCAAAGGCGCTGCTCGGGGCGCAGGGGTTTGGTTACGCCCGAAAGGGTTGATTCCACGCAGAAGGGGACCAGGATTTTCCCCTCGAACGAGGTAGGCGCAGGCACCGTTTGGGTGGTAATGGCGTAGTCCCACTGTCCGTTCAGGTTCTGCCACTGCGGGCGCACCAGTTGGGGGCGCGGGTACTCGCGCCAGGCGTTGCCGGGGGTTACTTTCTTCTCCCATCGGCTCATAATGGGCGCCTTGCGCACCTCGGGGGTGGTAGTGGCTGGCGCCTGCGCCCGAGCGTTGGGCGCCGCGCCGAGCAAGGCCGCGCCGAGGCTGGCGAGTAAACTAATGCGTTTTAAGTGCATCATGCAGGTAGGGTTTTGGTGAGTGGAAGCGCGGAATAGCCGGTGAGCCGTAAGCCGTAGTATAGCATATCCGTTTGAAACTACACGATATACCCGGCTTGCCTAAGGACTGCCTTCTACCCTAAAGGCTGCTTACACCCTCCGTACTGCGTACCTACTCTTTCCCCTACCCTATCTAACTCTACAGTAGCCTGCTACCTGCTCTTGCCAGTTAGTGCATTCGGTCGTCGCGCACGGGCAAGTTGGTCACAATATCGCCTTCAATTTTCAGCAGCTCCTGCAAGCGGATGTCTACGTCTTTGGGGTCGCAGTATTCTTTGGCCAGGTCCACGTAGCTCACAAAGTGGCCGGCTTCCGATACCATTAACTCATAGTAAAACTGGCTCAGGTCGGGGTCAGGAATGTGTTTCCAGAGCAGCTTGAACCGCTCACAACTGCGGGCTTCAATGAGGGCCGATACCAGAAGCTGGTCCATGAGCTGCCGCTCGCGGGCGCCGCCCTTGCGCACGTGCGTCATCAGCTGCACCACGTACTCGTCGCGGCGGGGGCGGCCCAGTTGGTGGCCACGCTTGCGCAACTCTTCCAGCACCCGCTCGAAGTGGCTCCACTCTTCAGCCACCAGCAGCGTCAGTTCGTCCACCAACCGCGTTTTCTCGGGATACTTCACAATCAGTGAAATGCCGGTGCTGGCCGCTTTCTGCTCGCAATAGGCGTGGTCGACGAGAATATCTTCAATGTTTTTGCTGGCAATATCCACCCACCGCGGGTCGGTATTCAGCTTGAGCTTGAGGATGGTTTTTTCTTTCATGAGGTCTTGGGGTCTTGGATTTTGAAGGGCGTAGTCGATGGTTAACAAGTAAAGAATATCAACTAAGACCCCAAGACCCTAATTAAAGAACTGCCAGCGGATGCCGAACTGGATGCGGCGCTGCTGGGCCGTGTAATAGGGCGTGGTGAAGTAGCCGTTGCCGGCCAGGCCCTGATTGAGGTAGGCCACTTTCACAAACACACCTACCGTTTTCACATCGGCGGCCAGAAACACGTTGATGACCGGGTAGTTGCGAATCTCGAAGCTGTTTTGCAGATAAAACTGCTGGGTGCTGGGGCTGTACTGATACGCCCGGTAGCTCGACTGGTAGTACATCTCAGCCCCAATCTGCCCAAACAGCGCCTTACGGAAAATCTCGTTCTGATAATACACCCGCGACAGCGACACCAGCTCCGGGATACGAATCGGGTCGTCGTCACTAGTTCCCTGGCCACTATACGTGAAGGTTCCCTGGTTATCGAAATAGAACTTGCCGTAGTTGAAGCGGTGCCGGGCCGTGAGGATGTAAAGCTGTTGGGCACTGGCGTTACGTGGCTTCCCATCGGTACCATAATATACTAAATCAAGGATACTTATAAATGAGCCAGAGGCATTGAATTGATGACGGCCAAGTTTTTGCGAAATATGGGCTGAGAACTGCTGAACATTTGTATTATCTAAAGTACTATCACTCTTGTTAGGCCGGTACTCCCATTGAAAGTGATTACCGCTAAATAACTGCTGAGTAAGGGTAGGCGAATAGCCAACAAGGAGTATCTCGCCCGTCAGAGGACCTAATCTGGCTTGACCACGCACCTTATATTCACCTCTTGGCAGCAAATATTCTCCTTCTGTTTGAATGGCAAATTGCTTGTAGTTGAATGCTGCATTGCCACCCAAGAATATTTGCCCAACAAAAGCATTACCTGCTCCTCGGTAGGTATCTATTGACTGAAGTCTAGTAGTAGCTGGAATAGCAGGTCCTATCAATTGCGGCGCACGGCCCGCTGAGTCGGTGCCGGTGATGGTAGAAAACAGGCTTTCCATGCGGAGGCTGATGTCGCGGCGGCGAGCGTAGACGCGATACTCCACTAAAGACTCTTTCCAGACCGTGGTACCCAGAAAGCCCAGCGTATTTTCCACCTGATGATAGGTAGCAATGTCGTTGGTTTTGGTGAGATTGAGAAAGGTATTGGGGTAGCCTGGATATTCCGGCCGGCCGCCTACGCGTACAATACCATTGTCGTAGAAGCGGTTGCGCCGGGAATTGTAATCCAGCACGTGAAAGGCCGTGAGGCCCTGCCCCAGCAGCCGGTAGGTGTGCGCTAGGTGCACGTTGTTACGCTCCTCCTCGTTGGCGGCGGTGGCACCACCGGCAGCTGTCTGCAACCAAACGGACTGCGTGCTGGGTTGCAGGAACAATAGCCCTTTGGCAAGCAACGTATCGGCTGCTACTGGGTCACTATTACGCCGGATGCCGCCCTGCTCAATGGCGCGGTGCCGGGCCGTTGTCACGTTGAACAGGCCGTGGTACCGGTCATTGGGCGACTGATAGCGCATAAATACCAGCACGTTGGTGTGGCGCACCAAGTCGTTGCGGCCCGTTACGTCGGCCAGGGTTTTGGTCGACGTAAATCGCTCGTACACCGCGCCTACGTTGAAGTACTTCTTCACGCTGCGTGCGTACGAAAGCCGGAACGTCGACTCGCCAGTACTACCCAGATTGAACTGAAAATACGAGTAGGGCGAGCGGGTATCGTAGTAGGGAATGGTAGCCGGATTGATGGCGTACTTATCGAATACGTTGCGCCCCAGGCGGTTGCCCAGCTGCGTATTGGTCTGCCACAACAGCGGCCGGGTAGCAGTGCCCAGGTTGCCCAGATCCTGCTGAAACGTGCTGTCGTGCAGCCAGTAGCGCTGCTGGGGTAGGCGTGTGAGAGTGGTATCCACCATCACTGGCGTGATGGTATCGCGCAACACATCGGCCTCCCGGATGATGAACGTGGTTTTAGGCCCGTAGAGCACCTTGGTAGAGTCGTCTACAATCTGGGCGCTGGCGGCCAAGGGTAACAGCAATACCAGCGTAGTCAGTAGGCCCAACCAGCTTCCCCGATTCGGCGGCAACGATAACCACCGGCGTAGCAGCCGGCTCACAAGCAGGAAACGAAACAAATCAGACAACAGCGTGGGGCTGAAAAATAGGTGTCAGCAGCGCCAGCAAACGGTTTTCGCCATCAGCCAAGAACTGCACGTCAATCGGAATATAAAATAAAGGCCAGCTGGCTACTACCGCCCGCAACGCGGGCACTTGTAGACGGGCTGCATCTTTCTGCGTGGTGAAAACGCTAACACCCGGCCGTAATTGCGCAGCTACCTGCCGAAGCTCCGTTTCGCTGAACAAATGGTGGTCGGCAAAAGCCGCGTGGCTTACAATCTGGTACCCCGCCGTCTCCAAATATGTGCGTAACGGCGCAGGATTGGCAATGCCCGTCAGCAGCACTACATACTGTCTTTCAACTTCTTGCGGTTGATTTACAGCCACCGGAGCGCCGTATTGATACGCTGAGAACAAGACCGGTACCTGGGGCTGGGCATAGCGTCGCACGCGCCGCGCAATATCCTGCTGCTGGTCGGCGCTGAGGTGAGGGTCGCACTTCGTTACAATCACGGCGTCAGCCCGTTGGGCACCAGCGCGGCTTTCGCGCAAGCGTCCGGCCGGCAGCACGTAGTCCTCATAAAACGGGCGCTGCTGCTCGGTGAGCAACAGGTTGAGGGTAGGACGTACGCGGCGGTGCTGGTAGGCATCATCGAGGACCACGGCGGTAGGTGGCTGGGGTAGCCCCAGTAGTTGCCGAATGCCGGCGCATCGGTCTTCACTCACGGCCACGGGTACTTGTCCCGCGAAATCTTGCTCATACTGCCGGGGCTCATCGCCAATGGTTTGGGCGGTGTCGGAGGGGGTTGCGAGGCGGTAGCCGCGGGTCTGGCGGCCATAGCCCCGGCTCAGAATAGCGGGGTGCTGACCGTGCCGAAGCAGCTGGCGCGTCAGCCAGACCACGTGGGGTGTTTTGCCAGTGCCGCCTACCCGCAGGTTGCCTACATTTAATATGGGTATTGGGAACTGCTCGCTTTCCTTGACTCCCTTGCTGTACAACCAATTGCGCACATGCATTACCCCGGCGTAGAGCCAGGCAACAGGCAGCAGCAAGATGGTCAGCAGCGTGGGCATCAACAACGGGGGATGAACGGGCCAACAAAAGTAGCGGGAAAAGCGCAGCAAACCCGACCATCGGCGGTGAATAGGTCGTAGGAAAGCGTAACCCCTACCCTGCCCATGTCTAGTTTCGCCGACCGCCTGCTATCGTTTCTTACCGCGTTTCCGCTACCCGCCGCACCATTACCCGACAATGTGGTAGCGGTGAGCCCCTACCAGCAGCCCGAGCCGCTGCGGCTGCTTACGCAGTTTGCCCAGCGCTATTACGCTAGCAACCGCCCGCGCGTAGCGCTGCTGGGCATCAACCCCGGCCGGCTGGGCAATGGCCGCACCGGCGTGGCTTTCACCGACCCTACTGCCCTCTCGGCCTGGGGCATAGCTAACGATCTGCCGCGCCGCCGCGAGCCAAGTAGCGAGTTTGTGCAAGCCGTGATTGTAGCGATGGGCGGGCCGCAGGTGTTCTACGAACATTTTTTTCTTGGCTCACTCTACCCTTTGGTACTATTGAAAAACGACTTAAACTATAATTTCTACGACTCGCCGGCCGTGACGCAGGCTTTGTGGCCCAACATCCAGCACTCCCTCCAACAAATGACCACGGAAGTAGGGCTGGCCCGCCACGCCGCCGTGTGCCTGGGCCGCCGCAACGGGCAGTACTTTCAGCGACTCAATGATGAATTGCAGTTGTTCGACACCCTGCACATCCTCGACCACCCGCGCTACCTCATGCAGTATAAGCGCCGGGCACTGGCCGACAACGTAGCGCGGTACAGGGAGGTGCTGAGTCAGTTGATTACATACTCGCACTAATTAAAAAAGGGCGGCCTGATGGCCGCCCTTTTTTATACATAGTCAACAAAAACTATTACTCGAACTTTTGCACCGGTGTGTAGAGATACTCCCCTGCACCAATTGCTTTCACTCCTAACCGCGCATATACGGTTCCTCTGATAGAGGCAGGTATTGCAAGCGAAAAGGTCAGTGGTTTGCTTAGATCTGCTACGTCGGCATCAGCTTTTTCACTCCGAGCCAAGTTGTTTGTAACATCTACAATGGCCGTTCGGCTGATGAAAAGAACAACCCGCTCTATGTCCCTGGTTGCCGTCTTAGAAACGGTGCAGGTCGCCGTCATAGTGTTGTTGCTTTTCTGGATGCTAGCATTCGTAAAAGTGAAATAGGGCTGCACCGGTACGTCAAGCACGGTGTTTCCATTCACGTTTACGCTGATGCTATCCGTATTATCTACCCAAGGACCATTGCCACGGGAGCGTACCAGCTTGTAGTCGCCATCAAAAAGCTCTGCGGAGAAGGTCCCGTCCTGATCCACAAACACCGGAATCTTATTGAACAGGCCGAAGCCGCGTTGCCATAGCTCCAACATAGAAGCATTGCTTCCTAAGTTGGTAGAGCCAAACGAGCGAACACCTACTGCTTGGTCCTGGTACACAACCCGACCCGTTAGCCGGGATTTTGGAGGTTCTACGTTATCCTTAGCACAGCTTGTCAACAACATCGCACCGGCCAGGAGGCTATAAACTATTGCTTTCATGAGGCTTAGTGGAAGGGGTTACGAACAAGTTTAGGGTTAAGGTTAAGCACGCCCTGGTCAATGGAAGAATAGTAGTTGCCCAAGCGGAAGTTGCGTGGAGCACGGAAGCGGGGTGCTACCAGTTTCAGGAACACATATTTGCCGTCGCGCGCATCGCCGGGGCGCACCACGCGGTAGGGATACAGGGCGTACATCATGGCGTTAGGATTCGTGTTATCGCCATTCCATAGCACGTGCGCCCGACGCCAACGTATCAGGTCCCACACGCGGTGGTCTTCGAAGGCCAGTTCTACTCGACGCTCGTTTTCCAGCTTCAGTCGGCTGAGCGTGGTGAGACTGTTGGCCGGGAAGCCAGCCCGCTCGCGTACCCGGTTCACGTAGGTAAGCGCCTCCGCTTCGTTGCCTAGCTCTAGTGCGGCCTCCGATGCGTTCAGCAGCACTTCGCCCAGGCGGAACCAGATCCACCACGTGTCGCTCTGAATACCACGGGTGCTGGATTTAGGCGTCGAATCGATGTACTTGCGCAGGTAGAACCCAGTGTTTGTTACTTCCGACTGCGCCCGTTGCGGCCCCGAGCTGCCCGTCAGGGTCTTGCCATCCGTGTAGAGGGTAGCCAGGCCGCCTTCTACCATGTTGTATCCGCTGCCGTTCCACACCATTACGCCGGCCTGAATTTCCACCTCCTGACCCTTGAAGGTAGTGCCAGGATAGATAACCGTACCGTAGAGGCGGGCATCCTTATTGGCGAAGGGTGCGCTCAGGTTATCGTAGTAGATATAGTCGGTATTGGCGGCGTTGCGGGTTTTGATTTCGCCCGATGTGCCATCCAGGTACTCGTAGCTTTCTACCAGGTTCAATACCGGCGTGATGATGGACGACGACAGGTTATCCTCCCGAATACCGCGGGCAATGTTGTCGTAGGTGAACAGGTGACGCCGGTTCTTTGCCGTCAGAAAGTCCTTGGCAAGAATCACTTCCGGGTTCGGCGACTTGCGGGTAATGGCATCGTAGAAGTTTTCCCCCAGGTTTACGGGGTTGGCCCGGTAGAGCGAGTAGGGTCCGGCAATTACCTCCTTGGCCGCATCCAACGATTTTTGGTAGTACTCTCCGGCCCGGCTGGCCGGAATGCCTACTTCTCCGCCTGGCGTTTCAATGTTCAGGCCCGAAGCGCTGTTGTACTTGGCAATAGAACCCGCGTACAGCATTGCCCGGCATTTCAGCGCCATGGCTGTGTAGCGGTTTGCGCGGGTGTTGCTACCCGCGTTGCCCAGGTCGTTTTTAATGGCGTCTAGCTCACTGCCAATAAAATCGTAGAGCTCTGCCTCTTTGCTGCGCGGTACCTGTAGGGGTGTCGGGTCACCGCTGAAGTCGTAGATCAGCTGCTGCGTTATCAGCGGCACGCCGCCCATACGCTTCACCATTTCGAAGTAGATGTAAGCCCGCAGAAAGCGCAACTCCGATTTGAACTGTAGCTTCTGTGCTTCCGGCAGGGAGGTGCTGAACTTATCGATGTTTTCGATGGATAAGTTGATGTCTCGAATCAAGCCATAGTCCCAGTAGCGCCACCAGTCGAAGTTGTATTCTACTTGGTTATTAAAGCCGTCGCCGTTACCCGACCACATGGCCTCATCATAAGCCGCAAACCGGTCCCAGCCCGCATCAATGCGCGTGTGGGCAGGTATACGGTCGTAGAAGTTGGCTAGCAGACTCGTCACCAAGTTCGCGTCGTTCCACACCTGCGCATCCGTCACCAGGTTTGGTGGGTCACGGTCTAAGAAGTCTTTCTCACAAGCTCCCAGTCCAAGCGTAAGGCCCAGACCGAGCGTCAAGAGTGTATGTTTCAGTTTCATGTGCAGCAAGAAATTAAATGCTCAGGTTTATGCCCGCATTGAACAGTCGCTGGGGCGGATAGATGAGGCCCCCGTTTGACGAAACCTCCGGATCGAGGTCGTATTTCTTTAAAGTATCAAAGGAGTACAGGTTGGTACCGTTCACGTACACGCGCAACGCTCCCACACCAAACCGGTTCAGGAAAGGCTTGGGCAGGCTGTAGCCCAACTCCAGGTTGCGGATGCGCAGATACCGCACGTTTACGGTCCAGAAGTCGCTCCGACGGTTGTAGTTTGGGTGCCCAGAGTCGTCACGGCGTACGGCGGGATAGGTGCCCGGTACCCAGGGGCTGTCGTTATTGAAGGGGTCCTCGCGGTGCCAACGGTCCTCGAAGAAGTAGTTAGGCGACGTGCCGTTGTTCTGGAACGGTATTTTTTGCTCTACCTCCCGGCGGAAGGTCTGCAGGCCGGCTCCTACCAGGTCAAAGTTCAATGTGAAACCTTTATAGCCGAGCGAGGTATTGAGCGCATACGTGAAGTAGGGCGTAGCTTCTTCGGCGTAGCCAATTGGCCGCTCGTCGAGGTAGTTGATTACGCCGTCGCCGTTCACATCCTTATACTTATGGTCGCCGGGCAGCATATTGCGGTTGCCTTGGCCATCGTTGTTGATAGGATAGTCGGCAATTTCCTGCTCCGATTGAAACTGCCCAATCACCTGATAGCCCCAACCCACGTTTGACCACCGGTCGTTATAGCGGCCACGGTATTCATCCCAGGAGTTGCCAAAGCGCGGCTTATACTCCGCGATATTCCGTGCTCTAGCCAGCGTGGCGTGGGCAGTTACTGTGTAAGTGAAATCATTAATCGCACTAGAGTACGTCAACGCACCTTCTACCCCCCGAACAGCATCTGACCTGAGGTTTTCAGGCGGAATTCCGTATCCTATTTCCGAAGGTATCAATACATCATAGCGTTGCTGAGGAAAACCACTACGCCGCCGCTCAAAGATGTCAAACTGTCCCGTTAGTTTATTTTCTAGAAAGCCTACATCTATCCCAACGTTAGCACTCGTATTAGTCAACCACGAGATGTTCGTAATGGGAGGATCAAGGGGGTCAATCCCAATGGTGTAGTTGCCGTTGAAGATAGCACTACCCGACGGGAATCGATAGCCGGGTAGAAATCTGTAAAAACCTACAATAGGGTCATTACCAATATAGTCACTACCCGTACGGCCGTAGCTGGCGCGTAGCTTCAACTGCGTGATGGTCTCACCCAGATTATCCTTTATAAAAGGTTCCTCCGAAATGCGCCAGCCGGCTGATACGCCCGGGAAGAAGCCGTACCGCTTGCTTGGTGCAAACAGCCAGGAGCCATCGTAACGGCCCAGCACCTCTAGCAGGTACTTCTGCTTGTAGTTGTAGTTGATACGGCCAATATAGCCCGCCCGCGCCGACTCAAAGATTTCGTCAATCAGCAAATCCTGGTTGGCGAACAGCTGAATAGGAATGGTGTTGTTTGGCGGCACGGTGTGCACCACGTTGTACTTATTTTCCGTGTCGTAGCGCTCGTAGGCAGCTACTGCCGAGATGCCATGGTCACCGAAGGTTTTGTTGTAGTTCAGTTGCAATTGCCCGTACCGGTCAATCACATTACGCCGCCGAGTTTCGCGCCAGGGGTTTTGGTTACCCCCGCCCGGCACAATGTCGTAGGTGTCATTGGCCCCGTTGTAGCGGTAGCCGTTATAGGTGTATTCGAAGCCGTCGAAATCAAAATTGGTAAAGTTGTAGGAGCCAATGGCCTTGGCACTTAGACCAAAATCAAAATCGTACTGCGCCGTGAAGTTGCCCTTGGCCGAACGCCAGTAGTCCTGCGAGTAGCCCGTTACCTCGGTGCGGTACGTGGCCGGGTTCACGTTGATGTTGTGCGTCTGATTGATGTATGCCGGGTTGTCGTTGGCGTAGGGCGACTCCGTGGGCCACATCGAGAAGATGCTCAGGAAAGGGTTGAAATAGTCGTCAATGCCGGGCACCCCTGCTTGAAAGCGGTCTTCTATACGGGCGTAAATCTGCGTACCGATGGTCAGGCGCTTCGTTACGTTGGCCTCCACGTTAGCTTGTAGGTTGGTCCGCTTGAAGTGGAAGTCTCGAATAAGTGCTTCCTGCGCCAAGTGGGTACCCGACACATAGTACCGCACGTTTTCCGAGCCACCCGATACGCTGGCGTTGGCAGAATACTGCGGCACGTTAGGCCGCAGTACCTCTTTGTAGTAATCATAGCTTTTGTAGCCGGGGGCGCCCGTGCGCCATTTCTCCAGCACTTCCGGCGTAATGGTTTCGCCCCTCACCGGCTCATTCACCGGCGTACGGCCCTGGTTTTGCCCCGCTTCTTGCAAAGCGCGCACGTGCTGGTAGGCAGTAGCCGGGTGCGGATAGCGCGTAAAGTTCTGCACACCATAATAGCCAGATATATTGATGGTGGGCTTCCCAGTGGTACCTCGTTTGGTAGTCACAAGCACTACGCCGTTGGCAGCCCGTAACCCGTAAATCGCAGCCGAAGCGTCTTTTAGAATCGAAATATTGTCGATATCATTGAGACCCAAGTTATTGAACTGACCAGCATCCGCCACTACCCCATCAATGACGTAGAGCGGATCGCCCATATTACGAATCTGAATGTTGGTACCGCCACCAGGGCGGGCATCCGGCTGACGAGCTGATATGCCTGGCACGCGGCCTACCAGGGCACTGGAGGAGGTAGAAGCAGGCGTTCGTACAATTTCCGCTGATTTTGTGGTACTAATGGCACCTGTTACCGTTGCTCGCGACTGCGTACCGTAGCCCACTACCACTACTTCATCAAGAGCCTTTTGGTCTGTGCCTAATCGAATTGTCAGGCGCGCAGTGGAGGTAGCCACCACCTCTTGCGACTGATACCCTATAAAGGATACGACTAGTGTTGAGCCCTCGGGTACAACCAGTGTAAAATTGCCGTCGGCATCGGTCTGGGCACCGTTGCTAGTGCCTTTCTGCACAACGTTTACACCTGGAATAGCACCGCCCGTAGCGTCTACTACCCTGCCTTGTACAGTAATGTCAGCAGCTGTGCTTGATGTATGGAAGGTTGCAGCCGTTAAAGGTAGGGCTTGCACCGCTTGCCCTGTTGTCAGGCCAATAGCAGTGCATAGTACGAGGGGCACAAGAGTACGCCTCGTGTTTCCCATGACGCTACGTTGCCGCTTGTTGCGTATTCGGTTCTTCATATTCGAATAGGGTTTGTGGTAGAAATGTGGAAGAGTATGCCTGTTGGCTGCTGTTGGAGATGTTGGTGTGCCGCTTAAGTCATTGCTACAATTTTGTAAAAGTATATTTTCGTCTATGCAATCGATTGCAAATCATTAAAAAAAACAATCGATTGTGTAGTGGATGCATATTCCTACTCCAGAGAGGCAAAGAAGAGAGAAGCGTTGCTTTATCGCATTCATAGCACCAATAGTATTGAATTATGATAATAAAAAATAGAAATAGAAGTAAAAAATCATCAAATATTCATTTCAACTGGTTGCCGGTTTTAAGAAAACTCACTGCTAAGAGTTAAAATAGCAAACGTTTGCAGTGGACTAGCATAGCAAACGTTTGTACATTCTATTAGAGAAGTAATGCTCTACACATAAAGTAGATCTATGGATATAAGCTTTTTTACTTTCGTAGTACCATCTTTTTCATATTGCTGCCTCATGCCTACCCTCGCTAACCTTATGCGCGTGCTGGAACAAGCCGCGCCCCTTGCCTATCAGGAATCCTACGACAACGCCGGGCTGCAATGCGGTAATCCGCAGTTGGAAGTTAAAGGCGTGTTGATTGCCCTCGACTGCACTCCGGCTGTAGTAGATGAAGCCCTCGCAAAAGGCTGCAACGTGGTAGTAGCGCACCACCCGCTTATCTTTAAGCCACTGAAACGACTGACCGGCGCCAACGAAGTGGAGCAAACCCTGTTGAAGGCTATTAAGCACGATATTGCTCTCTACGCCGCCCACACCAATCTCGACAACGTGCGCCACGGCGTCAACCGCAAGCTGGCCGACAAGCTCGGCCTGCAAAACCTGCGCATTCTTGATCCTAAATTCGGCACACTGGGCAAGCTTGTCACCTACGTACCGCCTACCCACACCGACGCCGTTTTGCAGGCCCTGTATGATGCTGGTGCCGGCCAGGTAGGCAACTACTCCCAGTGTAGCTTCCGCATGGATGGCACGGGCACCTACACGCCTAGTGCCGACACGAACCCATTTCAGGGCACGCCCGGCCAACCTGAAACGGCCCAGGAGCAACGTGTGGAAGTGCTCCTACCATTGCACTTGCAAGGCGCCGCCCTGCGGGCGCTACGGCAGGCACATCCTTATGAGGAAGTAGCCTACGAGCTGATAAAGCTGGAAAATGTGCACCAGGATGTAGGCAGCGGTATGGTAGGCGAACTGCCTGAGCCGCTGCCACCGCAGGAGTTCCGAGCACGGCTGCGGGCAGCACTGGGCGTGCCAGTGGTGAAATACACCGAGTTTGCGCAGCCTATTAAAACAGTAGCCTTGTGTGGCGGCGCGGGCAGCTTCCTTACCGGCAAAGCTAGGGCAGCCGGCGCACAGGCCTACGTAACCGGCGATTTGAAATATCACGAGTATTTTGCCGCCGAAGGCCAGTTGATGCTGTGCGATGTGGGCCACTACGAAAGTGAGCAGTTTACCAGCGAGATTTTCCGGGACTTGCTTACAAGCGCATTTACCCGTAAATTTGCGGTCTTAATTGCTGAGACCCTGACCAACCCCGTTCGATATGATTTCTAATACCTCCGCGGATACCCCCGTTGCTAGTAAGCTGGAAGCGTTGCTGAATTTGCAGCGTATTGACTCGCAACTCGATGAAATTCGGCGTGTGCGGGGCGATTTGCCCGAAGAAGTACGGGATTTGGAGGACGAAATTGCTGGCTACGAAGTACGCGTAAGCAAGTTTGACGAAGAAATCTCGGGCCTGAACGACCAGATCAAGCAGCGCAAGCAAAACGCCAAGGATGCCGACGGCCTTATTCGCAAGTATGAGGACCAGCAGCAAAACGTGCGCAACAACCGTGAGTACGAGGCTATTGCCAAGGAAATTGAGCTGCAAAAGCTGGAAATTCAGATTTCGGAAAAGAAAATTAAGGAAGCTCAGTATCAGATTGAGCAGAAAAACACCGAAATCAGCGGCACCAAGCAGCGCCTCGATGAGCGACGCAAGGACCTCGACAACAAGCAAGCTGAGCTGCAAACCATTGTAGGGGAAAGCGAAGCCGACGAGAAGAAGCTGATGGACGAGCGCGGTGAGGCTACCCAGCCCATCGAAGAGCGCCTGCTGACGGCCTACACCCGTATTCGCGGCAACGTGCGCAACGGCTTGGCCGTGGTGCCCGTGAAGCGCGATGCCTGTGGTGGCTGCTTCAACACGGTGCCCCCGCAGCGCCAAGCCGACATCATGTCGCATAAAAAAATCATTGTGTGCGAGCACTGCGGCCGGATTCTGGCTGATGTAGCGGCCCGCGCTGAATAAGTTTTCAGCTGTATTTTGAAAAGGAACGGCCCCTGGGTCGTTCCTTTTTTGCTATATGAGGTGTTGGTTTTTCGCCCTGCTTACTCAACGCATAGTCACGCATGTGCTGCTCGCGGCACTACTTCTTGCCGCGCACGTCGGCGTGGGTGCCTCTTCGCGGGAAACGCCGCGTACCCTCACGCCCAGTGCTGCCCGCGCCTACGCTGAACTGCTGAAGCTGCGCCCCGCTACGGCCCGCGTCCTGCTACGCAACGAATCCGCCACGGCTGCCGGGACCCTGCTGGTGCAGGACTGCATCGACTTTGCGGAACTATTGGTATCGCAGGATGCCGGGCGTTACGCGGCCACCGTGGCCGCGCAGGATCAGCGACTGACTTTGTTGGAAAAGCAGGCCGGTGCCCTGCCCGACTACGCCCGTGCCGAAATTCGGCTGCACCAGGCGGCGGCGCAGGTCACGTTTGGGCACGAGATTCGGGGGGCGTGGAGCCTGCGGCAGGCTTATCAGCAGATGCAGGCCGTGGCCCAACGCTACCCCGCCTATCTGCCGGCCCGCAAAACGCTGGGGATGCTTCAGTTCTTTATTGGCTCACTACCCGAAAACTACCGCTGGTTTCTAAAGCTACTGGGCCTACCGGGTAGCGTGGAAACGGGCTTGCGCAACCTGACGGCCGCCGCCCGCTCGTCCCATGATTTTCAGTTTGAGTCGCGCCTGATTCTAGCGCTGCTCCGCGAAACGTATCTGAAAGACGGCGAAGCGACGGCCCAGCAGTTTGAGCAACTAGCCGCACAACAACCTGATAACTTATTGCTCAGCTATTTAACGGTTAGTCAGCGCAAAAAACTGCACCACACGGCGGCGGCGCTGGCCGCCTACCGGGGCCGCCCTACCGGCGCGGCTTACCTCCCCCTGCCCTATCTGCACCACATGGCCGCCGACCTGCTATTGTATCAGAGCCAATACGCGGCGTCAGAAACTGAAAATCAACAATTTCTGCGTGAATATCGTGGCCAGCACTACCGCAAGGATGCGTACTTTAAGCTTTATCTGGCCGCTTGGCTGGGCGGCAACCAAACGGCCGCCACGCAGTACCGTCGGCAGATTGACGCGCAGGGCCGCGACGTGCTGGAGGAAGACCACTATGCGCAGCGTTTCTACGACGACGCCCTACCCCTCCACCGCATCCTCACCCGCGCCCGCCTGCAAACCGACGGCGGCTACTACCCCGAGGCACTCGCCACGCTACGCACCTTTGTTCTCACGCCCACTACTCTCCTGCGCGACCGACTAGAATGGCCTTACCGCCAAGCCCGCGCTTGGCATTTACACGGTCAGCCCGACTCGGCCCGCCGTTATTATGCGCGCACGATTGCCTTGGCGGGCACAGCCCCTTACTACTTCGCACCGCAATCGGCCCTTCAGCTAGGCTATCTGTATCAGACTGATAGGAAAGAAGATACGGCGCGTTCGTATTTTCAAAAGGCGCTCAGATACCCTAAGCACGAGTATAAAAATAGCACCGATACCAAAGCAAAAGTGGCCCTGGCGGCGTTGGCTCAGTAAAGCATTCACACTATTATACCCCGTTTTGCCTGCATCTTTGCTTTGTGCTGACTATCTCTTACTCTGAGCTACCACCCGATTTTCGGGCGCAAGCCTTACAATGGGCGGCGCAGTATCGCTATTGCGCTTATTACGAGCCCAACCACCACTTTTCCTACCCCAATGGGCCGTTTGAACGGCTGCTGGGCGTGGCTGATTCAGCTACGGGTTCTCCTACCTGTCTAGATGAATTGCGCCTTTGGATGCAGCAAAAGCCCCCTGCCGGGCCGCGCTTCGGCATTCTGACCTATGAGCTAAAAAATGAGATAGAGGCCTTGCACAGCCACAATTTCACTGGTCTGGAGTGGCCCACGTTGCATTTCTTTACGCCCCAAACCTGGCTGCATTGGCGCGAAGATGCGCTGGAGATTCATGGTGATACCGACGAGGTACTGGCAGCTATTCTGGACACCGCTCCGCCTAACCCAGCCGCGCCCCGCGTGGCCACCATGCGCCCGCGCCTACCCAAAGCCGACTATACAGCAGCCGTAGAGGCCGTGCGCGAAGACATTTTGAATGGGGAAGTGTACGAGCTGAACCTGTGCATGGAGTTTTTCGCGGAGGACGTTGTGCTCGACCCCGTGGCTACGTTTCTGCGCCTGAACGAAGCCTCGCCAATGCCATTTGCGGGCTTCTATAAGTTAGCCGACCACTACCTGCTCTGCGCCTCGCCCGAGCGATTTTTGTCTCAGCATGAGTCGGTTATCCTTTCTCAACCTATTAAAGGCACCATTCGGCGCGGTACTACCCCAACCGAGGACGAGCAGCAACGCTACCAGCTATTGCACAACGAAAAAGAGCGCGCCGAGAACCTCATGATTGTGGACTTGGTGCGCAACGATCTGGCCCGCGTAGCACAAACCGGCTCGGTGCGGGTGCCGGAACTGTTCGGCCTCTACCCCTTCCGCCATGTGTGGCAGATGATTTCGACCATAGAAGCCGAGTTGCGCCCCGACGCAGACTTGGTAGACATCTTGCGCGCTACCTTCCCTATGGGCTCTATGACCGGCGCCCCCAAGATACGGGCCATGCAGCTCATCGAGCAGTACGAGCGCACCCGCCGCGGCCTCTACAGCGGCTGCCTCGGCTACACTTGGCCTGATGGCTCGTTCGAGTTCAACGTGGTCATCCGCTCCCTGCAATACCGCGCCGACACGGGCTACCTCTCGTTTCAAGTCGGCTCGGCCATTACGTATGACTCGGTGCCTGAGCAGGAATACGCCGAGTGTCTGCTGAAAGCCAAGGCCATGCTGGAAGTACTAGGCGCGGAAGTGAGTGAGAGCGTTGAGGATAGGAAGACATAAGAGTAATAGACTATGAATCAGAATGTTGAAAGACGATAGGGTAAGCAGGAAGTCTGTCATCCTGAGCGGAGCGAAAGACCTTATGCCAGTTGAACGACCATCATAACAACGACTCGTTCTGACGTGATAAGGTCCTTCGCTCCGCTCAGGATGACATACCTCCTACCCTCTCTCCCTCTTACCCCTATACCTTCCTACCCTCAACGTCCTCCCCATTCAACCCCTGCTGAAACGCCTCTAAAAACTGACCCACGTGGTAGCCATCAGCAAGACCGTGGTGGACGTTGACGGCCACGGGCAGCCAGATACGGCCATGTTCCTCGTACGTTTGGCCGTATGAAATCTTGGGGCAGCTGTCGGGGTGGCGGAAGCTGCGGGCGTGGGTGAGGCTGCTGAAACGCACCCACGGAATGGCCGAGCAGTGCAGTACGTCGGGGCGGCCGGTGGTGTCGTTGAGCCGAAGGCCGGTGCTGGCCTGTACGGCCGCTATTTCGGCGGTAGCGGCGGTTACAAAATCGGGTAGCGCGTCGTGCGCTTCAATAAAGGAGAAGCCAAATGTATGGTCGGCTCGGCCGATGGTGGCGGAGGCGTGCACCCGGTCATATTGGTACACTTGCCCATCTTCAATGCGCGTTCTAAACTCCGGTACCTGATTGGCAGCCTGTAAGGAGTGGTAGAGGTAATACAGGAAAAACGACACGCCCAGCCGTTTCGCTTCAGCCCGCGCCTGGGTACAGTCAACCGGTGCTACCAAGCCAAAAAAGGGCTCATCGAAGGTGGAAAAGAAGGCAAAATGCTCCCGGCGGTTCCAGGAAGCCAGATCAACGAGATGTTTCATGGGCGGCAAGTTCGGTAACTTCGCGGCTTTTCTAGCCTCTCCACTGCTTCCTTATGTCTGCTTCCTATTTGGTTGCTTTTGATGCCGACGACACCCTTTGGCCCAATCAGCCGCATTTCGACCGGGTAGAGACCCGTTTGTTTGAGATTATGGCGCACTGCGGCGACGTAGCCTACATCAGCACCCACCTCAACGCCGTGCAGCGCCGCAACATGCAGTTGTTTGGCTATGGCGCCAAGTCGTTCATGCTTTCCATGATCGAAACGGCCATTCAACTAACCAACGGTGCCGTCACGGGCCACGACATCCAACAGATTCTAGACATGGGCAAAGACTTACTGCGCTTTCCCATTGAGCCCCTACCCGGCGTAGTGGAAGTGCTCACGGAGCTGCGCCGGCGCGGCCACCGCCTACTCCTGCTCACAAAAGGCGACCTGTTTGATCAGGAAAGCAAAATTGCCCGCTCCGGCCTGGGCGAGCTATTCGACCATGTGGAGGTAGTCAGCGAGAAAGACGAGGCCACGTACCGCCGCCTTCTGACGCGCTATAACGCAACGGTTGAGGAGTTTGTGATGATTGGTAATTCGCTGAAGTCGGATATTTTACCTGTGGCGCGGCTGGGTTTCCGGGCCATACACGTCCCCTACCACACCAACTGGATTTTTGAGCACGTCGACCCAGCTCTGCTGGAAGGTATTGCTTTCGAGCAGGTTGAAGATATTCGCGCCGTGTTGGAATTGGTGAGATAGTGAATAGAAAACAGTTGTCATCCTGAGCAGAGCGGAGGACGAACGAGTCGTTGTTACGAGCATCATTCTCACGTAATAAGATTCTTCGCTCTGCTCAAGATGACAATAGTCTACACATCAACACGTCATCAACCACCACATCATCCCCTCTGCCATTCTGTCATTTCTGCGGTAAAAACCTTACCTTTGACGCTCCCAAAATGTGAAGCTGAAGCTGCGCGCCTCCATGTCTCAACCGCTGATTACCCTCGATTTTCTTGATACGCCTACCTTCGATACGCCGTCGGTAGACGCCACCACACATGCCCACGAGCCCACGGAGGCCGTGCGCGTGAGCCCGGCTACCCGCACCGGCCGGCAACGCAAGCTCTACATCGAGAGCTACGGCTGCCAGATGAACTTCTCCGACTCCGAAATCGTGTCGAGCATTCTGTTCAACGAAGGCTTCGACACCACCGACGATCTGGCCGGCGCCGACCTAGTGCTGCTTAATACCTGCTCCATCCGCGAGAAGGCTGAGCAAACGGTACGTATGCGCCTCAAGCAAATCAACTCGCACAAAAAGCGCCGTCCAGGCATGTTAGTAGGCGTGTTGGGCTGCATGGCCGAGCGACTGAAAACCAAATTTTTAGAGGAGGAGAAAATTGTAGACCTGGTAGTTGGCCCCGACGCCTACCGCGACCTACCCCAACTGATTTCACAGGTCGACGGGGGCCAGAAGGCCGTGAACGTACTACTGAGCCGCGAGGAAACCTACGCCGATATCACGCCCGTGCGCTTGAACAGCAACGGCGTCACGGCCTTCATCAGCATCATGCGCGGCTGCGACAACATGTGCTCTTTCTGCGTGGTGCCCTTCACCCGCGGCCGCGAGCGCAGCCGCGATACACACAGCATCGTACAAGAGGCCCGTGACTTGGTAGCAGCTGGCTACAAAGAAGTTACGCTGCTCGGTCAGAATGTAGATTCCTATAAGTGGGCCAGCGAAGATGGCGTCGAGCGCGTCAACTTTGCTCAGCTGTTGGAGCGTGTGGCGCTGGTAAGCCCCGAGCTGCGCGTGCGCTTCTCCACCTCCCACCCCAAAGACATCACCGACGAGGTGCTGCACACGATGGCGCGGCACGAGAACATCTGCAAGTATATTCACCTACCTGCCCAGAGCGGCAACTCGCGGGTGCTGGCGCTGATGAACCGCACCTACGACCGGCCCTGGTACGAGGAACGCGTGCAGGCCATCCGCCGCATCCTTGGCGACGACTGTGCCATCTCCACCGATATGATTGCCGGCTTCTGCTCCGAAACCGAGGAAGAGCACCAAGATACCCTGACGCTCATCGACTTCGCGCAGTACGACATGGGCTACAACTTCTTCTACTCGGAGCGCCCCGGCACGCTAGCCGCCCGCAAGCTGGCAGACGACATTCCGTTGGAAACCAAGAAGCGCCGCTTGCAGGAAATCATCGACCGGCAGCAGCTACACGCCCGCGCCCGCTACGCCCGCATGGTAGGCCGCGTGCATAAAGTATTGGTAGAGAACACCTCCAAGCGCTCAAAAGAGCACCTGAGCGGCCGCAACAGCCAGAACCAGGTGGTTATCTTTCCAAAAGGCAGCTTCCAGAAAGGCGATTACGTGAACGTATTCGTGAGCAGCACGACCGGCGGGGCGCTATTGGGAGAAGCGGTATAGAGTAATGGGTGTATCAGCAAGCGTGATGCTACGCTTGCTGATACACCCATTTACACGCCAAATAGAACACTCCGCTTTTCGTCTACTCTACGAAAACCTACCACGACCTTGACACCATCTGAGATTCAAAGTATAAAGTTGCGCTTCGGTATTATCGGTAATGCGCCGGCACTGAACTACGCCATTCAAGTGGCGGCGCAGGTAGCGCCTACCGATATGACGGTGCTGATAACGGGCGAGAGCGGCTCCGGTAAGGAGTCGTTTTCCAAGATTATCCATGCACTGTCGCCCCGCAAGCATGGGCAGTTTATTGCCATCAACTGCGGCGCCATACCCGAGGGCACCATCGATTCGGAGCTATTTGGGCATGAAAAAGGTTCTTTCACCGGTGCCAATGAGGCTCGCAAGGGCTATTTTGAGGTGACCAACGGCGGCACCATCTTTCTCGACGAAATTGGGGAAATGCCGCTGGGTACGCAGGCCCGTCTGTTGCGCGTCCTGGAAAACGGCGATTTTATTCGGGTAGGCTCTTCCAAAGTGCAGAAAACCGATGTACGCGTGGTGGCTGCTACCAACGTAAACCTACTGGAAGCCGTGCGCAACGGCCGTTTCCGCGAAGACCTCTACTACCGCCTCAATACGGTGCCCATCACCGTACCGCCCCTACGAGAGCGGGGCGATGATATCTACCTGCTGTTCCGCAAGTTCGCCACCGATTTTGCCGACCGTTACCGCGTGAAGCCCATTTCGCTGTCGCCGGAGGCTGTGCGGGAATTGCAGCGCTACCGCTTTCCCGGCAACATTCGCCAGCTTAAGAACGTGGCCGAGCAGATGTCGGTGCTGGAAATGGAGCGCGAGGTAGATGCTACCCACCTGCGCCAGTACCTGCCCCAGGAGCAAAGCAGCAACTTGCCCATGCTGCTGAGCGCGGCGGGTCCGGCCACCGACGGCGCGGGTAACGCCTACTCCGAGCGCGACTTATTATATAAGGTGCTCTTCGACATGCGCCGCGACATGACCGACCTGAAGAAGTTGGTGCTGGACCTGGCTGCCGGTCAGCGGCCCCAGGAAGCGCAGGAACTGTTGCGCCAAAACAGCCACCTGTTTACGAACCTCAACGTGGCACCTTACGAGGGAGGCCGCCTGAACGCCCGCCCCGATACGGCCGGCGCTTCGTCGGATTACTTCATGCACCCTGAGGTAGAAGACGCCACCGAATACGAAGAAGAGGAGCAGCGCGTTGAAGATATTCCGCACGAGACGGAAGAGGAAACCCTTTCCCTAGAAGCCAAGGAAAAGGAGATGATTATCAAAGCGTTAAAAAAGCACAACAACAAGCGTAAGTACGCCGCCCACGACCTGGGCATCTCCGAGCGCACGTTGTACCGCAAGCTCAAACAATATGATTTGGAACAAGCGTAGGTTTTCTGAGCTGTTAGCTGTTAGCCATTGGCTGTTAGCCTTTAATTTCCTGAATAGGAAGTACAAAAAAGCTATCAGCTATCAGCTACTAGCTATGAGCGTAATCTTAAGTGGTTGCTCGGTTTATTCCTTCACCGGTACCAACATTGATCCGTCGGTGAAGACTATGTCCATTGCTACCTTCCAAAACAACTCCAGTAATGGCCCTTCGGCGCTGTCGCAGCAGTTTACGGAAGATTTCAAGGATTACTTTCAGCGCAACACGCCGCTCAAGATGCAGCAGCGCGATGGCGACTTACAGATTGAAGGTCAGATTATTGCCTACGATTTTGCCCCGGCCGCTATTCAGCGTGAGGGCAACGTGGACCAAGCCGGCGTGAACCGCCTTACCATTCAGGTACGGGTGAAATTCATCAATACCAAGGACGATACCCAGAGCTTCGAGCAAACCTTCCAGAGCAACGGCGACTTTCCCGCATCGCAGTCCATTGTCGCAATCAATAGCGACCCATCCTCTATCCGCAGAATTACTACCAACATCATCACCGACGTATTCAATAAGTCGGTGGCCAACTGGTGATATAGGACTGTTGCAGCACGTCATTTCTGACGATTGAGTTAGCATCGCACGTGAGATTTTTTCTTATAGTCGAAATGACGTTCTGCGATAGTTATTCTTAACACTTAACGCTTTAAAAGATGACTCGCGCGTCGCTGCTGCATATTCTGGACCATGTCGGCTCTATATCGGAAGCCGAAAATCAGGAGCTGGTGCAGCTGGCTACGGCCTTTCCTTATTGCCAGACCGCTCACTTACTGCTCGCCAAAGCCGCGCACGACAAGGGTAGTATGCTGGCCAGCCAGCGCTTGCGTCGGGCGGCTACCTACGCCGCCGACCGCCAGTTGCTGCGCTTGCTCATTGAGCAACCCGACGTGCTGCTACCTGCTGCTACTTCAGCACTTGCTTCTGTGCAATCAGTTCAGCTAGCCGTTCCTGAGCTACCCCTGGCCGAAATGCCAACGACGGAAGAACAGCCGGTAGCTTCCGTACTTGTTGAGGTACCCGCTGAGCCAGTTGAGGAGGAAGTTTTGGTTGCTGCCGAGACTGATGTCCCCGCTTCGGACTCAAATGAAGTATTCGCTACTTCATTGCCATCGCTTGGCGATTCTCCGCCAGCCTTAGATATTGCAGCCGAGCCGGAAGCTGAGCTAGTGGAGCAAACGGATGAGGTAGTGCCTACTGCCGAGGAAATAACAGAAGCTGAAGCCGTTACGAAAACTGCGAAGGAAGTTACCCACGAAGCCGCCGTTCCTGTTGTAGTAGAAGACTTACTGCCCGCCACGGCACCGCCCATTCGGCCGCCGGCCGACGCGGGGTCCTCGCGCTTTGAGTTTGGCTTGGCCGATTCAAGGCTACCAGCCCCAGCCGTTTATGAGCTATTCGACGACACGCCCGCTACCGAGACTCCTACCCCACCTACGCATACCGCAGCCAGTCCGCCATTCTATGCCGACCCTAGCATTGGCTACGGCTTAGACCTGGGTAGCCGCTTAGGCACCAGCCTGCAACCGCACGACACCTACACCACCGACTTACCGCACACTGGCTTCTTCCTCCCCGACGCGCTGTTGCTGGACCATGTGGCAGCACAACAGCCGGCCCCGCGTAAAACCCTGGCTATCATCGACCAATTCCTCAAAAACCAGCCTCGTTTAAAAGCGCCAGCCGTGGTACCACCCGCTGAGGAACAAACTGATTTATCGGTACCCAGCACCAGCGCTACCCCCGCGCTGGCCTCAGAGAGCCTGGCAAAAATTATGGTGAAGCAGGGCAAAACCGCCAAGGCCATTGAAATATATGAGCGCCTGATGGTGCGGCAGCCGGAAAAAAAGGCGTACTTTGCCGACCAAATTGCACAACTGAAATCTTCGGAATAGTATGTATTACGCACTGCTTGTTCTTGTCTTTATCGTTTGCTTGCTGCTGGCGCTGGTGGTTCTGGCCCAGAACCCCAAGGGCGGCGGACTCTCCAGCCAGTTTGGTGCGGGCGGTACGGCCCAGCTTATGGGCGTGAAACGCACCGGCGACCTGCTGGAAAAACTAACCTGGGGCTTTGCTATTGCCCTGATGGTTTTGTCGCTGGGTAGCCACATGCTGGCTAGCGGTGGCGGCAACGGTCCCGTTCGTAGCATCAACCAGCAGCGCGCCCTCGAAACGCCTACCCTACCCTCAGCGCCCGCCATCCCTGGCACGGGCGCCACACCGGCCCCGGCCGGCGCACCAGCTCAGCAACCAGCTGCGCCGGCCCCGGTTACTCCCGCCCCCGCTCCGGCCGCAGAGTAATCACTCCACACGTATCGAACCTGACTATAAAACCAGCCGCTTTTCTGAAAAGCGGCTGGTTTTTTTATGGCATTCGTGCCTCTCGCCGAGAAGACACAGTGCCATCACAACCACCGCCACCCTGCCACGTATGGCAGTCCTGACAGGCTAAAAAGCCCGAAAATCAAGTTTGGGCGTTCATTCTGTCAGGTTTTGGTGGGCTGGCATAAGAAGTGTTCCTCTACCAGCACCCCTTAGTTTTACATTCACTTTCACCCAAAACAACCAATATGTCACTAAGCATTAAACCGCTGGCTGACCGCGTTATCATCGCGCCGGCCGCTGCCGAGGAAAAGACCAAATCTGGCATCATCATCCCCGACACGGCCAAGGAGAAGCCCCAGCGCGGCGAAGTAGTAGCCGTAGGCGAAGGCAAAGTGGCCGACAATGGCACTGCCATTAAGCCCCAGGTAAGCGTGGGCGACCAAGTTCTGTACGGCAAATACGCCGGCACTGAAATCACCGTGGAAGGCAAAGACTACCTCATCATGAAGGAGTCGGACATTTTTGCCGTTCTGTAAGTCGACACCCCTTTCCTTTCTTTTTTGCAGTAATTCCCCTCAATACCAAGATGGCTAAGAACATCCAATTTGATACCGAAGGCCGCGACCGTCTGAAGCGCGGCGTGGATAAACTGGCGAATGCCGTGAAAGTAACCCTGGGCCCCAAAGGCCGCAACGTGGTTATTGACAAGAAATTTGGCGCCCCCACCATCACCAAGGATGGTGTAACCGTAGCCAAAGAAATTGAGCTGAAAGACCCTATCGAAAACATGGGCGCTCAACTGGTGAAAGAAGTAGCCAGCAAAACTGCCGACCAGGCTGGTGATGGCACGACTACTGCTACCGTTCTGGCTCAGGCGATCTACACGGCTGGCTCGAAGAACGTAGCTGCCGGTGCTAACCCGATGGACCTGAAACGTGGTATCGACAAGGCGGTGAAAGCCGTTGTGGAGAACCTGAAGTCGCAGTCGAAGAAAATTGAGAATTCGTCGGAAATCGCGCAAGTTGGTACTATTTCGGCCAACAACGACGCGGAAATCGGTAAGATGATTGCCGATGCGATGGACAAAGTAGGCAAGGAAGGCGTTATCACGGTAGAGGAAGCGCGTGGCACTGAAACCGAAGTGAAAACGGTGGAAGGCATGCAGTTTGACCGTGGTTACCTGTCGCCCTACTTCGTAACCAACCCGGAGAAGATGGAAGCGGAGTTTGAAAACCCCTTCGTTCTGATCTACGACAAGAAAGTGAGCACCATGAAAGAGCTGCTCCCCGTACTGGAGCAGGTAGTTCAGACGGGTAAGCCGCTGGTTATCATCTCGGAAGACGTAGACGGTGAGGCGCTGGCTACGCTGGTAGTAAACAAACTGCGCGGCTCGCTGAAAATTGCAGCCGTGAAAGCTCCTGGCTTCGGCGACCGTCGTAAGGCGATGCTAGAAGACATTGCCGTTCTGACGGGCGGTACGGTTATCAGCGAAGAGCGTGGCTACAAGCTCGACAGCGCTACGCTGGAGTACTTGGGTCAGGCTGAGAAGATCATCATCGACAAAGACAACACGACGATTGTCAATGGCCGCGGTGATAAAGAGACCATCACGGCTCGCGTAAACGAAATCAAGGCCCAAATCGGCACTACTACTTCCGATTACGACAAGGAGAAGCTGCAAGAGCGCTTGGCCAAGCTGTCTGGTGGTGTGGCTATCCTCTACATTGGTGCTTCTACGGAGGTAGAGATGAAGGAGAAGAAAGACCGCGTAGACGATGCCCTGCACGCTACTCGTGCCGCCGTTGAGGAAGGCGTAGTACCCGGCGGTGGTGTAGCTCTGGTACGTGCTCTGGATTCGCTGGAAGCAGTTGACACTGTTAACAGTGACGAGCGTACCGGCGTGAACATTATCCGCACGGCCCTCGAAGCTCCCCTGCGCACCATCGTGGCTAACGCCGGTGGCGAAGGCTCGGTAGTAGTACAGAAAGTACGCGACGGCAAAGGTGACTACGGTTACAACGCCCGCGAAGACCGGTACGAAAACCTGGTGGCCGCTGGTATCCTGGACCCTACCAAGGTAACACGTCTGGCCCTGGAAAACGCAGCTAGCATTGCTGGCCTGCTGTTGACCACAGAAGCTGTTATCACCGACGAGCCTGAGGAAGACAAAGGCGGTGCTGGCGGCGGTGCCGCTGGTATGGGTGGCATGGGTGGCATGGGCGGCATGATGTAATTATCGCTGATTGTCGCTGATTTGGTGGATTTCGCTGAATCAGATGCTTACAAAACGGCCCCGCAACTTAACGTTGTGGGGCCGTTTTTTGTTGATTTGTTTGTGTGTTATCCTGAGCGGAGCGAAGGACCTTCTCACGGTAGAACGAGTCATCATTGGTGCGATAGTCGTTCTACCATGAGAAGGTCCTTCACTCCGCTCAGGATGACACACGAGCGTTAATTCAACAGAAAGCCCCGACGCAGTTCTTGCATCGGGGCTTTCTGTTACGTGTAGCGGGTAGGTTATTTTGCTACTACCGGCTCTTCCATCATGCGTGCGAGGCGACGGTAGAGGAAAAATAGAATGATAGACGCGGCGGCCGACAGGGCCACGAAAATCATGAAGAACTGGTAGAGGTTGGTGATTTCGATACCCAGGAACGTAGGCCACTGATAGGGCACTTCCAGGCTTTGCAGCTTTTCAACAACGGTGGCGCTGGCTTGCTGTGCGCCATTGAGGATGGCGGGAAGGTCGATGCCTTCTTGGGCAGCTTTGGCAAACTCGCCGGGGCCGGGAGGATACAAGCCGCTGAGCACGCCAGCCAGCTTGTTGCCGGCAGCAGTGGCTAGGAACCACACAGCCATCAGCAACGAAGCAAAGCGGGCAGGCGCCAGCTTGTTCACCAACGCCAACCCGATAGGCGACAGGCACAACTCGCCGAATGTATGCAGCATGTACATGGTAATCAGCCAGAACATGCTCACTTTGGTGCTAGCTTCTACCCCTTTCACCCCGAAGGCAATGATGAGGTAGCCCACAGCCAGCAGCATTAGACCGATGGACATTTTGAGGGGCGAAGACGGTTCGATACCGCGCTTGCCCATGAACGTCCAAATCACTGCAAAAATAGGCGCAAAGATGATGATAAACAGTGCGTTAGCCGACTGAAAGTAAGAAGCTGGCACAACGTAGGAACCCAGGTTCCGGTCCGTTTGCTCGTCGGCAAAGAACGTGAGGGAAGCCCCGGCTTGCTCGAAGGCGCCCCAAAAGAATATCACGAAGAAGCTCAGGATCAGGATAACGTAGATTTTCTCCTTTTCCCTACCCGTCAGCGACGAGTCGGACAGGATAAGCAAGGGCATCACAATCATTGACGCAAACACCAGCGCTCCAATCCAGTCGTAATTCATGAGCCAGGCAATGACGCCATAGACTACCGCGAATATCCCTATAAACGCGAGGATGCGCCCAGAGCTAAGGCCGGTTTTGGCCGGTTGTGCAACAGTAGTAGCCCGCACTGGCCCGTCGGTTTGCACTGGCACTACTGGTGAGTGTTCTACGGTGCGCTCAGGCTTGGCGCCCAACGGAGCACCTTCGGCCGTCACAACGTATTTATTTTTGAATAGCTCAAACGTCAGCGAGCCGATGAGCATGCCGATACCAGCGGCCAAAAAGCCCCATTTAAAGTCCTCGGGATTACCCGTATTACCAAGCGTACCGCATACCAGCGGCGAGAAAAACGCGCCTAGGTTGATGCCCATGTAGAAAATGGTGTAGGCCGAGTCGATGCGCTTGTCGCCCACGGGATAGAGCGAGCCTACCATGGAGGATATGTTGGGCTTGAAAAACCCATTACCGAAGATTAGCAGGCCCAGACCCAGGTAAAAAAGCGGCATTGCCACACTGGTTGATTGGTAGCTGCTGGCGCTGAAAAACAGGCTAAACTGCCCAATAGCCATCATTAAGCCGCCAATCAGGATGGAGCGGCGGTTGCCCCAATAGCGGTCGGCCATATAGCCGCCCAGCAGAGGCGTTAGGTACACAAGGCTGGTGTAGTTGCCATAAATCAGCGAGGAAAATTCCTTGTTGAAAACCAGCGCCTGGGTCATGTACAGAATGAGCAGGGCGCGCATGCCGTAGTAGCTGAAACGCTCCCACATCTCCGTCATAAACAGGATGTAGAGGCCATTCGGGTGACTGGCCTGCGTGGGTTGTCCCTGCGCGGCAGTAGCAGTTTGCATGAAGAGAAAGTAAAGTGGACAGAAAACAGAACGCCCGCGGCCGAAGCCAAACGGGGGTTGGTAAAGCTACAAAACTTTCCCTACTGCGCCGCAGAGGCAACCCGCGCGGCTTTCCGCCGACTTTGCCGCGTTGCTTTCGCCAACCAGGTAGCGTTTTAAGCGCTAGCTTTGTAGCTGCATCACGTTTTTTTCTTTTTTCTTATGCGCAAACGCATTCTGCCGCTGCTTTTTCTGCTGCTTGTTCCGTTTAGCTTCTGCCGCGCTTGGGGCGTGGAAGGCCATCGGGCTGTAGGCCGCCTGGCCGAACACCACCTCACCCGCAAAGCCCAGCGCGAGATACAGGCGTTGCTTGGTACTGAAACCGTTACGCTAGTTAGCACTTGGCCCGACGAAATTCTCTACCCGCCTACTCCCGAATATAAAGGCACCGGCCCCTGGCACTACGTGAACACACCTGGCGGCCTCAACCACGATCAGTACATCGAGAATCTAAAGAGCCAGACCATTCCGAATGCGTACAAGGCGCTTCAGGACAATCTTGCCATTCTGAAGGATAAGCACCGGCCCAAAGCAGAGCGCGTAGTGGCGCTGAAATTTGTCATTCATATTGTAGGCGATGTGCACCAGCCCCTGCACGCAGGCCGGTTGGAAGATAAAGGCGGCAACACCATCAAGCTAACCTACCGCGGCAAGGAAACCAACCTGCACAGCCTCTGGGACAGCGGCCTCATTGACTACCAAGGCCTGAGCTACTCCGAAATGGGCCAGCAGTACGACCACGTACCGGCTCGCCTGCGCCGCCAGTGGCAGCACGACGATATTGCGCAGTGGCTCTACGAATCGTACCAACTCTGCGAACAGATCTATGGCGAAGCTGCCCAAAACCCTACCTACGGCTGGGCTTATTTCCCTGAGCATGGTCCGCAGGTAAAACAACGCATTCAGCAGGCCGGCATCCGGTTGGCGGGCGTACTGAACGAGGCATTGAAATAGAAGTAGAGATAGTCAGCTTTCCAGCAGAAAGGCCCCGCCAACGAATTGGCGGGGCCTTCTTATTAACAACTAAAGCGTCTTTGCGCCTAAACTGGCGTAACAGTCGGACCAGATTCTGGCATAGCCGGACTATGCTTGGTAGCACTTGCAGCCGTAGCGTTACGGGCACTTTTCGTACTACGCTGCGGGGTAGACGCCTTGGTATCTTTATTCCGGCCTCTTGCAAGCGCGGCTACTGCCACGCCAGCGCCAGCTACAATGGCAGCCGTAATAGCTGGGTGCAGACGAGCTTGCGTGTAAGTGCTCACCTCGCGAGTATGGCCGGGATAATTTCCGCGTTCTTTCAGTTCCCCTACCCCTTGGTATAGGCCACTTTTGTGGTTCTGGCGAGCAGGCTGGTCGGATTTAGACATTTCCGAGAAGCTCGTTTCCATAAACTTGTCCAGCAGGGTAGGCGTCCATTCTTCCATGCCCTTAAAGAGCTTGCTAGCACCGCCTACTTCCACGTTGCGCGCTGGTGCAACGGCGCATTTGAGGATGGCGCGCGCCACAGTTTCGGGAGCATAGGCAGGCGGGGCGTGCTTGGGCACCTTGTCCATGTAATTTTTGGCGTGCAGCGGGTAGGGCGTGTCGATAGCTGCGGGCTGGATGAGCGTGACCGATACCGGAGCGTCTTCCATTTGCAACTCCATGCGCAGACCATCGGTGAACCCCTTCACGGCGTGCTTGCTGGAACTGTACATGGTTTGCAGGATGGCCGTCACATCCGACAGTACGCTACCCACGTTGATGAGGGCACCGCCTTGCTGCTTCAGATGCTTCACTGCTTCCAACGAGCCGTATACCAGTCCCCAGAAGTTAATCTCAAACAGTTGCCGCATATCCTCCACCGACTGCTCTTCCACTTTGCCATACATGGAAACGCCGGCATTATTTATCCAAGTATCGAAACCGCCGAACTGCTCCTTTGCTACCTGTGCAATGCGCTGTGCCTCTTCTTGTTTGCTCACATCGGCTACCAAGTAGGTCGCCTGTGCGTTCTGGCTTTTCAGCTCGTTGGTAAGCTGACGCAGAGCATCTTCGCTTCGGGCTACCAGCACTAATTTGGCGCCTTCCTTGGCAGCCATACGCGCCGTAACGAGGCCAATGCCCGACGAAGCGCCAGTGATAACGATAACTTGTTCTTTCAGTTTTTTCAGGTTGACTTTCATATTCGGTTGCGGGTGTTAGGTAGAGTGTGTTGGTTTAGTATGTACGGCAGGTCGGTAGTACAATGTTATGTTGAGGTTCTATTTGCGCAGACAGCTTGCGCCGCAACGCCCGGCATTTCGCCGTAGATTTGCCGTATGCCACATACCTTCTATGCTCCTGACCTCACCCTACCCGCCTACACCCTACCCGAAGACGAAAGCAAACACGCAGTACGCGTACTGCGTCTCGGCGCGGGTGATGCGGTGTCACTGGTGAACGGCCAAGGCAGCGTATTTCAGGCAGAGGTGACGGATGCCAACCCCAAACGCTGCCAACTGCGCATCACCAGCGAAACCCAGGTGCCACGCCGGGACTACGCCGTGCACCTGGTCGTGGCCCCCACCAAAAACCTCGACCGTATGGAGTGGCTGGTGGAAAAAGCCACCGAAATCGGTGTCGACCGCATCACGTTTCTGCGCTGTGCCCGCTCCGAGCGGCGCGAGCTGAAGCTGGACCGGCTAGAGAAAATTGCCGTGAGTGCCCTCAAGCAGTCGGGGCAAGCGTGGCTGCCACAGCTCGACGAGCTAACGGACTTCGCCCGCGTGCTCCCTACCCTCGCCCCGGCTACTACATTCATTGCCCACCTCGCCGACGATGAGCGCACTGAGCTGGCCCACGTGGCAGGCAGCGCGCCTACCTGCTGCATCCTCATCGGCCCCGAAGGTGACTTTACTCCCGAGGAAATCGTTGCGGCCCGTCAGTTGGGTATCCGGCCGGTGGCGTTGGGCCTCACGCGACTACGCACCGAAACGGCCGCACTAGCCGCCGTCCATACTGTGCACGTTGTTAAATTACTGCCAGGTTGAACGGCTTGCACGAAGCGTTACGTTACCTCTGCGGGAATATTTAGTAGAATAATGCTCAAGAACTTACTGCTCGCGCTGCTTTGCGTCCTACCCCTACTGGCTGCTGCGCCCGTGGCACCCAGCTTCAAAATTGCCAAGTTGCACTACGGCGGCGGGGGCGACTGGTACGCCAACAAAACCAGCCTACCCAACCTGATTCGCTTCTGCAACCAGACGCTCAAAACCAACATTGCGCCCGATGAGGCTACCGTAGAGCTGGACTCGCCAGAACTGCTCACCTACCCTTTCCTCCACATGACGGGCCACGGCAATGTGGCTTTCACAGAGGCGGAGGCCAAAAACCTGCGGCGCTACCTGATGGGCGGCGGCTTCCTGCACATCGACGACAATTACGGCCTCGACAAGTTCATCCGTCCTGAGATGAAGAAGGTGTTTCCCGAGCTGGAGTTCGTGGAACTGCCCTTCTCCCACCCCGTCTACCACCAGAAATTCGATTTTCCGAAGGGCCTACCCAAAGTGCATGAGCACGACGGCAAGCGTCCGCAAGGCTTTGGCCTGCTGTACAAAGGGCGCCTAGTATGCTTCTACAGCTTCGAGTGCGACTTGGGCAACGGGTGGGAAGACCTGGGCACCTACCCTGAAGACACGCCCGCCGTGCACGAATCAGCCCTGAAAATGGGCGCTAACTTGGTGACGTATGCACTTACGCAGGAGTAGAAAGGACCGTTCTGCTCTATCGAATACAATGAAGCGGTAGCGATACTTCAGCAAGCTCGACGGAGTAACTGACAATCTTTTTGTAAGCTGATCCTCAATTAATTCCTAAAATTTCCGGCGCAGGACTTCACTCAGTACAAAGGCTGCTCGCACATCGGCAGCACTGCGGAGCGTGTCGCGCACCGTACGCCGAGTAGTGTTTGTAGTATTGACTGGTCGGTTGTAGGCATTCGGGATAGTGGTGGTTGCACGCGGCAAGGTAGCGGCGCGGCGTGCACGCGGCGCAACTTCTTGATTGGCACGAGCCGTGGCTTTTGCTTCCAGAGAAACCGGCTTTACCTCGGTGCGCTCCAGGCTACGGGGCTGGGGAGTGGTTTCGGGGGGTAGTGGCCGGCCTGCGGGCGTGGTCGGCGCTGACGGCTGTTGCTGGGGTGAGGGAGCAGGTGCCGGCTGATTCTGCGCCTGCATCTGCTTTAATAGCTCTTTAAACGAAGTATCAGGTAGGCTGGGCACCTTGGGGCGGGGCCGCTCCTGACTTTCGCGGGCCGTAGTTTCAATGGCTTTCTGCACCATGCGCCAGATGAAAACCCCTAGCCCAGCCAGGATAACGAGGAATATTTGCAGCTTTTCCATAGGAACCAGGGTGGGAGGATGCGTGAGCGTGTGTAGTACCGTACGGAATACACACGCTCAGCAGCGAACTTCAAGGTACGTATATCTACGTTGCAAAGCGGCCACGTAGCGACTGTAGGCCAGTTGCGCGGTTAGCGCCGCGTATCACAACAAACCTATAACGCTTGGCAGCTTGCTATTCACCATTTCCTACCTAACGGATACCCTGCGCCGGGAAGCGGCCCTGCTTGGTACGGTAGAAGGCTTTGATTTCCTCTAGGTCCTTTTCATAATCACCGGTAGGCCAGAAGGCAGGGCCTACGCCGGCTTCTTTGTTTTTATAATCGAGGTAGCCGAGCAGGATGGGCACACCGGCACCTACGGCAGCGTGGTAAAAGCCTTTGCGCCACTTGGGTTGGTACTTGCGCGTGCCCTCGGGCGTAATGAGAATCACCAGTTCGTCGCGTTCGTTGAAGAGTTGCACCATGCCATCTACAAGGCTGTTGTTACGGCTACGATCTACGGCCAGGCCGCCTAGGGAGCGAACCAACGCGCCGAGCACCGGAATGGTAGTCCACTCCTTTTTGATGGTCAGCTTCACGTCCACATCCATCAGGAAGAAGGCGGCGCGGGCAAACATAAAGTCCCAGTTACTGGTGTGGGGCGCGGCAATCATCATACTTTTTTTGATGCCGGGCGGTACTTGCGGCCCTAGGTGCCAGCCAGTTATCCAAAACCAGAATTTCGAGAACAGATACCAGAACGTAGACGTTTTGCGGGCGGCCATAGAATAAAAAGAGGAAGCAACCCCAAAAAATGGGGCAGCAAGAAAAACAGTCGTCAAAACTAGAAAAAATAACGCGCTACCCCAGCAAGGCCGCTAATTCCTTGGCCTTGTCCATGGTGTGGCGGTAGCCAATGTTGAATAGCGTTTGGGCCTGTCGGTACTGCAAGGTCCGATAGGTACGCAGTTCTTCAGGCTCCAGCAGTAGGTCGCAGCGCTGCTTGCTGGCCATGGTATTGGTGCTGATGGCCAGGTGTAGCACCCGCTCAATCAGGCTACGAAACGTGGTGATGCGCGCCGCCCGGTTGCTGGGGTTGCAGTTAATGCCTACCACCGGCATTCCCCTACCCTCCACCGCACTCACGGGCAAGTTGTTAAGTAAGCCCCCATCTACCAGCTGCCTACCCTGGTATTCCACTGGCCGGTACACGATAGGCACCGCCGCCGACGCCAGCAGCGGCGGAATCAGCGGCCCCTCCGAAAACTCCACCGATACGCCTTCCGTCAGGTCGGTTGTTACTAGCGTGAGGGGTATACGCAGGTCGGCGAAGTTGGCATTGGCACCTAAATGACTGATAAACAGCTGCTCTACGGCCGTTAGATGCAACAACCCGTAGCGACTTAGCGCCAAGCGCGTGAGCCGGGCAATATTGACGCTGGTGAGCATGCGCAAAATCTCGGCCGGCGCGAAGCCCGCTGCATAAAACGTCCCCGCAATGGCACCCGACGATACGCCGGCCATTCGTCCAATCGGTAGTTCCAGCGTGTCTAGCGCCGCTAGCACGCCCAAATGCGCAATGCCCCGCGCCCCGCCACCCGATAAGGCTAGTGCCAGCATGTGGTGAAATGGTGAGATAGTGAACTAGTCAATTTTGCAGCTTTAACGGTTAGAAATGGGCAAGCGTTAACTTATTCTCACTCATTTCATCGTGCAGTCCCTACCCTACCGGCCTACAACTCATCCAGCCGGAACGTGTCGGCCACGCGCACGCCTTTTTCCGTTAGCTGCACGGTGCAGGCTTCCACCGTAGGGTCATGCTCTAGCAGCAGCACCCAGTTTTCCTCGGCTGCATGGCGCAATACCTGTTCTTTTTCGCTGAGCGTGACTAGGGGGCGCATGTCGTAGCTCATCACGTAGGGCAGCGGAATGTGAGCCACGCTGGGCAATAGGTCGGCCATGTAGGCCACGGTGCGGCCCTTATATTCCAGCACGGGCACCATCATTTTCTCGGTATGCCCATCGGCAAAAATGATTTCCCGGAAGGCGGGCAGTGCACCGGGTACGCCTTGGGTAGGGTCCACGAATTGCAGGTGGCCACTTTCCTGGATGGGCAAAATATTTTCCTTAAGAAAGCTGGCCTTTTCGCGGGCGTTGGGTGTCACGGCCCAATCCCAGTGAGCCTCGTTGCTCCAATAGGTAGCATTCGGGCAGGCCAGCACCAGCTTGTCGTCGGGGGTGCGCACTACAGCGCCGCCGCAGTGGTCGAAGTGCAGATGCGTCAGAAAAACGTCGGTGATATCAGCCGCGGTGAAGCCTTTCTCGCGCAGGGAGCTTTCCAACGTCGCGTCGCCGTGCGGGTGAAAGTGGCTCCGGAATTTGGCGTCTTGCTTGTTGCCCATGCCCGTATCCACCAAAATCAGGCGGTTGCCGTCTTCTACCAATAAGCAACGCATGGCCCAGGTGCAGAGGTTGTTGGCATCTGGTGGGTTCAGCTTTTCCCACATCGTGCGCGGCACCAGGCCAAACATAGCGCCGCCGTCGAGTTTGAAAAAGCCGGTATCAATCGTGTGTAAGGTCATGGGTAGGAGGTTGAGTGGGTAGGCGTAAATAACTAAAAAAATGTCATCCTGAGCAGCGCGAAGGACCTTCTCACGTTAGAACGAGTCGTTGTTACGCCTGTCGTTCTTGCGTGAGAAGGTCCTTCGCGCTGCTCAGGATGACATTTTTATTATACGCTATGTACTTCTATCCTACTCCACTACCACGCCCATCGCCGAGAACTTGTCGATGCGCTGGCTGATTCGCTCCTCGTGCGGAATAGCTTCCAGCTCGTCGAGGGTTTTGAGTAGGGTTTTCTTGAGGGTAGCAATCATCTTATCGGGGGCGATGTGGGCGCCGCCCAGGGGCTCTTTAATGATGCCATCGATGAGCTTGTTTCCCAGCATGTCGGTGGCCGTGAGCTTGAGGGCCTCGGCAGCCTGCTCCTTATAGTTCCAGGAGCGCCACAAGATGCTGGAGCACGACTCGGGCGAAATCACTGAATACCAGGTGTTTTCCAGCATCAATACCCGGTCGCCGATGGCGATACCCAAGGCCCCGCCCGAGGCGCCCTCGCCGATGATGACGCAAATAACAGGCACCTTCAGCAGGAACATTTCCTTGAGGTTGCGGGCAATGGCCTCACCTTGGCCACGCTCCTCAGCTTCTAGGCCAGGGAAAGCGCCGGGCGTGTCGATGAGAGTGATAATGGGCTTGTTGAACTTCTCAGCCAGCTTCATCAGGCGCAACGCCTTACGGTAGCCCTCGGGGTTGGGCATGCCGAAGTTGCGGAACTGGCGCTGCTTGGTATTATGCCCCTTCTGTTGTCCGATAAACATCACGGAGCGGCCACCCAGCTCAGCAAAACCGCCTACCATGGCCTTGTCGTCGGCCACGGTCCGGTCGCCGTGTAGCTCAATGAATTTGTCGGTCATACCCTCGATATACTCTAGGGTATAAGGGCGGTCGGGGTGGCGCGAGAGCTGCACGCGCTGCCAGCGGGTGAGGTTGGCGTAGGTTTCCTTTTTGAGGGCCTTTATTTTAGCTTCCAGGGCGGCTACCGCCTCCGATACATCTACCTGGCTGTCGTCGGCCAGTTGTTGCATTTCGCGGAGCTTGCCTTCGAGGGCAGCAATGGGTTGTTCGAAATCGAGGAGCATTGCAGAGGAAAGAATGCGCGGGTTGCGGAAAAAGAATAGAAGACAAAGGTAAGCGAAACCTATGCATCGACCCTAAATCAACTTTGGGAAACATGAAGCAAAAAATAATCTACCTGACAAACAGCGATAAACGCCGGCGAAGGCACTTTTTTTGCGCAAAATGCGCGTCGGGGTTTGACAATGTCCGTCATCCCCCTACCTTTGCATCACTTTAACGGAAAGACAGACGGTTTTTCAGCCCACAAAGTACTCTGGTTCGGTAGTTCAGTTGGTTAGAATGCCGCCCTGTCACGGCGGAGGTCGCGGGTTCGAGTCCCGTCCGGACCGCTCTTCTAGAAAAAGCCCCTGCATTTGATGATGCAGGGGCTTTTTTACGTTTCGGCTAGTTCATACTGCATTTATTAAGGTAGGCGTTGGGTGTATCGTTTAGCCCAACGCCTTTCCCTACTCTATCCGAAACCAATCTACATCTAAACTGCCGGCGTCGTTGGTAGAGCCAGGGCGAAGGGCAAATAGGCCCATTTTTGCTCCAATCCAGCGGCCTTCCCGCGCCTGAAACTCAGTGCCTACCGGCTGAAACGTGGTGCCATCGGTGCTGTAGCTGAACTGGCACTTAGCGCCAGAGCGTACAGCTACGCGTAGGTACATGGGCTGACCAGTGGGCAGCGTAGCCACGGGCGCCGCTGTGGTTTCGGGCGTTAGCTTATCGGCATTGCGGCAAACGGCCTGACCGACGCGGAGCTGGCCATTTTCGTTGGTCAGCGACAGGTAGGCGTAGTCTAGTCCCATCATTACTAGCCCTACCTTCTCCCCTTCCAAGCGCGGCGTGAAGGTGACTTTGGTGGTCGTAGTAAAGGTTTCGGCGGGTAGCTTTTGCAGCAGCAGATTCGGCACCTGCCAGAAGTTCTTGAAATCGGCCGGCACCGGCACCGTATAGAGGCGCAACTGGCTTTGTGCGGGCATCGGGAAAGCCCAACCATCCTGCGGGTTGGCGTGCCACTGCCACTGCAAGCCCAGCTCGGGTGCGTCGAACTCATCGGAGGTAGCAGGCGTAGCTAGCGGCTGCGCTTTGCCCTTGATAGCCGGCTTTTTGTGCGTCAAAACGGGCTGGCCGGTACCGTCGCCATCGGGGTCGTCGCCGATGATGGGCCAGTCGTTTTGCCAGCGCATGGGCTGCAAGTGCACCACCCGGCCGTAGGCGCCCTGGTCCTGAAAGTGCAGAAACCAGTCCTGGCCGGTGTTGGTATCGACCCAAGCGCCCTGGTGCGGGCCGTTGATGGTCGTGTTGCCCTGGGCCAGCACAATGCGGTCCTCGTACGGACCAAACACATTTTTGGAGCGCATCACCACTTGCCAACCCGGCGTAACGCCCCCACCCGGCGCAAAAATATAGTAGTAACCGTTGCGCTTGTAGAACTTGGGGCCTTCTAGGGTAGGATGTTTGGTGTGGCCGTCGAACACCAATACCTCATCACCAAGTAGTTGCAGGCCGTCGGCCGACATCTCGCTTACAGCCAGCACACTCTTAAAGCCTGCCCGCGAGCCGGCGAAGGCGTGCACGAGGTAGGCGCGGCCGTTGTCGTCCCAAAGGGGGCAAGGGTCAATCCAGCCTTTGGCTTCTTTCACCAGAATAGGCGGCTCCCAGGGGCCGGCCGGGTGCTGGGCGCGGGTCACGAAGATACCCAGGTCGGGGTCGGGGTAGTAGATGTAGTAGAGGCCTTTGTGGTAGCGAATGGCCGGTGCCCACACCCCCCCGCCGTGCTGGGGCTTCTGGAAACGCTCAGCGGGCTGTTGCTCACCAAACACCGCGCTGACCAACGTCCAATTTACCAGATCTTTGGAATGCAAAATCTGTAAGCCAGGCACGCTGTTGAAGCTCGACGATACGAGGTAATAGTCCTCCCCTACCCGGATAGCGTCGGGGTCGGAGTAGTCGGCGTAGAGCACCGGGTTTTTGTAGGTACCATTACCTAGGTCGGGCACCCATACCTTGGAGAGCGTACTGGTTTGCGCTAAGGAGAGCGAGGGTAGGAAAAGGAGCAGAAAGAACAGGTTGCGCATCAACAAGTTGTACTTATTATATAGTAAGAACGTCATGCTGAGCCTGTTGAATCATCTCGCGTGCTGGCGTCTAAAATAAAGCAACATCAGCACGCGAGATGCTTCAACAGGCTCAGCATGACGTTCAACGCGTAGGACAAAATCAACTACTTCTGCCGCAGCAGCCATTCCGCCAGGTTTTTACCAGCGTCGAAATTCTGATACACGGCCGGAATCTTGCGGCCATCCACGTACTCGTTGTACAGCCATGGGTCGCCCACGGCGAAGACGGTACCCTTCCCTACCTTGGCCGTAGCGATGATAACGTTACGGCCCTGCGTTACGCTGGCCTTGGCTGGCCCCGACAATCCCAGCGGCGCTAACTCTTTGATGTAAGCCGCGCGGGCATTTTTGAAGATAGCATTGCCGGCCGGTATATCCACGCGGCCCTGCTCAAACTGGCTGCCCTTCACCATGTTGACATTTTGGGGTAGGAACTGGATGCCGAAGTTTTTCGCCAGTTCGTTGAAGTGCGGAATCTCACAGTTCGACGTGTCGTTGGCCATCAGCACGAGCGTGCCGCCGGCTTTCACCCAGTTCGTTATGATCTTGCTATCAGCAGGTTGCACGAAGTTAGGCTGGGGCGTTTCCTTCTTGGTATCGGGGTCAACGATGATGTATACGTCCATGCCTTGGAGGGCGGCGGGGGTAGGCGCCGTGGATACCGATACGGTGCGGGCGCCCAGCTCGCGGAACTGATTGCCCCACAGCCAGAAGCCGCCGTGCGTGCGGTCTTCCCAGGTGTAGTGCCACTGTTCCTGTTGCCCTGTCAGCGGGTTCTGGCGCAGTTCATGGTTGTAGTAGTAGTCCAGCCCCACAGTTTTGCCCTGGCCCACGCTGTTTTCGCGGGCAATTTCCATTTCCACGCTCGCCAGAATGAACGGCCCTACCCCCTTCAGGTCATTTTTGCGCAGGGGTTCGGAGAGGTAGTACTCGTAGCTGCCGTCGCGGTAGGGGTTGCCGCCGAGGCCGCCTACGCTCACCGTGCCGTTGAAGGCCAGGGCGTTGTTTTCCGTCGAAACGAAGGTTTTCAGCAGACCATCGTAGCCTTTCTGAGCGGTTTGTAGGTATTTCTTATCGAGGTAGCCCATGCGCACGCCTTTGGCCAGCGCGTACACAAACATGCTGCTTCCCGAGGCCTCCGCGTAGTTGCCCTTGCGCTTGGCCTGGTCTACCACCAGCGACCAGGTACCGGTTTTGGCATCCTGATACTTCGCCAGCACCGGCGCCAGGCGCTGCACATCCTTGATGAGTTGGGCGCGTTGCGGATGATTCTGCGGGAAGTAGTCGAGCACATCCACTAAGGCCATGGCGTACCAGCCCATACCCCGGTCCCAGAAGTTGGGCGACTGGCCGGTTTGCTTGTTAGCCCATTTTTGCTCCCGGCTTTCGTCGTAGCCGTGGTAGAGTAACCCGGTTTTAGAATCCACTAAGTTCTTCTCAATCAGCGCAAACTGTTTGGCTACGTCGTCAAACCCCTCGGGCTGGTTGAACACCTGGCTGTACTCGGCGTAGAACGGCTCGGCCATATACAGGCCATCGAGCCACATCTGATTGGGATACACCTTTTTATGCCAGAATCCGCCCGCTTTGGTGCGCGGCTGCCCTTCAATTTGCTGGTGCAGCAGCTGAGCGGCCTTCTGGTATTTATCGGTTTTCTTGGGTAGGGAAACCTGGCTCAGCAGCAGCAGGGCATGGCCGGTAGCTAGGTTGTCGAGGTTGTAGTCGGTGGGTTTGTAGGTGCGGATGCTGCCATCAGGCTGCACAAACTGGTCGAGGTCTTTCTGAATGTAGGTGAAGTACTTGCCGTCGCCGGAGCGCTGCCAGACGCGTTCTAATGCCTTCAGCATCAGGCCCTGCTCGTAGTCCCAGCGGGCCGTTTTGCGGTTGCCAATCACAATAGAATCGGGATGCCAGGAGATGAACGCATCGGCCATGCGCTGCGACATGGGCGGCGCGGAGGTAGGCATTTGGGCAACGCTCGCGACCGAGGTCAGTAGCAAGCCAGAAAGAAGCAAACGGGAAAAGAGCATACAGGAAAATGGTAAGTCAAACGTCAATGCAGGTTGGCATTGACGCTGAGTGTATTAAATAGCCCGTCATTCCGAGCTTATCGAAGAATCTTGCGTGGTAGTAATTTCTGCTCTGTATCAGCACGCAGATTCCTCACGTCCTTCAGAATGACAGCCAAACAACGTCAGCAACGACGCCCACCACCCTAGTTGCGACTACAGTCGCAACATCCCCTTCGCAGCTGAGAAAGGGAGTTTCGTTCTGACGACTATCGTTTTGATACCGTGATGACTTTCTTCGACACTTTTTGGCCCAGCTCCACGTCTTTCTTGGCAGCTTTGGTATCGGTGTTGGTGAGGCGTACGCCCTTGGTCCGGTCGCCGCTGAGGCGCACCAGCAGGTCGGCGCTGTTGGCGTATTGCAAGTTGTCTACCAACACGTTGCGGCTATTCTGGATTTCCATTACGGGCTTGGTATCCTTGCTCAGCAAAGCCACGTTTTTCAGCGTAACGCCTTCGGCCTCCTGGCACACCATGCCTTTTTCGCTTTCCAGCACCGTGTTCTGAATCAGGATGTTCTTGATGCTCATTTCGGGTAGGCCCCGAATCAGAATACCGGTTTCGGCGCCCTTGCACACCACGTTGTTGATGGTGAAGTCGCGGAACTGCGGGGTGCCCTCGTTCAGCGGTTCAGCCTTGATTTCAGGTAGGGCTTCGGCTTCGCCGTTGGCGGGCACCGGGTCCTTGGCCGCGTAGTACATATCAAACAGGATGGCCTGCCCGGCAATGTCAGTCATGGCCACGCCGTCGACGTAGATTTTCTCCACTACGCCGCCCCTACCCCGCGTGGTCTTGAAGCGCAGGCCCACATCGGTGCCGATGAAGGAGCAGTTGTAGACAAACAGGTTGCGCGCTCCGCCCGACATCTCCGAGCCAATCACGAAGCCGCCGTGGGCGTGGTAGACTTTGCAATTGCGAAACACGAAGTTCTCGGTGGGCACGCCGCGCTTGCGGCCCTGCTCGTTTTTGCCCGATTTGATGCAGATACCATCGTCGCCCACGTCGAAAGTGCAGTCCTCTACCAGCCCATTCCGGCAGGATTCCAGGTCCAGGGCATCCGTATTCTGGCCGTACCAGGGGTTTTTGGCCGTCACGCGGCGGATGGTCACGTCCTCGCACAAGAGCGGGTGGATGGTCCAGGCCGGCGAGTTTTGGATGGTAAAATCTTCCAGCAGCACCTGCTTGCAGCGTTGCAGGCTCAGCATATTGGGCCTCAGAAAATCCTTGATATCGGCAAAATCGGCCGTTGTCGTTTTGCCCGGCTTGATGACGCCCGGCTCCGGCATGGTAGAGGCTCTCAGGGCCTGTTCCGAGGGGTACCAGTAGTCTTTTTTCTCATTCAGGGCGCCACCCGAGGCCACCAGCTTTTTCCACTGTCCGGCCGTCAGCTTGTCTTTTTTCACGGGGCGCCACGCGTCGCCGTTGCCGTCGAACACGCCCGGGCCGGTGATGGCCACGTTGGTGAGATCCATGCCCGAAATGGGCGACTGGTTGCGCACGGCGTCTACCCCTTCCCAGTTGGTTTTGATGAGTGGGTACTGGCTCTTATCCGTCGTGAACTGCACCAGCGCACCTTTGGCTAAGTGCAGGTTCACGTTGTCTTTCAACTCGATAGGTCCCGTTAGCCACAGGCCGGCCGGTACCAACACTACCCCTCTCTTCTGGCTGGCGGCGGCTATAGCCTGCTGAAATGCCTTGGTGTTCAGCGTCTGGCCGTTTGCCTTGCCGCCGTAGTTGAGCAGGCTCACTGTATCGGCCGAGAACTGAGTAGACTTCACGGTGAAGGTAGGGCGGACCTGCCCGGTGGCGGGCGCCGCTCCGGCCAGCACAGCAGCTACGGAAAGTAGAAAGGGGAATTGATACGTCATTATCTGGGAATTTAGTGTGCGAAAGAAGGCGAAAAAACTAGGTGGTTTCCATGCCGAGCAGCTCATCTACCAGCGAGTAGGACCCGGTGAAAAGAGGCGTGCGCTGATGAAAGTGCGTGGGCATCAGGTCCATCACCCGGCCCAGGCCGGGGCCAGCTTCTGCCCTACCCCCCGCTTGCTCAATCACGAAAGCCAGCGGAAACGACTCGTAGAGCAGGCGCAGCTTGCCATCGGGGTTTTTCTGGGTGGGCGGGTAGAGGTAGATGCCCCCTACCAGCAGGTTGCGGTGATAGTCGGCCACCAGGGAGCCCACGTAGCGGCCACTGCACCGGCGCTCCTTGCAGCGCGAGAGGTAGTCGCGCACGTACTCAGGGTAGTCGTGCCAGTTGCCCTCGTTGCAGGAGAAGATATTCCCAGTTTCCGGAATGAGCATGCGCGGATGCGAGAGGAAAAACTCGCCCAACGAGCTTTCGTAGGTGAAGCCCGCCACGCCGTGCCCGGTGGTGTACACCAGCATGGTGCTGGAGCCATACAGAATATAGCCCGCCGCCACCTGTCGGCGCCCGCCCTGCAAGAAATCGGCCTCCGTGGCCGGCGCACCGTAGGGCGACACGCGGCGGTAGATGCTGAAAATAGTGCCGATGCTCACGTTCACATCAATGTTAGACGAGCCATCCAGCGGGTCGATGGCTACCACGTACTTGCCCTGCACGTTGCCGGTATGCACAATTTCGTCTTCCTCCTCGGAAAGCACCGCGCAGGCTTGACCGCCGTTGGTAAGCGCTCGAATGAAGCGAATATTCGCTACCACGTCTAGCTTTTGCTGCTGCTCGCCCTGCACGTTCTGCTGCCCAAAGGCACCCGCTACTTCCGCCAGCCCCGCCCGATTAATCTCCCGGCTCACGATTTTCCCGGCCAGGGCAATATCGCGCAGCAGTTGCGACAACTCGCCGGTGGCATACGGAAACTCGCTCTGGGTGCGCATAATGTAGCGCTCCAGGGTGGTGCCCACGGGCTGGGCAATGGTGTCTTCTAGCGGACGATGACTCATGATAAGTAGATTAGAAATGTTGACTAGCGGCAGCAGTTACTTCGGCTGCTTCTGCGACTGCCACAGGACCACTTGCCAGCCTTTCTTGGGATCTTTGATCTGTACCACCACGTACTTAAGGTGGGCCAGATTGGGGTTGGCCTCGGCCGTGGGGGGTAAGGTAATGGTGATGGTACCGTTCACCACGGCCGCCTGCCCGTTGTTGTATGCGCGCACGTTCAGGGCTTCCACGTCGATTTTCTCGTATTGGCTTTTGCCGTCGCGGATGCTCTGGATGTAGTCCGTTTTGCCGTTTTGCTTGCCGCTGGCGTGGGTGTAGATGAGGTCGTCGGCAAAGACTTTTTCTAGGAAGGCATAGTCCTTTTTCACCTGGGCCTCAAAGCGCTGGCGCTCCAAGCGCTCTACTTCCTGCGCGGCGGCTTTGTCTTTGGCAGTGGGGATTTGGGCAAAGGCCACCCCTACCCCACCTAGCAGGAGGAGCAAAAAAATCGTTATTATTTTCATGGTTATGTGGTTACAGCTTTTGATATAGTTGGCTCACCCAGGTTCACCGGCTCCATGCGCGGCACAAACAGGTGCATCACCACCCAGGCCAGCAGGTAGGCCGAGCCGCAAATCAGGAAGATGATGTTGTAGCCGCCGTTGATGTTGCCGGCCGCTTTGTAGGTGTCGAGCAGATAGCCGATGAGCAGCGGAAACAGGATGCCGCCCACCGAGCCGGCCATGCTGCCGATGCCCACAATAGAGCTGACAGCCTTTTTGGGGAACATATCCGAGGCCACGGTGAAGATGTTGGCGCTCCAAGCCTGGTGCGCGGCGGCGGCCAGGCTAATCAGGGCCACGGCTGGCCAGATGCTGGTGGCGTAGCGGGCCAGCATGATGGGCACTACCAGCAGGGCAAAGACCAGCATGGCAGTTTTGCGAGCCTTATACACGCTCCAGCCCCGCTTGATGAGGTAGGAAGAAAAGTACCCGCCACCGATGCTGCCTACCGTCGTCAGAGTATACACAACCACTAAGGGTAGGCTAGGCTTTTTCAGGTCCAGATCGAAGGTAGTAGCGAAGTAGGATGGCAGCCAGAACAGGAAAAACCACCAAATGGGGTCCGTGAGCATCTTGCCGAATACGAAGGCCCAGGTCTGGCGTACGCTCAGCAGCCGACCCCACGAAATGGTTTTGCCATGGTCGCCCTCGGCGGTTTCAGGCTCGTTGTCGCTGTGGATGTAGGCGTATTCCTCGGCCGACAGCTTGGGCTGCTTGGACGGAATCTGGTAGGATATCCACCAGAAAATCAGCCATATAAAGCCAATGCCACCGGTAATCAGAAAGGCTTCTTCCCAGCCGTAGCTCCCCAGAATCCAGGGCACCATGATGGGCGCTACTACGGCCCCAATGTTGGCGCCGGAGTTGAAAACGCCCGTAGCCAGCGCGCGCTCCTTCTTCGGGAACCACTCGGCTACGGTTTTAATGGCGGCCGGAAAGTTGCCGGCTTCACCCAGACCCAGCGCGGCGCGGGCTACCCCAAACCCCAGTGTGCTGGAGGCAAAGGCGTGGGCAATGGCCGCTCCGCTCCAGGCAATAATAGAAATGATGTAACCTTTCTTGGTGCCGATGAAGTCGATGATGCGCCCAAAGGCTAGCAGCCCAATAGCATAGGCCGCCGAAAAAGCCATGACGATGTAGCTGTAGCTGCTCTCCGTCCAGTTGAACTGGGTTTCGAGGGTAGGCTTCAACAGGCCAATTACCTGGCGGTCGAGGTAGTTGATGCTAGTGGCGAAGAACAGCAGCGCCACAACGGTCCAGCGGTAGGTTCCGAGTTTTTTCTCCATGAGTCTACTGCTGAGCGCGTTGCTGAATAAATTGAACCAGACCGGCCACCTTAGCCGTCAGGGCCTCGGCGCCCGCATCGCCCTTAAAGAGCTGAGAGCCAATACCTACAGCTTGCACGCCCGCGCCCAGCCACTCGCCAATACTTTCCTCGGTGGGCTCTACCCCGCCGGTCACCATCAGGGACACATCGGGTAGGGGGCCGCGCACGGCCTTGATGTAGCTGGGGCCCACGGTGTTACCGGGAAACACCTTCACCACATCGGCACCCAGTTGGTGGGCACGGTAGATTTCGTTCAAGGTCATGGCACCGGGCAGCCAGGCCACGTCGGTGTGTTTGCACGCGTGCGCCACCGACTCAGTGGTGACGGGCTGCACTACGAAATCGGCGCCGGCCTGAATGAAGCGCTGGGCTTCCTCCCCCTCATAAATCGTCCCGATGCCCAGTAACATTTCCGGGCAGTTGGTCTGCACAAACGATTGCAACTGTGTAAATACATCGAAGGCCTGCGCGCCCCGATTGGTGAATTCAAAGACCCGGATACCGCCGTTGTAGCAGGCTTGCACAATCTGCTGGGCGTGCGCTACATCGGGGTGATAAAAGACTGGAACCAGCGGGTGCGCCAGTAACTGTTTTAATGCATCTGCACGTGAAAATCGAGCCATAAGGGAGGTAGGGTAGAAATGAGAAAAGAGCGAATACAGCGCCTATCTGGTTCTAAGCGCTAAGTGGAAAGAGCGGTGAGTAGCTATGCACTACTCTGCATCACCCTGCAAATCAGTTTGATACCTAATTAGTAAGAACCTTACCGGAGCAGTCGCCCCGTCACGTTGCCTTGCACAATGTGCTCCACCTCCGCGGCCGTCACCAGGTTGATGTCGCCAACGATGGTGTGCTTGAGGGCCGAGGCCGCCGTAGCAAAGCCTAGCGCCCGCGCCGGGTCCTGGTCGAAGTGCAGCCAGCCGTAGATGAAGCCCGAGATGAACGAGTCGCCGCCGCCGATACGGTCTATCACGGGCACGATATCATAGGGTGTGGTTTCGTGGTAGGCGCCTTGGTCGTAGAGTAGGCCGCGGATACGCTCGTGGGAGGCGCTCTGCGTTTCGCGGCGGGTAGCAATTACCTGTTTGATCTGCGGGAAACGCTGTTGCAGCTGCTCGCACATGCTCACGAAGCGGTCTTCCCTACCTTCCTCGGGCCGGATGCCGAACAAGTCCTCGGCGTCGCCTTCGGTGCACACTACCACGTCGCAGCCGGCTACCAGCTCGGGCATCACGTCCTGCGCCTTCTGGCCGTACTGCCACAGGTTGCGGCGGTAGTTCACGTCGGCCGACACAGTGATGCCCAGGCGGCGAGCGGCCTGAATGGCCTCGCGGGTAGCCTGAGCCGCGCTGGCCGAAATAGCAGGCGTGATGCCCGTCCAGTGCAGCCACTGGGCGTCTTTCAGGATTTCATCCCAGTTGAACCACGCGGGGTCAAGGTTCGCAAAGGCCGAATCGGCGCGGTCGTACACGATTTTGCTACCACGCAACGAGGCTCCTACCTCCAGGAAGTACAGCCCCAACCGCTGCCCGCGAAACACGCAGGAGTGCATATCTACGCCCAGGCGCTGGAAGTGCTGGGCGGCAGCGCGGCCCAGGTCGTTGTCGGGAAAGCAGCCGGCGTGAGCGGCGGGCTGGCCCAGTTGGGCCAGCGCGGCGGCCACGTTGGCATCGCCCCCGCCGTAGGTAACGTCCAGGCTAGCGGCCTGCGTGAGGCGGAGGTTGAGCGGCGGCGACAACCGCATCATGATTTCGCCGAAGGTTACGACTTGTTTCAAAAGAGATGGATTGAATGCGTGTTGTTAGTTACTAGTAACTTGAGTTGGTGAACATCTGTCATCCTGAGCTTGCAAAGGACCTTCTCACGTCAGCACGTCCATCTTACCAACGACCCGTTCTGCGGGCATAAGGTCCTTCGCAAGCTCAGGATGACAGACGTACTGCACGCCTTACGCCGTTTCGGCGGCCACCTTCTCCTCTACCGGCGTGAAGCCGAAGTAGGTGCTGGCGTTGCCGTAGCAGACGTTGCTGACCATTTCGCCCAGCCAGTTCATGTTGTCGGGCAGCTCGCCGTTTTCCACGTCGTTGCCAAGCAGGTTGCACAGCACCCGGCGGAAATACTCGTGGCGGGGGTAGGACAAAAAGCTGCGCGAATCGGTGAGCATGCCTACAAAGCGGCTCAGCAGGCCCATGTTCGACAGGGCGTTGATCTGCCGCTCCATGCCGTCTTTCTGATCCAGGAACCACCAGCCCGAGCCGAACTGCATCTTACCGGCCACCGAGCCGTCGTTGAAGTTGCCGATCATGGTGGCAATCAGCTCATTGTCGGCGGGGTTCAGATTGTAAATGATGGTTTTGGCGAGCTTGTCCTGAGTATCCAGCCGGTCGAAGAACTTCGACAGGGCCACGCCTTGCGGGAAGTCGCCAATAGAATCCCAGCCCGTATCAGGGCCGAGCTGGCGCAGCTTACGGGCGTTGTTGTTGCGCAGCGCCCCGATGTGGTATTGTTGGGTCCAGCCCTTTTCCCAGTCCATTTCGGCCAGCAACACCAGCATTTTGGACTTAAATTTCAAGACTTCAGCGGAATCCAGCGTCTCACCGCCGCGTACTTTCTTGAAAATTGTGTCGATTTCCTCGTCGGTATAGTCAGCAGCGTAGAGTTGCTCCAAGCCGTGGTCGGAGAGCTTGCCGCCCATCTCAGCAAAGAAATCGTGGCGCTGGCGCAGCGCTTTTTCCAAATCGGCAAACGCCTGAATATCCACTCCTGCGGCCGCGCTCAGCTTATCGAGGTAGGCGTTGTAGGCCTCCGCATCTTCCGGCGACATCGCCTTATCAGCCCGGAAGGTAGGCAACACCTGCACGTCGAAATCCGAATCCCGAATGGCTTGATGATATTCCAGCGAATCGGCAGGGTCGTCGGTGGTGCACACTACCCGCACGCTCATTTTGCGCAGCAGGCTACGCACCGAGTATTCGGGCGTGCGCAGCTTCTGGGAGCACTCGTCGTAGATGCGGCGGGCGCTGTCTTTGTCCAGCAGCTCGTGCACGTCGAAGTAGCGTTGCAGTTCCAGGTGCGTCCAGTGGTAAAGCGGATTGCGGGCGGTATAGGGCACGGTTTCGGCCCACTTCTCAAACTTTTCCCAGTCCGAGGCATCGCCCGTGATGTAGCGCTCGTCTACGCCGTTGGCCCGCATGGCGCGCCACTTGTAATGGTCGCCGTAGAGCCAGATCTGCGTCAGATTCTCAAACTGCCGGTCTTCGGCAATCTGGTCGGGGGGCAGGTGGCAGTGGTAATCGATGATGGGCTGGTGCTCGGCGTGCACGTGGTAGAGCTGCCGGGCGGTTTCCGTTTGGAGCAGAAAATCGGGGCCGAGAAAGGGCTTTTTCATGCGGTTTGCTGGGTTAGGCAGTGGGTAGGAAAGCGGTGGTTAGCCGGGTGTTTTTGGGGGGAGGGTTGACCGTCATGCTGAGCCTGCCGAAGCATCTCTACCGCTTCGTCTGATAGAAATTAGATTACTCACGGTAGAGATGCTTCGGCAGGCTCAGCATGACGTTCTTTTTATGTTTGGAATACTCATTATATCTGTTCAACTAAACAACGTCAGCAACGACTTCAACCACCCCAGTTCAGCCTTTCGGCTGAACGTCCCCTCCTCAGATGAGGAGGGGAGTTTGTCGTTCTTTTATTTACAGCGAAACCCCTCGTTTCCAAGGAATAAAGTCGGTTTGATCGTGGCGGACGGCGGCTACCTCCTCCCCGCTTGCCACGCGGATGACGTACTCCAGGATTCGTTCGCCGGCTTGCTCGATAGTTTCCTCGCCGTCAATCACGGTGCCGGTGTTCACATCGATGATGTCGGGCATGCGCTTGGCCAGGGGTGTATTGGTCGAAATCTTGATAACCGGCGCGATGGGGTTGCCGGTGGGCGTGCCCAGGCCGGTGGTAAACAGCACCACGTTGGCCCCCGACCCTACCTCGGCCGTCGTAGATTCCACGTCGTTGCCGGGGGTGCAGAGCAGGTTCAGGCCGGGCTGGGTCACCAGCTCGGGGTAGTCAAGCACGGCTACCACAGGCGAGGAGCCGCCCTTGCGCGCCGCCCCGGCCGATTTCATCGCGTCGGTTATCAGGCCGTCGCGGATGTTGCCGGGCGAGGGATTCATATCGAAGCCAGAGCCCACGGCCACGGCCGCGTCGCCGTAGGCTTTCATCAGCGAGCTGAAACGCTGCGCCGTTTCCTGGTTCACCGAGCGGTCCAAGATTTCCTGCTCCACGCCGCACAGCTCCGGAAACTCGGCCAGAATAACCGAGCCGCCCAGCGCCACCAGCATATCCGACACGTGCCCCACGGCGGGGTTGGCCGAAATGCCCGAGAAGCCATCGGAGCCGCCGCACTCCAGCCCTATGCACAGCTTGCTGAGCGGAGCCGGCTGGCGGTGCTGCTGGTTGGCCAGCATCAGGCCGGCAAACGTTTGGCGCAGCGCCGCGCTGATCATGTTTTCTTCGGTGCCCATTTTCTGCTGCTCCATCATATAGAGCGGCTTGCTGAACTGCGGGCTGCGCTTGTTGATTTCGTCCTGCAACATGGTCACCTGGGCATTCTGACAGCCCAGGCTGAGGATGGTGGCGCCGGCCACGTTGGGGTGAGTGATGTAGCCGGCCAGCAAGCCGCACAGCGACTGCGCATCCTGTCGGATGCCGCCGCAGCCGCCTTCGTGGGTCAGGAACCGGATACCGTCCACATTCGGAAACAGGCGGGCTTTCTGGCGGCTGCTTTCGGCGGCCTGCAAGTCCACGCTCAGGATTTCTTCCACCGATTTGCCGGCCTGCATCAACGCAATCAGCTCCTGGGTCTGGGGCTGATACGACTTCTGGCGAGCGTAACCCAGGTCCTTTACCAGGGCGTCTTCCAGCACCTGGATGTTGCGGTTTTCGCAGAATACCATGGGTATCACCAGCCAGTAGTTGGCGGTGCCTACCTTGCCATCGGCACGATGGTAGCCCAAGAAGGTGCGGTCCTGCCAGCGGCTCACGTCGGGTGCCTGCCAGGCGGGACGCTGGCCGCTTTCGGCATAGGCATCGGTGGCATGGTGCAGGTTGGCAGTGGTAAGGCGGCCGCCTACCCCAATGGCCGAGGCAGCCTTCCCCACCAGCACCCCATACATGGTAACGGGGTCGCCGGAGGCGAGGGGTTGCAGAGCCAGCTTGTGCTTGGCCGGAATGGCTTCGGTGGTGGTAACGGTGGTGCCGTCCCAGGTTACGGGTGTGCCGGCGGGTAGGTCCGTGAGGGCTACCAGTACGTTGTCGGCCGGATGAATTTTGGCAACTAAATGCTTCATAATTATTTAGCTCACAGCAGCTTTCGAAATAAAGCACGCTTTCACGGCAGCATGGCCGCCCACTTCCAGCAGCTGGTGCAGGAAGTAGGTGACGCGGTCGGCAAACCCTGGCAGTTGGGTGAGGTCGTGCTCCCAAAGGGTTTCGTTGGCGAGTACCTCATGGACTACTTCCGCTGGCTCGTCGGCGTGCTTTTCCCAAAGATTGGCAAAATAACCGGCCTGCGAGTCCTCAATCGAATAACTTTCGCCGTGCAGCTCGCCGTGCCACTTGCCATTATGCTGCTCGGTAGCCCGCATAAACAGCAGGTAGGCCGCAAAGCCCAGCGCCACGTACTGCGGCACTTTGCCAAACCGCTCGTAGTAGTGCAGCAGGTCGGCTAGCACGCGCATGCGCAGCTTGGCCGAGTAGTTGAGCGTGATGGCCAACCAGCGGTGCTCGATGTAGGGGTTGCGGAAACGGTCGAGCACTTGCATGGCAAAGCGCTGGGCAATTTTCTCATCCACGGGGTAGGGAATGCCGGGCAGCAGGTCGGCCAGCATCAGGTTGGAGATGAAACCGGCCATGGCCTTATCTTCCATAGCGGCGCGCACGGTAGCAAAACCGCTCAGAAAGGCTAGGCCGCAGCTCAAGGTATGCGTGCCATTCAGCAGGCGCAGCTTCAGCTCCCGGAACTGGTTGATGTCGGGCTGGATGAATATGCCCTTGTCGGCGCTGTGAAAGGACAGCACTTCCCGTACTCGCGCATTGCCCTCAATAGCCCACAGCAGGTAGGCTTCTGACATGGTCAGCAGGTCGTCCTGGTAGCCCAGTTCCTCGGTTAGTTGCTGATGAGCGTCCGCATTGGGTAGGCCCGGCACAATCCGGTCTACCAGGGAGTTGCAGCAGGTATTGGCGGTTTCCAGCCAGTCAATAAACTCGCTTTCGAGCTGGTTGCGGTGGGCCAGCTCCAGCAGAATCTTCTCCAGTTGCGTGCCGTTTGCCGGAATCAGCTCGGTGGGCACAATCACCAGGCCTTTGCTGGGGTCGTTACCGAATGCCTGCCAGCGAGTGTAGAGCACGGCCAGCAGCTTGCCCGGAAACGAGCTAGGGGCAGTGTCCTGCCGGATATCGTCGGGGGCAAACTGAATGCCTACCTCCGTAGTATTAGAAATGACTACTTGCAGCTCCGGCGCAGCGGCAAAGGCCAGCACTTCGGCCCATTGGCTTTTGGCCGACAGCACGCGGCTGATGGCCGCGCACACCACGTTGCGCTCAATCGTTTCTTCGTCCTCTATCCCCCGAATACCAACGGTATACAACCCATCCTGCCGCTCAAACGCTGTGATGTCGCCGCCGTCGGTGGATTTCACTACTACAATACGGCCATTGAACACGCCTTTCTGGTTGGCCTTGTTGATGAGGTAGTCAGGTAGGCCGCGCAACAGCACGCCGGTACCGAACTGCAACACTTTCTCGGGCAACGCGAACAGGGAGGCCTGGGGCATTTCTACGGCAACCGGTGCATCTCCGGCGACCAGACGTTGCGACAGATTTCTCATATAAAGTAGACTAAAAGAGTATACAATTGGAAGGTTAGTTGGCCCACTGTTTTTCCCACTTCGGGTACTCCCGATTCAGGAGCTTGGCGGGCCAGGTGCCAGCGTAGCCGTAGCCCACGCGCCGCTCGTTCTCAATCTCGGCCAGCGAGTAGTGCACTTGGCTGTCGCGGCCTACATAAATGGGACGGTTGGTGTCGAGGTCGTAGAAGCGCGCCCAGATGGTAGAGCCCGCCTCGGGTACAATCAGCCGGTCGCGGCCGCTGGGTTGCTTGGGGTCGGTCACGTCACGGATGGCGTAGCCCTCCAGCTTCACCTTGTTCAGCCACGCTACGGCGGCTTTAATGGACTTTTTAATTTCCGGCGAAGGGTTTTTGATGTCCATTAGAAATTTCACAATGGCCACGGTTTCATCACCGCTGAGCGAAGCCAGCTCGAAGGCGCGGGCCTTGGCGGGTTGCAGGGTTTTCTCGTCGTACTGCGCGGCCCAGGCCGTGAGTTGGCTGTGCTGCACGTATTGGGTTTTTAGGATGCAGTCAATACCGCGGGCCACGGCCTTGCGCGCAGGCTCCACCAGACCCTGGTCCAGCAGGGTATAGTCGCCGCGCTGCTCGGCTAGGTCACGCAGCACCTGCATCGCCTGAATCATGGCGTTGTCGTTGTAGGTGATCTGGTGGCGGTAGTTGCTGTGGTCGGGGTAGTACTGCGGAAAACCGCCGTTGGCGTACTGCATTTTCAGCAGGTAGCGAATGCCATCTTCGGCGGCGCGGCGGTAGGCTAGGTTGCCAGTCCGCTTGGCGGCCTCCACTAAGTAGCGAATTTCGCGGGTGGTGGCGTTGTTGTCGATGGTAGGGTCGTTGCGCCCTTTGTCGTCCAGGATGGAGGCTTTCTGCGCGGCCGTCAGAGGGTGGTCGTACTTCACTTTCACGTCGCCCACAGCCTTGGGCCAGCCGCCTACGCTACGCTGATAGAGCAACATACGCTCGGCTACAGAGTCTTTCTCAACGGCCACCACAGGCGGCGCGGGTAGGGCGGGCGCTTTGGGGTCCACGTTCCAACGGCCGCCAAAGGTCCAGTTGGGCGTTATTTGTTTGATGGTCGGGCTACCCTCAGCCGCAGCCAGATTGTCGGCCATCCAGGCGTAGTTGCCGCCTCGGCGGCGGGCGTTGGCGTAGTACACGCGCCGTCCCCACTGCTTGGCCCCCGGCCCCGACTCAGCCCAGTAAATATCAGCATCGGCCATATTCTTGGGGAAGCGGCAGCCAATCAGGTAAAACTGCGCCTCGCGGTGAAATCGGCCCAGCTTGAAGTTGTCGTCGCCCTCGAAGCGGCAGTTCACCAGCACCGTTTTCGAATCTTTGTTTGCCGAGCCGTCGTGCCAGATGGCCGCGCTCCTGTTGTGGCAGATAAAGCGGCAGTTTTCGGCGTAGGCCCAGCCGCGGGGGCAGTAGAAATCCACTCCGCCTTCCAGGGTACAGTCCTTGAAGTAGTACAAGCCGGCTTCCACGTCCCAGGGGCTCACAGTATCGCCACCCAGGGCTCGGAAGGTGCAGTTCTTCACGACCAAGCGCGTGGTGCCGGGGAAAGTGCGCAGGGCCATCTGGTGGCCAGTCTTGCCGATTTTCTTCTGCCCGCTGGCATCGGCGGGACAGTCGATGGTGATGTCGCCCGCGGCGTTGAAGCCGTAGCTATTTACAACGGTGAGCTTCTCCAGTGTCACGTCGGGGGAATTGCGCAGGTTGAGGGTAGCCACGCCCCAGTCATCGAGGTTGCCCTCGCAGCGGTAAGCGTCGCGGGCCTGGCTCACAGTAATCACCACGCCTTTTTCGCTCTGCCCGAGCAGGGTCACGTGGTCTTTGCCGTCGAGGTAGACCTTCTCGGGGTAGGTGCCGTTTTTGATATAGACTACCCGCTGCTGTTCGGCGTGGGCGCTCAGGCTGTTTAGGGCGGCTTGGATGGTTCGGAAATCTCCCGAACCATCCTGCGCTACCCTAACCGTCGGCGCATAAGCGAGGGAATTTCTTCCCCCGATTACTCCTGTAACCAGCAGGAGCAATACTGTAAAAAATCGAGTCATTCGTTGTGGTCTGTTGTGCATGGCCCTACCCTTCCAACGGTTGTAAGAAGTCTTCCCGCAGGGGGTTGAACACGTCTAGCAGCACCCCCGCCTCGCGGCATACCACGCCGTGGCGCACGTTGGAGGGCGCGTAGAACGTGTCGCCGGCGCGCAACACCTGCGTTTCCTCGCCCACCGTGGCCTCAAACACGCCGCTTTCCACATAGCTGATCTGCACGTGGGGGTGCTGGTGCGGAGCGCCTACCCCACCCGCCTCAAAGGCTACCTTCACCAGCATCAGCTCCGGGCCGTAGGTGAGCACCTGCCGGCGCAGGCCGCCGCCCAAGTCTTGCCAGGTAGTAGTATAGGTAGTGAAAGGGGAAGTATTCATGAAAAGAGGGACAACAAACGGAAGAAAAAGTAGTCAGGCGCAGTGTGGGCAATGTCCTGCACTATCCTGCTCCCGCCAACAACCGAAGCTAGCGGGAGCAAAAATCAGTTGGTTAGTAGCCGAAGTTCTGCACCAGGGCCGGGTTGGTATCAATAGCCGTTTGTGGAATAGGCACCAACTCTTTGCCTTTGTTTGGCTGGTATTCAGCCGCCACGTTATTGATAAATGTTGTGGCACTTGAACCTACCAGTCCCTGCCGCCAGTTGAGGCGGGTTATTGTGGCTCCAGCCACCACCGGCGGTTTATCCGGCGTGGGTCGGTAGAAGGAGTTCAGGAATTGTACCTCTCCATTTATTACTCTGTAGTACATGTACTGTGGAACATTCGCGTAGGCGCCCGTGCCGGTTTCGGCCTGCATAGCCCGCAGCGTGGCCTTAGTTTCGGCAATCTTTGTAGCCAGCAGATTCCAGCGTAGCAAGTCGTATTTTCGGATACCTTCGCCCCCAAACTCCAGGTAGCGTTCCTTCACAATCGCATTGAAGAAACCTTCTTTGTCGCTGGGAGTAGTACCTATCTTGGTACCCAAACCTCGCTTGCGCACTTCTTCGAAGGCAGCTTTGGCAGCTGCCGTCGGGCCATTCAGCTCGTTTTCAGCCTCAGCAAACATCAGCAATACGTCGGCGAAGCGGATCAGAGGCCAGTTGTAGCCCAGGTTCTGCGCGTTTCCAGGTAGCAGCGGCACACGCCAGTCGCGGCGGAACTTGCCATCGGTCAAGCGCAAAATTTCAGTGGCTTTCTGTTGGTCATTGCTCTCAATGGTATACTTGGTCACGTTCAGGTCGCGGCGCGTATCCGTTGAGTCGAACGCGTAGAAGTAGTTGGGCAGCGCCGTGACAGCACCACTGGTGGTACCAAACTTAGGCGAGTTGTTAAGACGTGGGCCATTGTAAGTACCCAGTTTGCTATCAGAGGTGCTATTACCTCCTCCAGAACCTACCTGAAACAGAATCTCAGTTGTTTCCAACGTACGTGCATTGATAGCGCGCCACACGTCCTCTGCTTTGGGCAGCAGCGTGTGTTGATCACGACGGGCCATTAGTTGAGCGCACTCGTCGTGGGCAATCTGGTAGTATTGCTGGTAATTGGAGCCGCGCTCCATCTGCCCATTTTGGCGCTCGGAATAGCCGCCACGGTACAGTGCTATGCGGGCCCGCAAGGCCTTGGCAGCCCCTTTGGTGATACGCTCGTCTTTGGCGCCAATCTCCGTACGCCAGGGCAGCAGATCCTCCGCTTGCAACAAGTCAGCGAGGAGCTGCTCGTAAATCTCGTCGCGGTTGGTCTTAGGGATGTTGAAGTTCTGGCCTGCTACCGACGGTTCGAAGGGTGCTGGCACGTCGCCCCAGTTGCGAATCAGCTCCAGGTAGTACTGTGCCCGTAGCACCAGTACCTCGCCGTGCAGACGCTTGACGGCAGCCATATCCGTGGCCGCGCCGCTGGTGTACTGCGCCATCTGCGGAATGTACTTGATGCAAATGTTCGCCCGCTCAATGCCCTGGTACAGGTTGTCCCAAGGGCGGGAAATCTCGCTATTGGTCGGAATGGCGCCGTAGCGGGAGATGCCTCGGCGACCAGCGTCAGAAGCGCCGGGGCTACTGAGCATCTCGTCCGTATCGAAGGGGTAGTACATGTTTAGGCGAATGCCATAGCCCTGGTCGCCCGAAAGGGGGTCGTACACCCCCAGAACGGTGCTGGTGGCGCTGCTGACACTGCTAAAAATATCCTCGGGCGAATAGAGGGCTGCCGGCGTCACATCGAGGTAGTCCTGGCAGGAAACTACCCCCAAAGAGCCCATTAGAGTGGCTGCAAGAATGGCAGGACGAAGTATATGTTTCATGATTCGAGGACAGATCTGTGGGAATTACTAAAGCGAAAGGTTCACGCCGAACAGGAAGGCGCGGCTGCGGGGGTAGGCAGCGTAGTCAACGCCCGGCGTCAGCGGCGTAGCGCGGCGGGTGTTCACCTCCGGATCGTAGCCCGAGTACTTAGTGAATGTGTAGAGATTGTTCAGCGTCACGTAAAAGCGCAATTGCGTGAGTTTGGCGCGCTCAACCAGCGCCTTCGGCAGTGTGTAGCCGAGCGTAACGTTGTTGATGCGCAGGAACGAACCATCCTCAATAGCCCAAGAGTGCGCCAGCAACTGACGCGGGGGCGACCAGATCTTGGCATTCTGGTTCACGGCATCCAGCGTAGCTAGATCGGTGATGTTCTGGCCGCTGGCGTCAATTGTGCGGTAGCGGTCGGCCAGGATACCCAACCCGTTGCTCTGTGTGTTTTGCGCCAGGAAGGAGGTGAACTCAATTTTGTTGGCGTTGTACACATCATTGCCATACACGAAGTTCAGGAAGATGCTGGCATCGAAATTCTTGTAGGAAAACTGCTGGTTCAGACCACCCGTAAACTTAGGGTTGGCATTGCCTATTACCGTGCGGTCCTGCTCATTCACCACGCCGTCTTTGTTGAGGTCCTTCAGACGTAGCGAGCCCGGCGCAATGGCGGCACCAATTACCCCCTGGTCGCTTGCCACATCGTTCCTAGGTACCCACCTTCCGTTGGTGTAGCCTTCAAACTGGTCGGTGGTGTACCAGCCATCGGTTACGTAACCGTACATAAGCCCCACCGGCTGTCCTACCCGCACCAAGTAGTCGGAAGAAATAGCGGTGCTCGCCCAGCCCGAATACTGCGGTGGTAGTGCCTGTAGCGGCCCGAGGCTTTCTACCCGGCCCCGGTTGAACGACATATTGGCGCTGGTGGTCCAGGTAAAGTTCTTGGTTTGCACCGCCGTGGCGGTAGCCTGCAACTCCAGACCGCGGTTCGAGGTAGCCCCTACGTTGACCAGCTGCGAAGGGTAGCCCGAGGAAGAGGGAATCGACAGATTAATCAGCAAGTCGCGGGTTTTGTTGTAGTACACATCGGCCGTAAGCTGCACCCGGTTGTTGAACAGGCTCAGGTCGAGGCCCGCGTTGCTGGAGGCAGTAGTTTCCCACTTCAGGTTGGGATTAGCCAGTGAGGTAGCCGAAGTAGCGGGCAGCACAATTCCTCCTAGAGCGTACTGCGCATTGCCTGGTGTGAAAGAGGAGAAATAAAGACCGTCGCCGATGCGGTTGTTACCGGCCAAACCGTAGCTCAGGCGCAGCTTCAGATCCGAAATGGTGGAGGTATAATTCTGCATGAATGACTCGCGCGAAATCCGCCACGCCGCTGAAGCAGCCGGGAAGTAGCCTACCCGGTTGCGGCCGGGCGCAAACTTCGATGAGCCGTCGGCCCGGAACGTGAACGTCAGCAGGTACTTATCGTCGTAGCTGTAGTTCAGGCGGCCAAAGCCCGAGAGCAACCGCGAGTTGATGGGCTGGTCAGTGGAGGGGTAGGGCTGTGTGTAGCCCGTGGGCGGCACACCCTGGTTGATGTTATTGATGGCCTTATCGGCCGTAATTTCCAGGGGTAGGAAGTTGGTCTGAATATTTTGCGAAGTTTGCAGCTGCTGGTAAATTTCTTCCCCCACCAACGCATCGAAAGCGTGTTTGCCTTTGGTGAGGGAATACGTCAGTACGTTTGAGTTATTAATCGTACCCAGCACACTCGTCGCAATGGAGGCAAAGGGCAGGTTAGCGTAGTTGCTGCTGCGGATACTGGGCGAGAACTGGCCGTTAAAAGATTCGATGCGACGGTTGGTATTATCGTACCCCACCGTGGAGCGGAACTGCAGCGTTTTGGTGAAGTTATAGCTGGCGTAGCCGCTGAGGTTGATCAGCAAACGCTTATCCTGGCGGTACTCGTTGTCGATGGCCAGAATGGGATTCACCAGCTGCCCCGAGTTGTTATACAAATCGTCGTCGAAGATTAGGTCGGCGGGGTTTATAGCAGTGGTACCCGTCGTCTCTAATGGCACGTAGGTAACCGCGTTGCGCAGGCGCGAGGTAGTGGTAGCGCCGTTGGTAGAAGTGCCCGCACCCTTCACTACCTGGTTATTGAAACGCGTATTGAAGCCAATGCGGAACTTATCGGTGGCTTTGTGGTCGAAGCGAAAGTTTACCAGCTTGCGATTGTAGTCAGAACCATACTGAATACCCTTCTCCTCGTTATCTGTCAGGCTAATAGAGTAGGTAGTGCTCTTGCTACCACCCGAAACCGTCAGGTTGTGTGTCTGCTGGAAAGCGCGGCGGCCAAACACCCGATCCTGCCAGTCGAGGAAGGGCGAATTACGCAGCAGGTTCAGTGTATCGCTGGTGAAGTTGGAACTGCCAAAGCGGGTCCTGAATCCGCTCAGGTAGCTAGCCCCCGACAGTGCTGAGCGCTCGTAAGCGTAGTCGAGGTACTCCGCCGGATTCAGAACATCCAATGTTTTGGTGATGGTGCGGACGCCAGCAAAGCCAGTGTAGGACACCGTTGTTTTACCCTCGCGGCCATTTTTGGTCGTGATAATTACTACGCCGTTGGCACCGCGGGCGCCGTAGATAGCCGTAGCCGAGGCATCCTTCAGGACGTCAACGGAGGCAATATCCTGCGGAGAAAGTACCGATAAGGCGTTTTCCACCTGCACCCCGTCCACCACGTACAGCGGCGAGTTGTCTTGTGTGATAGAACCGCCACCCCGTACCCGGATCCGCACATCGGAACCCGGCTGGCCTTCGGAGGCCGTAACCTGCACCCCGGCCAAGCGGCCGGCTAATGCATCAGCGGCCGAGTTAACGGGTATATCTTTGATTTGCTGCGCACTAACCGACGACACGGACCCTGTTACGTCGCGGCGCTGCACGGCCTGGTAGCCGATTACCACCACGTCGTCGAGGGCCTTGGAGTCCTCGCGCAACTCTACAGTGATGCTGCTGCGCGTGCCCACCGTCACGTCTTGCGACACAAACCCGATGTAGCTTAGGCGAATCTTAGCAGCGGGTCCGGCTACTGTCAGTACAAAACGTCCTTCGCCGTCGGTGGTAGCACCGTTGGTGGTACCTACTTCCACTACCGTTACGCCAGGTAAGGCCTCAGCCTTATCCGCCGAGCGTACCACGCCCGTTACCTGTCGTTGCTGGGCTACAGCCAGCGACACTATCCCCAGCAGTAGCCAGAGCGACAGTAGATATTTTTTCATGAAACCAGAATGTATAAGAGTAGGAATTGGAGTGATGCGCGAAAATTTGCCTACCATGCTAGTGCAACTTTGCGTGAGCCGTTGCAGTAAAAATGGCCTTGGCACTGGCCCTGAAGTGGAGTAAACGATTTCGTACCTATTCTGAGAAGCAGTGATATTTTTTTTGAGATTGGGTGCATAACCCGGCTCTTTAAGATTACATTGCAGCATCAAGGAAAGAAAACGCTTGCGAGCATTTATTACCGCAAACGTTGCCGGGAACGATGTCAAAGCGAGTTGTTGTTATGCAATAAGTTGTTAGATTTGCTCCCGAAGCCTTTTTCCCGCTCTTCTACCCCTACCCTCAATCCCATCTACCCCTCTCCTTAAAATTGCATTTTAGAAGTATAGTCTACTTTGAGTACCGTCACTATAAAGGATATCGCCCGCGCTCTGAACATCTCAACTTCCACGGTTTCGCGGGCGTTGCGGGGTAGCTACGAGATAAATCAGGAGACGAAAGAGTTGGTGCTGGAGTATGCCGAGCGGCTGAACTATCGCCCCAACCCTATTGCGCTCAGCCTGAAGGAAAATCGTAGTCGGGCCATTGGCGTGATTGTGCCGCAGATTGCCAATTACTTCTTTTCGCAGGCCATCAACGGCATTGAGGCCATTGCCTACAACCGGGGCTACCACGTCATTATCTTCCAAAGTCAGGAGTCGTACGAGCGGGAAGCGGCCAACATGCAGCAGGCCATGGACCGGAAGGTAGACGGCTTGCTTATCTCCTTATCCAGCGAAACCTCCGATGTATCGCACCTGCGGGCGTTGCAGGAGCAGGGCCTACCCATTGTACAATTCGACCGGGTATCGCACGAGCTGGATACTACGCGCATTGTGGCCGATAACTTTGGTGGGGCCTTTGCTGCCACCGAACACTTAATTAAAGCTGGTCGTCAGCGTATTGCTCACCTTACTATTCCGCCGTGGTTGAGCATCACGAAGGAACGCCTGGCCGGCTACCGTGCCGCCCTGGAGCAATACGGCCTACCCTACGATGAGGCTCTGGTACGCTACGGCAGCTTCGGGCAGGACGAAACCGGGCCGATGGTGGACGAGCTACTGGCCCTCCCTACCCCACCCGACGCCTTTTTCACAGCCAGCGACCGGTTGGCGCTGGGCTGCCTGGCGTCGCTGCATCAGCGCCGCATCGCCATTCCCGACGACGTATCGCTGATTGGCTTCACGAATCTCAACGCTGCCGACCTTCTAAACCCGGCGCTCAGCACCGTCGTGCAGCCTGCCCAGGAAATAGGGCAGGTAGCCGTAGAACGCCTGATTGAACTGATTGAAAAGAAACAAAAAGCTGCCCCACCCTCTACCGTTAAAATTCCCACGCGCTTGATTGTCCGAGAATCCACCCGGTCGGTCGTCCACTCGTAAGTCGCCGGCCCGCTGCTCCCACCCCGGCCTGGCCAGGCACGCCTTACGACTAAAAGCCTCCCGATTCCACCCGGGAGGCTTTTCATTTTTGAAAAGGCCGCACCGTGTTATTTCTTATTCCCTGGGGATCTGGCACGCAATTTTCTACTCTTATCAGAGTTCTATTCTTTGTTACTCTCATCATACTCTCTCTGCTCGCATGTACAAAGCCCTGCTGCTCGTTTTCGCCTTGTTTTTGCTAAGTGGGCTTCAGCCTGCTGAGGCCACTAATCCCGGCACGCGCTATGCCCGGGCCAAAGCAAAAGGCCGCGTATATACGCACCGCCCGAGCTACAAAGTGTACAGAGGTTTCCGGAAGGGAAATCGTAAGGGCCTGAAATTCTTCCACAAGAAACGCAGCCACAAGCTCCGCTCCACAGTGCGCGCCCGCCGCTTCTAGTACCGTCATAGGCATAGCCATACGATAAGGTAGGGCGCCCAACGCGAGAGACACTTCTCGTGCTGGGCGCCCTACCTTATTGTATGGCTGTTTACTATGTAGAAATGCAATATCTTCTATCTCGCCGTTGCTGATGGTGTTTATGCGAATGATGCTGTCGCAAGTCGTTTAACGACAAGGCAGTATATTGTGTCTCTATGCCGGGTGCTGACGCATAGTGTACCACGCCCGCCGCGTTTGAATCAGCAGTTGCTCGGCTGCTTCTCTGTTGGGCGTTTCGGGTAGCGTGGAGGTAGCAAAGGCGGTATTCACCCGTTCTACCAACGTTTCGGCTTCGGTTACCAATTGCTCGTACTCAAACTCGCCGCGGCGGATTTGTAGGAGGAAGTCCCGGTCGGGGCGGCGGACGTGCAGGCGGCCTTCGGTGGCAATTTCCTCGGCCATGCGCAGCAGCCGAAACACGTGGAGCATGTTTTTAGCGTCGTAGTTTTTGCCGTGCTGCACGGTGTTTTGGTAGCGCTCGGGGTTGCGCTTCTGCTCCCATTCTTTGTACTCGCGGTACACGCGGCAGTAGGTGCTATAGCCGTTACGGTTGAAGCTGAGGTAGGCCGCCGGCACCTCCCCTTTCGGCACAGCCGAGAGCTGCACGTCCTGCGAGGTATAGGGGTCGCGCACCAGACCGCGGTAGCCGTGACGCTGGTCGGGAGTTTTGTCTACGAATAGGGCATACAAGTCGGTGAGGTGTGGTACATTGGCCAAGCCACACTGACTGGCCCCGTAGCCGCGCCGTTCCAGCCAGATGGCTACCGGCTGCGCGCCTGCACCCACCGTCACGTAGCAGAAATCCAGCACTGATTTGCGGCTAGGCGGCTCAGCATGGTTGATTTTCTTGTTTAGTCCTTTCGCCTTCCTGATCTGCGCTACGGCGTATTCGGCAAAGCTCTGGCGACACAGCTTCGAGAGGAAATCTTCGGCTCGAAACGCCGCAAACAGCGGGTGCCTATACACCACGCAGTCCTCGGGAGTACCGAGCAGCTCTAGCACGGTAGGGTTGTTCTTGAGCAGCAGTTCCACGAAGCGGCGCAGCTCGTAAAATACCTTGTCGTTGGTATCATTAGCCACCTGCGGCACGTAGTCGAGGCCGTAGAACTCGGTTTCGGGTAGGATGAACACGCCTTTCAGATCGGTGTCGGAGTGCGGCAGGTGGGTACCGTAGGCGCGGCTGCCGCTGATGGCTTCGAAGAGAAGCAGGCCGCGTTGTCGCAGGTCGGCAATAGTCATGGGCGGTGTAGAGACGCGTATTCGCGTCTCGTCGTTGCTGATGTTATTTAATTAGAGCGGGCTGTTCTGGTGGAAAACGGCGGCGTGATTCTACCATAAATGCGTCCGGTTGTTCTGACGCCGAGACGCGAATATGCGTCTCTACATAGTGCCCGCGTCCGGTAGCCACGCCCGAAACAGCGCGTCTAGCGCCGCCGTGGGGTCAGGCTGGCGAGTGACGGGTAGAGTTTCGTGGGCGGCTAGGGTAGCTTCGTACTCAGCTTGCAGATATTCGACTAGCATGGCCGGACGGGGCACAGTGGTTTTGTCGTCAGCGGTGGCTCTGCGGGCGAGTAACTCGTCTACTACGCTGTGCAGCGCGGCTGGCAATAGCTCACGGAGCGGCCGGAACTCCATCGGCGGCACCTCATCAGGGCGTTGCCGAATCCAACTCGCAGCCAGCGCGGAGCGCAGAGCGTAGAATAGGCGTTTCAGGCGTACATGTTGGCTGGTCAGATCGTCCTCTACCCCGCGCCGCATCAGGCCCAGGTAATGATGCAGCCCGGCCCGCGGGTTCCAGCACGCCGGCAGCAAGGGGCCCAGCGCCTCCCGAAACCCAGGCGCCTCCCGGTACACCACCGGCGACTGTAGCCACTCGAACAAGGCCGCGTTGCCGCCGCGCAGCAGCTTCAGGGCCTTGCGCAGCTCCCAGCCGGCTAGGTCCAGCTCGTTGTCCACGGGAAAGTTGAGCGTGTCGGGGCCGGCGTCGAGGGTCAGGTACCAGTCGGGCGAGTGGCTGTAGAGAAAGCGCACGTCGTAGTCGGAATCAGGCGAGGGAAAACCCCAGGCCCGGCTGCCCGACTCGCAAGCGTAGAGGATACGGATATGGTGCCGGACTTCAAGCTGCTGGAGGGCGGTTTGGATGCGGGCGTGCATGAGCCAGAAAGAAAAAATAGTGAAGTGATGAGCTTTCTACTGCGGATCTTGCGGGTAGCCGCTACATACCTACAACCGTGGGTCCACGGCCTCACTTTCCAACGCCAGTACGCCAAATACGCACTGGTGCACCGCCCGCAGCGGCTGACCGGCCACGAAACGCTCCAAACCTTCCACACCGAGGGTGAACTCGCGCAGAGCCAAGTTGCGCTTGGACTTCACGTTTCGCTCGCGCAGGCGCTCCAGGTTGCCAAGCAGGAGGTAGTCGGGGCCGTAGATGATGCGCAGGTACTCGCGGCCGCGGCACTTGAGGGCAGGTTGGATGAGGCCTTTTTTAGTGGTCGAAATGAAGTCATAGGGCTTTACGACCATGCCTTCACCGCCGCTGGCCGTGAGGTCGAGCCACCATTGGGTGGCGGCGTCCACGTCAGTAATATCCTGTAGGTGCACCACACGGTAAGGCGTGGCACGGAGCAGGCTTTCATCGGCCAGGCACATCGCGCGCAGGGTTTCCATATGCCAGGCGTGGTCCTTGTCGAAGTAGGTGCGGCCCTCGGTGGCGAGCAGGTGGAAGGGCGCCAGGCGCAGGTCGGCGAGGCTCTCCACGGGCCAGCAGTAGCGGCGGTAGGCATCGGCGTAGTGGTCGGCGGCGGTGCGGCGGGCTGAGGTGCGGGCTAGCAGGGCTTCTACCCCATCGAGGCTGCGGGTAGCGGCTTGCGCCAGGGCGGCTTCGGCCAGGGGTAGGGCGGCGGTAGCGGCGGCCGCCACGGCGGCATACTGCGTCTTAATTAACTCCTGCGCCTTGGCCGACCAGGGTAGCAGCTCGGCATCTAGGCACACCCAATCGGTCTGGAACCGTTCCCAGAAGCCACTTGCCGTGAGGGCATCCTGCAGACGTGTGAGGAAGGCTTCTTCCAGGGCTTCGTTGGTGAAGAAGTTGCGGCCGGTGCGGGTGTAGCACTTGCCCGGCCCCTCGCCTACCACCCCAAAGCGGCGCCGGGCGGCGTCTTCACTGCGCGCCAGCACCAACACTACGCGGCTGCCCATGTGCTTTTCCTCGCATACTACCCGCTCCAGGCCTTGGCGGCGGAAGTAGTCAAAGGCTTCGGCGGGGTGTTCCAGCATATCGGGCAGCGCCGAGGTTTCGGTGGGCGACATGGTAGGCGGTAGGTACAGCAACCACTTTGGGTTTAGGGCAAAGCGCGACATCACCTCCAGCGCCGCCACCGCGTTTTCCTCCCGAATCGTGACGGAAGGCAGCAACCGCGTCTGGATGATCTGCTTACCCATCACATCGCGGATGTCGAGCAGGTCGTCGCTTTCCTGTTGCGCTGTTAGCACCTGGCTATCAGCTGATAGCTCGTCGTTCGAGTTCGTTTTAGAAGAGGCTAACGGCTGAGAGCCGACAGCTATCAATGGGCGCACCGGCTCGCAGTACACTTGTTGCGCCGGCACCGATACCAACTCCCGCTCGGGGTAGCGCAGGGCAGTAAGGCGGCCGCCGAATACGCAGCCGGTATCAATGTCGATGGTGTTGTTAAGCCACTCAGGTGCGGGCACGGGCGTATGACCGTATACCACCATGGCGCGGCCGCGGTACTCAGCGGCCCAGTTGTAGCGCACGGGCAGGCCAAACTCGTCGATTTCGCCGGTGGTTTCGCCAAACAGCGCAAAGGCCCGCACGGCCCCCGAGCCCCTACCCTGCATTTCCTCGCGCATGCCAGCGTGGGCTACCACCAGCTTGCCGCCGTCCAACACATAATGGCTCACCAGCCCATCCAAAAACTGGCGCACCTGCGCTTTAAATGTATCCGTCTCCGAGGCCAACTGGGCCACGGTTTCGGCAAAGCCGTGCTGTTCGTTCACGTTTTTGCCGTTGAGGTAGCGCAGCAGCTTGATGTCGTGGTTGCCGGGCACGCACAGGGCCACGCCGTCCTGCACCATGCGCATCACCAGCCGCAGCACCTGCGGCGAGGCCGGCCCCCGGTCTACCAGGTCGCCCAAAAACAGGGCACGGCGACCGGCCGGCGCCGTCACGCGCACGCCCAAATCCCGCGCATCAGTCACCGGCTCTTCCTCTACTACGTAGCCCAGCTCCGTGAGCAGCTGCACCAGCTCAGCGTAGCAGCCGTGCACGTCGCCGATGATGTCGAACGGGCCGGTGTCCTGCTTGCGGTTATTGTAGAGCGGATCACGCACAATGGCCTGCACGCCGTCAATTTCCCCGGGGCCGCGCAGGTGGTAGATGTGGCGGAATCCCTCCTGACGGAGCATTTTGAGGCTTCGGCGCAGCTGCTGACGTTGCTGGGGCACTACGTGGCGGCCCAAGTGCTGACGCTCGGCCCGTTGGCGGTTGCGGTCCTCGGCCACGCGGTCGGGCACGTCGAGGATGATGGCGGTGGGTAGCACATGGTAATCGCGGGCCAGCTGCACGAGGGTTTTGCGGGCTTCGGGCTGCACGTTGGTGGCGTCTACCACCGTCAGCAGACCGCGCTTCAGGCGCAGCCCTACCAGGTAGTGCAGCAAGGCAAAGGCATCTGACGTAGCCGCCTGGTTGTTCTCATCATCGGATACCAAAGCTCGACACCGGTCCGACGATACAATTTCCGTGGGCTGAAATAAGCGATGCGCAAACGTACTTTTGCCTGCTCCTGAGGTGCCGATGAGCAAAACCAGGGAGAGCTCGGGGAGCTTAAGGGTATCTTGGGGCATATAGAGGACAAAAGGAAATAGAGACAGACGGCGCCTTGGCAACAGGTCATTATCCGTTTATCACCTGAATAGAATGACAATTCACGGGTTACTCTCGACGCTCAAAGCTAATCTGAGTCAAACAGATATCACACTGTATCCTGGCGCGAGTAAGCAACTGATTCAACAATTTGAGCAGGAAATGAGCTTGACTCTCCCAACTGATTTCAAAGCGTTTTACTCGTTTTGCAATGGCTTTGAATCAGCCGAGGATATGTTTCGAATTATTCCGCTTGAAGAAATACTTGAGCAGAAGCGAGAGTTTGAGCCTCAACAGTTTTATGTAGCCGAGTATTTGACTTATTGTGATATATGGGAGGTTGAGCTAACTTCTCAATCTTCTGGCTATCAGATTCACCATATGAATGTTACTCTGACTGATTCGCTTGCAACTTTTATTGATCGATTTCTACGAGATGGAGTTTATACAAAGAATGGCGGCTTATTAGATTGGCCGGACGAGGTTCAAGGCCGTAAATCTTAGTGATAGAAGTTCGTGCCTTCCCTACAAACCTATGGCCGCTACGCGGCCGGAGACGACACTATCATTAGCCTGTAGTCCAACCAACTCTCCTACCCTACCTCAAATACAGCCAGCTGCGACGGGGCTCCTACCTCCGCCTCTGCCGGGCCCAATGGCTCCAGGCGCACGCGGTAGCCGTGGCGCTCGGCCACACCTTCGGCCCAGGTGGTGAACTGCGCCCGCGTCCACTCAAAGCGATGGTCGTGGTGGCGGAAGTCGCCGGCGGCGAGGGTTTCGTAGCGCTGGTTGTAGTCGGCGTTGGGGGTGGTGACGAGCACAGCGCCGGGGCGGGCGCGGGCAAATACCACTTCTTCAAATGCTGCCAGTCGGCTTTCGTCGAGGTGCTCGATGACTTCGACCACGGCGGCCGCATCGTAGCCGGCCAGGCGCGGGTCGTGGTAGAGTAGGGAGCCTTGTGTGAGCGTGAGCCGCTCGCGCTGGCGCGGGGGCATTTCGGCCACGTGCAGACGCTGCTGCGCCCGCTCTAGCTCCCGCCACGACACGTCCATTGCCAGAATGTGCTCGATTTTTGGGTTTTTCAGCAGCCGGCGCACCAGCTTACCTTCCCCGCAACCCAAATCCAGCACCCACGTGGCGCCAATCCCCTTGATTTCCTCCGCCACGCGGTCCAGGCGCAAGTCGTGCAGGTTTTGCTTGGCGGCGGTTTCAGCGGCAGCCGTTCCTGTAGCATCCGAAATAGCGGTTAGTTCGGCGAGCGGTTCCGACGCATCATCCGACGCCTCGGCATCTAGGGCCAATAGCCGTTTCAGGGTAGGGTTGACAAACTCCGCAAAACGCAGGTAGCGCCGCGTAATAAACTCCCGGTCGGGGTGCTGGGGCAGCCACTCGGCCCCGCGGCGCAGCAGTTTTTCGGCTTCGTCCTGACTTATCCAGTAGTGCTTGTCGCCACGGTCGAGCACCGGAATGAGCACGTAAAGGTGGCTCAGCAGGTCGCGCAGACGCAGGGCCGAGTGGCGCAGGCGCAGCGTGTGGTAGCGGCTGGCGCCCCACTGCGGCACGGTCGGGTCGAGCGGATGCTCCTCCACTTCTATCTCGTAGCCCAAGGGTGCAAACAGGCGGCGGAGTTGCTCGGTGCTAGTGGCGGGTAGGGCCGCCACGGTGGCTTCCAGCGGCAACGAAACGTCGGGCAGCTCGGGGCGGTCCTTGCAGGTGCCGTTCATGGCCGTGTTGAACGCTTTAGCCAGGGCCGTGCTCAGAAACGATGACGCAGCGTAGGGCCGGTCGTTGACGTACTGCTCCAGGGCAAAGCCCTCGCCGGTCGGGCCCCGGTGGTTGCGCACCAGCGCGATGGGGTCGATGTCGAGCAGCAGGGCGGCGGTGCAACGCTCGGCCGTGGCTTCGGGGTAGAACACGTGCGCCTGCCCGTAGGCAATATCCACCGACTGCAAGCGGGCGGGATTCTTATGCAATAGGTAGCCCAGATCAGTAGCAGGCTGGTGGGTGGTAGTAATTGTAAGGAGCATATCATTATATGATAGAATGGCGAAGTGCCACTATTACAAGAACGGGTCTTTTTATTACAAGCACATTCACTGGGGCATTTTACAGCTACAGGACACGCATCAGGCACTCAATTTGCTCTTTTCTAATTTTGCCCATGCTATATGGGCTGCTTACCGCTTTCTCTTTATCCTTTTTCATGAAGCAGTTTTTCTTTCTATTCGCTTTATTCCTAAGCTTTGAAGCTTCTGCCCAAATGCTACCGGGCACGCCGCGCAAAAAATATCTACGTCCTAAGAAAGACGAAGAATGTGCTTACGTTCTCAACGTCACCAAAAACACCGATGAGGAAGCTGAAGTAACGGCCTCCGTCACGCGTCTGGCCTATCGTCCCTACGCCGAGCTGCTCACAGAAATCACGGAACTGCGCCGAATGAATAACTGGGCTGATAGCACCTACCAACGCAAGTTTCAGGCCTTACCGGCTGGTGGAATGCTGTTAGTTACTATGTATCGGCGCGGCGCACAGAACGCCGACCCAGCTCTACTCAGCGTTACCGCTCGTGATAAAGCTGGCAAAGAATTGCTAGCCGTACCTTCTTTACCAGAAGGGCAAGGCCGATTTTGGAATCGTGACTTATATATGAGTAAACGCAGTATACCATTTGTTAAAATTTATGATCAACATACTGTATATGTGACACTTAACGATGCAAAGCTCAAGCAAGACTTTGAGTATGTAGTAAACACCCAATAAATAATAAAGTAGATTTTGATCTGACAATAAAATCCCGTGTCACCTAATCCATCAGGTAACACGGGATTTCGGTTTTTATACAAATGTTGCACTAAATAAATAGAAAATATTATATATCCTTTTGTTTAAACAATTGGTGCCATTGTGTTGCCAGTAGTGTTTTCGCGTCCAGAGGCTTTTCCTTATATAATTCCTCTGCTGTCAACTCCACGAGTTCGAGGTGTTCATTTTCGCTGGCGATACCACCGCCAGTTCCTGTTTGCTTGCTGACTTCGGCGTAGTAGATATAGTGCCGCTCGGCTGAGTTACCGGGAGAAGCATACACTTCGGCAATAGGTATCAGTGCATCAACGGGGTAACCTAGCTCCTCTTGTATTTCGCGGCGCAGCGCTTCTTCGGGATTTTTATCCTCTGGGTCTATCATGCCCGCTACGATTTCCAGCACGTCGGCCTCGGCGCCTACCCGGTACTGCTGCACCAGCAGAAACTTTTCCTTTTGCGTGTCGAAAACCAACGCGGCCACGGCCTGCCCAGGCTCAAAACGCTCTCGTTGCAATTCTTTGTCGCCGTCCTGCACTGTTAGCTTGCTGAGCTTGTAGTGACCATCGTAAGCGATTTTTCGATCAGTTATTTTCATGGAAGGCAAAAAAATGGTTCGTGAAAGCTTATCAGCCAATACGAACAAAAACGGCCGGTAGCTTGTCGTGTTGCGGTAGATACGGCGGCAATGCCCGCAGCTTTCTACCTCTTGCTGTCGATAGCAGGCTGCTAATCAAGTACAACGCTCGCTTTCCTGTTACCGCTTGCACCCGCATTGGTGGTCTGGCTCTGCCTGATTTTCTGGTGCGCACCAATTTCTACCGCAAACCTTCCGACCTTTGCGGGCTCTATTCACGCGCTGGCCTGAGGCCAGTGGCCCGTTAACGGGCATTTTCCTACTTTTTTTAATGTCCTTCGACGAACTCAATCTGATTGACCCCATCCTGCGCGCTTTGCACGAGGAAGGGTATACGACGCCTACCCCTATTCAGGCGCAGGCAATTCCGCAGGTGCTGGAAGGCCACGACCTACTGGGTGTGGCTCAAACCGGTACCGGCAAAACAGCCGCCTTTACAGTTCCTATTCTTCAGATTCTGCACCAAACGGCACAGGTAGCGCAGCATTCGCACTCCCGCATTCGCTGCCTGGTACTCACGCCTACCCGCGAGTTGGCCATCCAGATCGGGGAAAGTTTTGGGGCGTATGGCCGCCACCTGAAGCTGCGCCACACGGTTATTTTTGGCGGAGTAGGCCAGCTGCCCCAAACGCAGGCGTTGCGGCGCGGTGTAGAGGTGCTGATTGCCACTCCTGGCCGCCTGCTCGACCTCATGAACCAGGGCTACGTGGACCTGCGCCATCTCGACGTGTTTGTGCTGGACGAGGCCGACCGCATGCTGGACATGGGCTTTATTCACGACATCAAGCGCATTCTGCCCAAGCTGCCGGCCAAGCGGCAAACGCTGTTTTTCTCGGCTACCATGCCGGGTCAGATTCAAGAGCTGGCCAACTCGCTGCTGCGTCCCAACCCGGTGAAGGTAGCCGTAACACCCGTTTCGAGCACTGCCGATACGGTATCGCAGGCCGTGTATCTGGTGGAAAAAAATGACAAGCCTGCCTTGCTTGAGCACGTGCTGGCCGATAAAAATATCCGCCGCGTGCTAGTATTTACCCGCACCAAACATGGCGCCGACCGCGTGGTGAAGACGCTGGCAAAGGCTAATATTCCGGCCGAAGCCATCCACGGCAACAAGTCGCAGAACCATCGGCAACGGGCGCTCAGCAACTTCAAGGCCGGCACTACCCGCGTGCTGGTAGCCACTGATATTGCCGCCCGCGGCATCGACGTGGATGAGCTGACGCACGTTGTCAACTACGAAATGCCCAACGAGCCTGAAACCTACGTGCACCGCATTGGGCGCACGGGCCGGGCCGGCGCCGATGGCATGGCGCTGTCGTTTGTGGAAGATGAGGAACGCGCCTACCTACAGGACATCCAGCGCCTGATTAAGCGTCAGATTGACGTGGTGTTCGAGCATCCTTATAAGACCAACAGCGTGGAGCCCGTGATGCTGCACAGCGGCAAAAACATTCAGCGGCCCAAAGGTCCGGCGGGGCGTCCGCCGCGGCCCGGCCGGGGCGGTAGCGGCCAAGGCGGGCGCTCTGGTGGGCAAGGACAAGGTTCGGCTGGCCGCACCGCCGGGCCTAGCGCCAGTGGCTCCTCGCGCCCTGCTACGGGTGGCAATCGGCCCGCAACGGCAGGCAGCAGCGGTGGCGGTGGCAACCGTCGTCGCTTCCGAGGCGACAGCGGCGGGCAGCGCTAAGCTCGTCAGGTTCCTACCCTACTGGGGCATAAAAAACCCGAACGTCTGGAGGCGTTCGGGTTTTTTATGCCCCAGTAGGGTCAAAAGGAAACAAAAAATCCGGCTATCGGCTTATATTTCCGAACACTCTTTTTCTATTTCTGTATGGCTATCAGCACTCTTCCCGTCATTCAGGCGTTGCGCGCCACGGCACAGCGTCTGGCCACGCAAGCGCCCTACCAGTGGGGCCACATGGGTAGCTGCAACTGCGGCCACCTAGCGCAGACTATCACCCACCTCACCAAAGCCGAAATCCATAGCCGGGCTATGCAGCGCTACGGCGACTGGGAGCGGCAGCTCATCGACTATTGCCCTTCCAGCGGCCTACCCATCGATGATACCATCGACGAAATGCTGGCAGCGGGCTTCACCCGCCAGGACCTCGCGCATCTAGAGCGCCTTTCCGATCCGGTTATTCGCGGTGCCTTACCCCTGGAACGGCGCAACGCACTGCGCCACAACCAGCGCGACGATGTAGTACTCTACCTCCGCACCTGGGCCGACCTATTGGAACAGCCATTGCTACAGGCCATCACACTGCCTACGCTGTTGCCTATCCCTGCTTTGGCTCCGGTTAGCGCTTATTAGTAAACGTCCTACCACCTACTATACAGAAGCCCCGCCGGAGTCGATCCGGCGGGGCTTTTTGTATAACAGCCAACTCTGCCGATAAAGGCAGATAAAAGATAGGTTAGTAGTTTACGTTGCTGCGTTGCGCCTCACGGTACATTTCGGGGCGGTGGCTGCGCTTGTAGGCAGCATCAGCATCGGGGTCTTTCTCAGGATCGGGCTGTTGCGCGCAAGAAGAAGCAAATAGCAGCGTGGCGCTGGCAGCAAGCAGAAGAAACAGGCGAGACGTTTTCATAGCCCAAAGGTAAGCATCAACGCGAATAACGCCAAGCCGGACTTTCTCACGCTTATCAGCTTTTGTCTTGAGTTGATATCCAACCAGCACTAGTGCTACTTATTACAAAAGTCAACAGTCACTTATTCTCCGCCGCTTCTTGACGAAAGCCTGCTGTTGGTCACTGGTCAACAAATGTCCTCCCTGTTGACCTATGATGACCCTTCCTAAAGTCATGTTACTTTTGTTAAGTTGAAATGGGACAGCCAATAATAAAAAACACCTACTAACAGCTTTGGCCAAATAAAACGAGTAGGATTTATTGTTTTAACAAGCCAATCTAACTGTCAAGGATTTTAGCACTGTTACTATGCATTTCACTGAGGAACCACCAACCTAAAATATATAACTATTTCAATATTAAATAAGACTACATACTAACGCATAAACAATAAAGCCACACTTCCGCATAAGTATATTAAGTGTCTGAAAAATAACAAAATATAAATGCATATAATCATTCTGTTAGCTGAGCTTACTTAGCAAATAAGCACCAGACACAACCAATTTTGCCAACGCATTGAAACACTTGCAAGCATCTTGTAGCACACCACAACCATTTACTGGTATAGAGAATAAATAACCAGCCTGCCAAATTGGATTATTACAATTCCGAGCGTTCAACAACATCCTTGCCACATCAGAACTATTATCTACTAAGAAACATAAATAGCACAAGTTACTTCTCCGGCTGGTAGTCCGTGAACGTACCATCCTGATAGAAGATAATTATGCGTCGAATAGCCTTATTAGTAGGCGTAGCGGCTAGTGCGGCGGGTAGCGTAGTAACTTCTAAAGCTGCTGGCGCAACTGGTGCAGGCGGTGTAACCGATAGCTCAGGGGTAGTGGGCACCTGGGCGGCAACAGTGCTTTCTTCACGCTCAGGAGCGCTTATTTGCTGGGGCGGAGCGCTTGTAGGCTCTTTTTTGGGCTTTACAGCCTGACTGCTGGGCTCCGATGGAACCAGGGCGGCTGCACGCTGCTTTTTCTTACTGGGGCTTGCTACGATCGTAGGAACGGTCTCCGGCGTATTAGTAGTAGTAGCAGTTGCTTCGGCTGGCGCAGATGCCAGCATAGGGCCTTCTCCTTTCAGCAGCCAAGGCAGTGCTAAGTCAGGGAAAGCATCCATTATTTTCTGCATCACCTCCAGGCTGGGCTTATTTCGCCCATTTAGGATGTGGCTGACTACGGGCCGGCCGATACCAATAGTATCCGCGAACTGCGTAGGAGACAGTGCGCGTGTAGCCAGAATCTGCCGGATGCGTTCGATCATACCAAAGCTGCAAGAATAGTGTAGTGTCAGCTTCACAAATGTACGCAACCCACGCGTTTGCACTAGCACGATGCTCTACCTATTCTCTTTCTTAATCTTGATTACATATGTATTTACAAGAGTAATCTGAAGTTTACATATGTATTTACAAGAGTAATCTGCATATTCCTCCCTATTTACTTGCCGTCTTTATTTTATTAGTAGCAGATGTAACTATTGCCATTGAATAGTTACTGTGGTTACATGCAAAAAGCCGACTGACGCTATGCGCGCAGTCGGCTTTGAGGTAAACTGTAATAACTTCTTTCTCCCTTCGGCGGCCCGCAAACTAATCGTTCTTGCGTCCAGGTACTCTAAGCTGAAACGAATCTGTCAGAGGGCTTATCAGCTTTATTGAGCCCTGCAACGATAGAGAAGGTTCAACTGAAGATGAAGCTATCCAAAGACCCTAGTTGAAGTATTCTTTCGCTAGGTTCTTGTCGTGTCCGTAGATGTCGTCGCGGAAGTTCAGGTGACCGGCATCGTCTACCCACGCCGTGAAATACACCAAGTATACAGGCAGTTTTTCGGGTAGGGTGATGTACTTTTCCTGCCGCTCTCCGATGGTGCTCAGGATAGTGTTTTCATTGTAGCCAGGCTTGTTGCGCAGCAGGTAGGTGGCCAGCTTAATGGGCTCGGCTACACGCACACAGCCGTGGCTGAAGTTACGCTTGGTCTGGCTGAACAGCTCGTCGTGGGGCGTGTCGTGGAGGTAGATATCGTTGGAGTTGGGGAAGATAAACTTCACGTCACCCAGGTCATTTTTGGGACCGGGACGGCGGCGCAATGTGTACTTCCAGTTCGCCTGCGTGAGGTTCGCCCAGTCCACCGTAGTGGGGTCGATGGGAGTAGCTTTGGCACCCCAACCCTTCACCACTTCCATATCCAAACGGTCGAGGTAGGCCTGCGGATTGGCCACCAGTTTCGGACGCATTTCTTTATCGATAATGCTGAACGGCACATTCCAATAGGGGGCCAATACCACGTACTCCACCTTGTCGCTGAAGACCGGCGTTGCGTTCAAAGTCTTGCCCACAATGACATTCATGTTCATCACTTCCTTGCCTTCCTCCACTACATGTAGCTTGTAGTCCGGGATGTTTACGAGCAGATAATTTTGCTCGAAACGCTTCGGAATCCAGCGCCAGCGCTCCATATTCAGAACGATCTGATCGATGCGTTTGTCGAGCGGTATGTTGAGCAAGCGCAGGGTTTCTCCGCCTACAACACCATCGGTCCGCTGCCCGGTTTGCTGCTGAAACTTCTTCACGGCAGCCACCAACTCGCTGTCGTATTGCTGGGCGGCGGGCGCCGGCGCGGGGCCATTGGATGGGCCATTGTTGGCTACCGTCTGCACAGGCGTAGCAACGCCTTGAGCAGGCGTGCCCGGCTCATCGAGCAGGCGACGGCGCAGCAACGCCACGGCCGGTGACGTATCGCCTGGCTTCAGCTTGGTACCAGCCGGCAGGGTAGGCCAGCCGCCGTTTCGCTGGATAGTGCGGTACTCAGCTAGCGCCTTTTTCAACCGGTCGTATTCAGGGTGCAGAGGCTCGAACTCGTAGTAGGGATACGTGCTTTCGCGCTCTTGCAAAATGGTCATGAGGGCCTTGTGCAACTTGATTTTGTTGCGTTTTACGTCCCAATCAATGTTTTTAACTTCTCGGGGATTTACAGTTCCTCGATAGAAATCGGAGGCCCAGGTGAAGTAAGTACCCGATAAAGCCACGTCGATTTGCTTCTCCAGGCTGTTGCGCTGGGTGGTATCACCACGGGCTTTATCTAGCTCAGCAAAGAGCTTATCGAAGTTTTTGATCTTGTATTTCTGCGGATCCAAGCCTTCATCGCCGGCTTGGTTGATGACCTCAAGTAGCTTCTTGGCCTGCGGTACTACCTCGTGGTTTTTAAACCAGCCCAGGCGGTAGTCGCGGGCTTTGTAAAACTTCTTGGCCCAGTCGAGCTGACTTTTGAAGGCGGGTTCGGCCAGCATCTGGCGCGCCACATACACGCTATCGAGCGTGGGCTGCGGGCCCTGGTTGCCGGTGAGTACGCCGGGTAGCGCCTCCTGAACTTTCGCCTTCTGCTCCTGGCTGCAGCTGGTAGCCGACGCCAAGAGCGTCAGGCCGCAAAGCCAGCAGAGCAGTGTGGTCAGGAAAGCGGAGTGAAACAGTGATTTCATGAATTCGGTGAAGTGGAAGAAATGATAGCAGCTCCGTCAGATGCCAAGGAATTATATTCCTGACCATCGGATGCGGCGCGTGCCCGTTCTACTCCAAACGCTACCGTAGGGTTATTGCGTTCCGAGGCAGGGCTCATCTCATCAACATGCAAGGTAGGAGTTTTGTCTCACCCACGCACATCTTCAGTCTACAATTGGGCAGGCCCTCCGGATGAGTAGGTCGTCTCACTGAGCGTTGGGGGGTGTTGCGGCACGTGTGGCGCTCAGTTGTTCTTCCGCATTTTAATGGTAGCCTTCCGTCTCTGCTTGGCGCGCCAGTCGTATACCCTACCCGTACTCACGCCACGCGGCCCGACAACCCTTAGACTGTCGGCCGCTTTCTATTTCTTTTATGACTTCTTTCGTTCCCGCTCTTTCCGACTCGCACAGCTATGCCCGTTTGGGCGAGGTAGGCGTTCGTCATTTACAGTTACAGCTGCGTGTTGATTTTGCCAGCCGTACCCTGGCGGGTCATGCTACCTGGCAGCTCCACAATCCAGCCGGCGCCACCGAGCTCTACCTTGACACCCGCGACCTACTTGTGGAGGCCGTGCTACTCGGCGGCCCCGAGGGTAAGCCTACTCCCTTCAGCCTAGCTCCCACCGATCCGGTGCTGGGACAGGCACTGCGCATTACCCTGGAGCCAACCACCGAGCACGTGACCATCCGCTACTGCACCACGCCGGGCGCGGCAGCCTTGCAGTGGCTGACACCTGCGCAAACGGCCGGGCGCGAGCAGCCATTTCTGTTCACCCAGTCGCAGGCCATTCTGGCGCGCACCTGGCTGCCGTGTCAGGACTCACCGGGTGTGCGCTTCACCTACGAGGCGCACATTGAAACGCCCGCCCACCTGCTGGCTCTAATGAGCGCCACCGATAATCCGCAGCAGCTTGATGCGGCCGGGCGCTATCAGTTTCGGCAGCCCTACCCTATTCCGGCCTACCTCATGGCGCTGGCCGTCGGCGACCTGGCCTTTGCGCCGCTAAGTGAGCGCACTGGCATCTACGCTGAACCGGCTACTCTACCCCTAGCCACGCACGAGTTTGTGGACCTAGAAAAAATGGTAGCCGCCGCCGAGGATTTGTATGGCCCCTACCGCTGGGGTCGATACGATTTGTTGATACTTCCGCCTTCTTTCCCATTTGGTGGTATGGAAAATCCATGTTTAACATTTGTTACACCCACGATTTTAGCCGGGGACCGAAGCCTGACCAGCTTGGTAGCCCACGAGCTGGCGCATTCGTGGTCGGGCAATCTGGTTACAAACGCTACGTGGGACGATTTTTGGCTGAATGAGGGCTTTACGGTGTATTTCGAGCGGCGTATTATGGAGCAGCTGTATGGCCGCATGTATGCCGATATGTTGCAAGTATTAGGCTTTACCGATTTGCAGCATACCTTCGCGGAACTAGGCCCTACCAGTACCGACACCCATTTGCACCTGCACCTAACTGGGCGCGACCCCGACGAGGGCATGACGGAAATTGCTTACGAAAAGGGAGACTACTTTTTGCTCACCTTAGAGCACTTGATAGGCCGCCCGCGCCTCGACTCCTTTATTAAGGAGTACTTCACTCGCCACAGCTTTCAGTCCATGGATACAGCGGGCTTCATAACTTATCTGCGGCAAGCGTTGTTAGACCAAGAGCCCGGACTAGAAGAGAAGCTTCAGCTCGATGCCTGGATAAACGGTCCGGGTGTGCCGGGGGTGGCGCCGCCCGTAGCCTCCGCCCGCTTCGATACAGTGGATGCCGCCCGGCAACAATGGATGGAGGGCAAAGCGGCTCCTACCCTATCCACTGCCGACTGGAGCAGCCACGAGTGGGTACACTTCCTGCAAGGTCTCCCCCACTCCCTGACGCACGCCCAACTAGCGGAGTTGGACAACACCTTCGACCTTACCCATTCCGGCAACGCCGAAATCCTGGCGGCGTGGTTTCCGCTGGCGCTGGCCGCTGGCTACTCCCCTGCCGATGAGGCCTTGCACCAGTTTCTGGTACGAGTGGGGCGGCGTAAGTTTTTGGTGCCGCTCTACCGGGCGGTGCTGGCTACCCCCGGCGGCCGGGAGCGCGCCCGGCAAATTTATGCGGAGGCACGGCCCAACTACCACGCCGTAGCCACTAACACCCTCGATGCGCTGCTTAGATAACCCTAAACCCGGCATCATTACTCCGGCCCGATGCTTGCAGCCTGGACCGGTGCGTTGTATTTTGTGAGTTGATAAAAAAACAGTCGTAACGTTGAACAATCAAAAACCCCTCGGTAAGCTGATTGCCATCGGTGGCAACGAAGATAAAGGCACCTACTCCAGCGCTAGTGTGCGCAAAAAGTATTACCTCAACTTTTTTGAGCTAGGCATCCTGCGCCGTGTGGTGCAGGAGTCGGGCAAGGAGGACCCGCGCATAGAGGTAGTGACCACGGCCTCCATGATTCCGGAAGAAATCGGGAAGATCTACGTTTCCTCGTTCGGCATGCTGAACTGCCGCAATGTGGGCGTGATGGATATCCGCACGCCCGAGCACGCCCGTATCCCCATGTACCTGGAGCGCCTGCGCCGCGCCGATGTGGTGATGTTCAGCGGTGGAAACCAGTCGCGGTTGCGCGAGATGTTTGGGGAAGGCGAGTTCCTGGAAATCCTGAACGCCCGCTACCACCGCGAGTCGAACTTTGTGGTGGCCGGCACCAGCGCCGGGGCCATGGCCATGTCGAAGATTATGATTCGGGGCGGCTCGGTGCCGGATGCGCTGATGAAGGGCGCCGTGAAAATCGGCAGCGGCCTGGGCCTGATCGACGACGTGGTGATTGACTCGCACTTCGTGAAGCGCGGCCGCTTTGGCCGGCTCATTGAAGCCGTGAGCCTCCACCCCAAGCTCATTGGCATTGGGCTGGGTGAAGACACGGGCGTGCTCATCACCGGCGGCAACATCATCGAGACTATCGGCTCCAACCTGGTCATCATCATGGATGGCCATACCATTCAGCACAACAATGCGGCCGTCGTTAAAAAAGGCGCGGCGCTATCCGTGGAGAACATGACGATGCACGTGCTGGCCAAAGGCAACGTGTATGACATTGACGAGCGAAAATTCTACGCCGGCAAAACCAACTTTGCCGAAACGGTGAGTATCGAGCAGCCGGGGCAGATGTAGATTCGAACGTGTATTATAAAAAGAGCCGCCATTCTAAGTGACTATTAGAATGGCGGCTCTTCTTTTAGAAAAGAGATTCTTCTATAATATATTGTTTGATTCTACTCTACTATTTCCAAGTAATGTTGCTTCATGGCATTCTCTCTTTTTCGCTTGTCCCTCCTGCCAGATGGAAAGGTCAGAACCAGTTGGAAGAAAATGTTTTTCTCTGCTTTTGGTCCGAAGCACTCCCTTATGCTTTCGGTGCTCAAGTTAAAGCCATTTCTACCGGCTCTATGCAGGTTGGGCAAACAAAGAAAGCTGTACTCTCCGTTTCAGCGGGAGCTAATGTACCAGTACAGGTAGGAGAGTCCATCGTTATTGGAACTGCATTTCGTGAGCAGGTCGGACAATTTAGTATTGAAGCTATTGAGGAACATACGCAAGACCTGCCGATGCTCCCTCATCCGCTACCTATATCTGAACGGGATTCTCTGACGCAGGCCGAGCAACAACTCTTTATATGCATTGAGAAGTGGATTCAGCAAGCTGATCGTCTCTGCAATACTTTACGAGATGCTTATCAATTAGATTTTTCTCGTATTGGACAGATGGAACGCAACACCTGTATGGGCAGAAAGGGTAAGATAGAAGGGCTTATTTATTTCTTTCATGGAATCGGTTGCTACTTTGAAACCAAAGATCTTAAGATAGATATCGATTTTGACTCTCGGGGGGATTGGCAAGGATTTGACGAATGGCGTATAGAGTCATTTATTAGCTGGAACTATCCACACCTGCACTTCTCCTCAAAAGATATCGAACAGGGAATTTTGGCATTATTAAACAAGAAGTGGTTGTACCAGATAGATCGGATGTATGACCACAATTTCTACTATGTAGTGCCTACAGCGTAATTCTCGTCCGAGAAGCATTAACTAAGGCAGAACACAATTGAAACTAGCCTTTGCATCTGTATATAATAAGGAGTGGTCACATACATGCTACTCCTTATTATATACGTCCCCTACCCTTCGTCGCCGTAGATACCTATATATATAGGAGTGGAATCGGTGAGGCTGGCGCGGTACATGCCTTCGGAGTTGAAGGGTAGGGCCACGTGGCCGGCAGCATCTACTGCCACCAGGCCGCCCTCGCCGCCTACCGGGGCTAGCTTGTCGTGTACTACGATGCGGCAGGCTTCGGCCAGGCTCAGGCCGCGGTACTCCATCAGACAGGCAATGTCGTGGGCCACTACGGCACGCAGGAAATATTCGCCGTGGCCAGTGCAGCTGATGGCGCAGGTGCGGTCGTCGGCCCAGGTGCCGCTGCCAATGATGGGCGAATCGCCGATGCGGGAGTAGCGCTTGTTGGTCATGCCGCCGGTGCTGGTGGCGGCGGCTAGGTGGCCGTGCTGGTCGCGGGCCACGGCGCCAACGGTGCCCATTTTCTTTTTGGTGTCTTCGTTGGGCTGTTTCGCTTCGGAATGGTCGAGGCGCATCTTTCCTTCTGCCAACGCTTCTTGCAGTTGGTCGTACCGGTGCTGGGTGAAGAAGTACTCGGCGGGTTGGGTAGGCAGACCGTGCTGGCGGGCCAGCTCATCGGCGCCAGGGTAGGCCAGTAGCACATGGTCGGTGTGCTCCATCACGAGGCGGGCGGCCCGGATGGGATTCTGCACGGCGCGCACGCCGGCCACAGCCCCGGCCAGACCGGTGCGGCCATCCATAATAGACGCGTCCATTTCGTGGTGGCCCTCGTGGGTGAACACGGCCCCGCGGCCGGCGTTGAACAGGGGACAATCTTCGAGGCTGCGCACAGCCATTTCTACGGCGTCGAGGGCTGGGCCGTGGCGGCGGAGCACTTCGGCGCCGGCTTCGAGGGCCGTTTGTAGGGCGGCGCGGTAGGTGCGCTCGGCCTCGGCAGTCATGGAGGCGCGGGCAATGGTGCCAGCGCCGCCGTGCAGGGCCAGCGCCCAGGTAGTAGACATAAGCAGACGAAAAACAGTGGGAGAAATCGGCCGAAAAGTACGCAAACTATCCTGCCCAGTCCCGGCTCCTACCCCGTACAAGATACCCGCCTGACGTGGCCGCCGTCGGTTTTTTTTCGTACGTTTGATTAACTGTTTTCACATTCCCTAATATTCTGTTTTATGGCTTACGATGCTACCGGCCGCCTGCACGAGATTTTCGACGAGCAACAGGTGAGCGAGAAATTCCGCAAGCGCGAGTTCGTACTGGAGGTTATAGATGGTCAGTACCCTGAGCATATCAAGTTTCAACTGGTGCAAGACAAAACCGCGCTCATCGACCCCTACAAAATCGGTGACGAGATTAAAGTGACCTTCAACCTGCGTGGTCGTGGTTTCAATAAAAACGGCCAGATGTTGTACTTCACCAACCTGGAAGCGTGGCGTTTAGAGGCTGCTTCGGGTGGTGCTTCGGCTCCGGCCGCTGGTGGTGGCTACTCGCAGCCAGCTGCTGCACCTCGCGCCGCTGCTCCTGCCCAGCAAAACCAAAACCCCAACCTGCGGGCGCAACCCGCTGCCCCCATCGCCGGCGACGACGACAACGACCTGCCTTTCTAATTTTAAACTGTTAGCTGATGGCTGCTAGCTATTGGCTTATCGTTTAAATTTCCAGTAGGCTTGCCTGCAAGAAAAAGCCACTTTCCGACCGGAAAGTGGCTTTTTTTCGTTTCATACTTACAGAAGGCTAGCAGCCATCAGCTACTAGCAAATAGCGTAAGAAAATGCTGCAAGAATTAATTAAGCAAGGCGAAGGCGAGCGGTTGGAATTCAAGAAGAAGACTACCCACCCCACGCGTATTTCCCGCACGCTGGCGTCGTTGGCCAACACGCACGGCGGGCAGGTGCTGGTAGGCGTCGACGACGACGGGCGCGTGGTGGGCGTGCGCGATGCGGAGGAGGAAATCTACGTGTTACGACAAGCAGCCGAGCACTTCGTGGATCCGCCACTTACCGATTTGCGCTTTCAGGAGGTAGAGGAAGACGACCGAATCGTGCTGATTGTAACGGTTCCGGAAAGTCCGCGCAAGCCGCACCGCGCCCAAGTAGCCGATGGCGACTGGCGCAGCTATGTGCGTGTGCGAGATGAAAGCGTGCAAGCCAGCAACCTCACCGAGAAGGTGTTAGAACGAAGTGAGCCAAGCACGGGCGTGGAGTGGATGCCACTAAACAAAGAGGAGTCGGCCGTACTGGATTACCTACGCACGCACACGCGCATCACGCTGCCGCAGTATATGAAACTGCTAAATATCGGGAAGCGACGGGCCTTTCGCACCCTCATCAAACTCACGCTCCACGGCTACATCCGCCACCACGACAAGGAGCGAGAGCCGTATTATACACTGTGAAATAGCGAAATAGTGAAGTTGTGAATGCAAAAAATCGTCTCTCATCCTGAGCTTGCGAAGGACCTTCTGCCCGTTGGACGAGTCGTTGTTACGATGGTCGTTCTAACGTGAGAAGGTCCTTCGCTACGCTCAGGATGAGAGACGATTTTTTGCATTCACAACTTCACCGCTACTCTGCCCGGTCGCGGAGCTTTTTCTTTTCGTCTTTAGCAGCCTTTTTTTCCTTGGTGGTTTTGGCAGGCTCCTTCTTTTTCTCTTTGCGGGCGTCTTGTGCTTTGGCCATGGTACACTGGGTTAGGGGTGGCAGAATCAGGTTAAGTTTCTCCCTTAACGCGGAGAAATATGCCCTTGTTGTGCGCAAAGTAGGGCTTTACGGCAACAGTGGCAAGTATCGCTCGCGCAGGATGTGCAGGTGATGCGCCTCGTGGCCAGGAATGGCAAACAGCAGTGCCCGCACACTTACGGGGCCGCTGGCCGTGAAGCCTACTCTATCTAGCTGCGCGGGCGTGAACGAGCGAAACAGCACCAGCGTGGCGCTCCGCACGGCGGCATATTCCGACAAAATATCAGCCAGGGGCCGGTTGTTGGCACCGGCCTCGGGGGCGTAGGCGTCCTGGTCGAAGCCGGGTAGGGTTTGTTGCTCGCCGCGGGCAAAGCACAGGGCGCGGTAGGCAAACACCCTTTCGGAATCCAGCACGTGCAGCAGCACCTCCTTGATGCTCCACTTGCCAGGGTCGTAGTTGGTAAGAGCTTGCTCGTCGGTGAGTTGGCCCACCACCTGCTGCACCTCGCGGAGCTGCTGCTCCAGTTGCACTAAGGGGTTGGCGCCCACTGGCACGCGGGGGATATACGACGCATCGAAATATGCCGGATACTGCCCCGGCTGCGGCCGCTGGATGGCGGGCTGCATAGGAAAATCGGTGAGGCTGGCCGCGTTGGGGTAGGGCGGCAGGGTTGCGGGCTGTGGGCGCAGGCGCCGCCGGTGCCGCGCCAAGCGACTGGGGCTGCCCCACACGCGGCGGCGGCCTAGTAGCTCTTCTGCCGTGAGCCACTTCCCTACCTCCGCTGGCCCGAAGGCCCACTGCAAGAAATCGGGCAGGATACGGCCCCACGTGGCTTGGTTGTGTCGGCCGTCTATTACCTCCACGTAGCGCACGTCGCGGTTGGGGTGAAGTCCGTGCCGTTTCAGTTCCACCACCAAGTCCAATGTGTCTTCAATGGCATCAATGATGCCATTGTTGTTGCGGTCATTGGTTTCGTCGAGGGTGCCGGTTTGCAACCAGAACTGCTGGCCGGGCGCGGGCTGGCCCTCGCGCACGAGCAGGTGCATGAGGCGGTCGGCGTCGGTGTAACCCTGGTCGAGGGCGCGGCGGCGCCACCAGAACGAGCCCGAAAACGCGCCCGCCCGCAACGCGGCCTCGGGGTGGTGCCACACAAAATCGAACGCCGCTAACCCGCTGAGGGAGAAGCCCGCCACTACTACTTCCGCCGGATTGGCACTCACGTGGTAGCGCGCCTGGGCGTAGGGAAGCATTTCGGTAAGCAGAAACTCGGTGTAGTGCTTGGCGCGGCTGCCCCGCCCCAGGTAGTCGGCGTAGGCAGCGGTGCCGTACTCCTGCACCCGCACGCCCGCCTGAATGGCCACCAGCACAAACGGCCGCACCGCCTGGTGGCGGTAGAGCGCATTAAGCGTGGCTGGCAGGTGCAGGCGGCGCAGGTCCTGCCCGTCGTTGAGGTAGAGCACGGGGTAGGGCACGGGGGCGGCAGCATCGTAGCCGGGCGGTAGCACCACATCAAACCGGACGGTGCGCCGCAGGGCCCGCGAGGCCAGCCGCAAGCGGCGAACCACCGTTACGGCCGTATTTTGCGTAGGAAGGAAAGCAGGCTGATTCATTCGCCGGGGAATAGCTTCACGAACGATTTTAAGGCCGCAAGGTACTTTATTCCGCTTCCAAGCCGTAGATTACCCGGAGAAATGAAAGTTTATAGCTGAATATTTCTGATTTTCCATTTCACAACTCCCTCTTTCCGTGCAGGAAACCTACCGCCCCTTCTATTCCCACGCGCTTGGTCATGACGTTGAAATGCTGGTTTTCGGCGAGCGTGGCTACCCCGTTATCGTCTTCCCTACCTCCGGTGGGCGGTATTATCAGGCCAAAGATTTTGGGTTGGTAGATGCTGCTGCTCCGTTGATCGACAGTGGCAAAATACGCCTCTACTGCGTCGATAGCGTGGATGGCTACAGCTGGTACGGCCAGCACCTGCCGCCCCAGGAGCGCCTGCACAACCACATCCGTTATGACCGAATGCTGACCGAGGAGCTGGTGCCCCAGCTGCAACGCGAAAACAACGTGGCCAAAGTAGCGGTGGCCGGGTGCAGCTTCGGCGGTTACCATGCGCTCAATTTCGCCTTCCGCCACCCTAGCCAGGTCAGTCACATGTTTTCGATGGGCGCTAAGTTTGATATCAGCAACTTTCTGGGCGGCTACCACAACGACGACCTGTATTTTAACAATCCGCCGGCCTACATGCCCGCTGCGCAGGACGACAATTTCTACCAGATGGGCATTGTGCTGGGCTCAGCCGTAGACGACTTTTGCAAGCAGGGAAACATTGAAATGTCGGAAATCCTGAACCGTAAGGGCATCCGCCACTGGCTCGACATCCGCCCCTACGGCACCCACGACTGGCCTGTGTGGCGCGACATGTTCCCGGAATATTTAGCACAAATTGAAGCGTAAAACTCCCTTTTTAAATGTCATTTCGACCAGCGGGAGAAGTCTCGCTTGGTAAGAATTCCTATCTTTCATCAGCACGCGAGATTTCTCGACAAGCTCGGAATGGCGTTCTGACGGGCTAGAGGCCCTACTTAATCAAGACCCTAACCCCCTAAAACACTATGAAAAAAATTGGCATTCTTTTCGGCCGGGAAAACAGCTTTCCGCAGGCATTCGTTGACCGCGTAAATGAGAAAGCACCCAGTGGCATACAGGCCGAGTTTGTGCAGATTGGCCTAGTTGAGCAAAGCGTTCCAACCGATTACGCCGTTATTATCGACCGGATTTCGCAGGACGTGCCCTTCTACCGCGCCTACCTCAAAAATGCTGCGCTGGGCGGCACGGCTGTAGTCAACAACCCGTTCTGGTGGTCGGCCGACGAGAAGTTTTTCAACAATGCGCTGGCTGTGCAACTGGGTGTACCGGTGCCCAAAACCTTGCTCCTACCCTCCAAAAATCGCCCCGACGACACCTCAGATCAGTCGTTCCGCAACCTAAACTGGATGGACTGGGACGCCGCGTTTGAGAAGCTGGGCTGGCCCGTATTCATGAAGCCTCACTCGGGTGGCGGCTGGAAAAACGTGTACAAGCTCGACAACCCCGAGCAGTTTTTCAGCGCCTACAACGAAACCGGCCAGCTGGTGATGTTGCTCCAGGAAGCGGTGGAGTTTACCGATTATTTCCGCTGCTACTGCATTGGCGGCAAGGACGTGCGCATCATGCCCTACGAGCCCCGCAACGAGTTCCATCAGCGCTACGCCACCGAGATGAAAACCACGGGCGCCGCGGGCAAAAAGCTGCTGGCTACCATGAAAGACTATGTATTGAAGCTCAACCAGGGCCTTGGCTACGATTTCAACACGGTAGAGTTTGCCGTGCGCGACGGTATTCCGTTGGCTATTGATTTCGGCAACCCTGCCCCCGATGCGGATATCAATTCTGTGGGCCAGGAGAACTTTGAGTGGGTTGTGGAAACCGCGGCCAACATGGCCATCAAGCGTGCTCAAGCCCAGAAGCCCGGCAAGGATAACCTTACTTGGGGCACGTTTGTACACCCAACGGCAGGCGCGGCACCAGCTAAGAAACCTGCTGCTCCGAAGAAGGCAACGGCTACCGCTAAGAAAGAAAGCTAAGAGCGAGAGTTAGAATTTCCCTCTTTTTTAAGGAGGGGTGCCCGCAGGGCGGGGTGGTAAAACCGCAAGAATGAAAGCTAGAGTTAGTCCTTTTAGCTTTCTAGTTCTAGTATTGTTCAACGACTTTACCACCCCGCCCTGCGGGCACCCCTCCTTTTTTGAGTGGAACTAGCTTAGGCTTCCAACTTCCCTAAAACCCTACCCTAACTACCACCCTATTCATTCATTTCTAATCTATTATCATCATGGGTAAGCCGGTTTTCACCCTCGGAATTGAGGAAGAGTTTCAGACGATTGATCCGGAAACGCGCGACCTTCGCTCCCACATGTCGCAGATTGTGGAGGGGGGCAAGATGATTTTGCAGGAACAGGTGAAGGCCGAAATGCACCAGTCGGTGGTGGAGGTAGGCACTACGGTGTGCAATAATATTGAGGAGGCCCGCCATCAGGTAACGCACCTGCGCCGCCAAGTGATTGAACTGGCCGACCGGGTAGGGCTGCAAATTGCAGCCGCGGGTACGCACCCGTTTTCGCGCTGGCAGGACCAGCCTATTACGGTAGATGCCCGCTACGATAAGATTGTTGAGGAATTACAGGATGCCGCCCGCTCCAACCTGGTATTTGGCATGCACGTGCACGTGGGCGTAGAAACCCGCGAGTTGGGCGTATACATGATGAACGCCCTGCGCTATTTCCTACCCCACATCTTCGCGCTAAGTACCAACTCGCCCTTCTGGGAAGGCCGCGAAACCGGTTATAAATCCTTCAGAACCAAGGTATTCGAGCGTTTCCCGCGTACGGGTATTCCTGAGCACTTTGGCAGCGCCAGCGAGTACGATGCCTACATCAACCTGCTCATCAAGACGGGCTGTATTGATAATGGCAAGAAGATCTGGTGGGACTTGCGTCTGCATCCGTTCTTCAACACCATCGAGTACCGCGTGTGCGACATGATGCTGCGCGTGGACGAAGCCGTGGCCATGGCTGCACTCATGCAGGCGCTGGTGGCCAAGGTGTATAAGCTGATGATCAGCAACCTCACTTTCCGACAATACCGCAAGGCCCTCATCAACGAAAACAAATGGCGCGCCGCCCGCTACGGCCTCGACGGCAAGCTCATCGATTTTGGCAAGCAGGAAGAATTACCCACCCGCAATCTGATTCAGGAGCTGCTGGACTTTGTGGACGACGTACTCGACGAGTTGGGCAGCCGCCACGAGGTAGAGTACATCCACAAAATGATGGAAATGGGTACCGGCGCCGACCGCCAATTAAAGGTATTCCGCGAGACTGGTGACCTGAAGAAAGTCGTTGATTTCATTGTGCAGGAAACCTCTTACGGTTTGTAATGTTCTACCTGTCAGGCTTCCCCGTTGGAACCTGAGGCAGGTTCGGCCACATCTTTGCTGTCGCTCTGCTTTTTTGCCATTATTTCCGGCTTGCAAGTCGGGCAGTTGCTACCGAATGAAATCATTGAAAATTGCCGTTCTGGATATGTACAACAATTTCCCGAATCAGGGAATGCGCTGTATTCTGAAGATCTTACACCAGTTGCAAGCCGAGGTGGCCGTGCCCGTCACCTACGACGTATTTAACGTGCGCGCCGAGGTGGCGCTGCCGGGCCTCGACTACGATATCTACCTCTCATCGGGCGGGCCCGGCTCACCGCTACCCTCCGACGAGCCCTGGGAAACGCCCTACTTCGCGCTCATCGACCAGCTGCTGGCCTGGAACCGCACGCACGAGCAGAAAAAGTACGTGCTATTGATTTGCCACTCTTTCCAGCTGGTGAGCCGCCACTTGCAGGTAGGCGAGCTAAGCGCCCGCAAGTCTACCTCCTTCGGCATCTTCCCAATGCACATGACCGAGGCCGGCCAGCAAGACCCTTTGCTGGGCCTGTTGCCTGACCCGTTCATGGCCGTCGACTCGCGCGATTTTCAGGTGACGAATCCCGATGAGGACCACTTGCAGCGGTTGGGCGTGCAGGTGCTGGCGATGGAAAAAGACCGGCCTCACGTGCCTTTCGACCGGGCCATTATGGCCCTGCGCTTCACGCCGGAGATGGTAGGCACCCAGTTTCACCCCGAAGCCGATGGCGAAGGCATGCTACACTACATGCTGACTACAGAGCGCCGCCAGCAGGTGATTGACACGCACGGTCAGCAGAAATACGACGATATGGTGCGTCTGCTCCAAGACCCCGAAGCCATTGAGTTGACTGAACGCATTCTGGTGCCGGCCTTTTTGCGACAATCTGTAGCGGCGCTTACGGCTGTTGATCAGCCGGTTACCTTGTAAATACAGGAACGTCATGCTGAGCTTGTCGAAGCATCTCTACCGCTTCGTTTCATTCAACAGAAATTACTCACGGTAGAGATGCTTCGACAAGCTCAGCATGACGTTCTATTGTCCCTATCTTACCCCAACCCCTCCCCCGCATGATTCCTGAATTTCGCCAGACGTATAACGCGGCTTTCACGCCGCAACGGTTTCAGGAGCTGATCGACTCCGTGGATCAGGAGCTGCCGGGACAATTGGATTTTCGAGTAGCGGAAACGCCGGTGTTCATACCTTCTGTGCTGCGCGACAAGCTGTTGCAGGCGGGCGAGGATATTATTGACGTGCTGGTAGCGCCCGATTTCAAGGAGCGCACCGAAGCGGCCGTGCCGCCAGCCCAGCGCGTACCCCACGAAGACGCGCACACGCAATTTCTGGCTATCGACTTTGCTGTGTGCCGTGATGCGGAAGGCGAACTGGAGCCGCAGCTAATTGAGCTGCAAGGTTTTCCATCGCTCTATGTGTTTCAGGACTATCTGGCCCACACGTTTCGGAAGTTTTTTCCGGTACCCAACTCGGTGACGCACTTGTTTGGTGGGCTGAGTTCTGCCGACTATCTGGCAGCGCTGCGGGAGCTGATTGTGGGCGACGAAAACCCGGAAAACGTAGTACTGCTGGAGCTGTTTCCCGACAAGCAGAAAACCCGCATCGACTTTGCCCTCACCAAGCGCGAGTTGGGGGTAGAAGCCGTATGCATCACCGACGTACGCAAGGACGGCCGGCAGCTGTACTACGAAAAGGACGGCCGTCGCATTGATATCAAGCGCATCTACAACCGCCTGATTTTCGACGAGCTGCTGCGCTACCCCGATCTGCCGTTGGAGTTCCGCCTCACCGACGAGGACGTGGACGTGACCTGGGTAGGGCACCCCAATTGGTTTTTCCGCATCAGCAAGTACACGTTGCCGCTGCTGCACAGCGCCTTTGTGCCGCCCAGCTACTACCTGCACGAGCTAACTACCTACCCCACCGACCTGGAAAACTACGTGCTCAAACCCTTGTTTTCCTTTGCCGGAGCCGGTGTGAAGCTGCACGTGACGCCCGCCGAGCTGGATGCCATCGAGGACAAGCATAACTACCTCTTGCAGCGTAAAGTAGCCTACGAGCCTGTGGTGCGAGCCGATGATGGCGAGCTGGTGAAGTGTGAAATCCGCTTGCTGTACATCTGGCCCGAAAACGCGCCCCGCCCGGTGCTACTCACCAACCTAGCCCGCCTCAGCCGCGGCGCCATGATTGGCGTGGACTTCAACAAGAACAAGGATTGGGTAGGCGGCACGGTAGGCCTGTTTGAACGGTAGCCTATCGGATGGTGCTGCGAGCCATTGACGCCGCTTCCACTGGGGAGCGGCGTTTTTTATGTTATTAACTGACTAATAATCACTTATACCCACGCATAAACAAGCTACCGGGTAATATTCTATTTAATAATACTATCTTAACATACCGCCGCGCCTAGCGTGGGTACTTTTACGTGTCTCTTTTGTAACTAATCCGTTTTTTCATGAAACACTCTTTACTTACTATACGAAGCGCTGTTGTAGCCTTTACCATGCTGTGTGGTATACAAGGTGCATCAGCTCAGATAACACTAACTGGCAGTTCATTCACTGAGAATTTCGACCAAATTGGCACTGGTCTGCCCGCCGGCTTTAGCGTACGCACGGGTGCCAAAGCCGGTGCTTTGGGCGACGCGGCAACGCTTACCACCGCCGCAACGGCGTGGAATAATACCAGCGGAGCCTTTAAAAACTTCGCTTCCGCCACGGGATTAACCTCTGCTGCGGACGCTACGGCGCAAAACGCCTCCACCAACCGGGCGCTCGGTGTACGGCAGACTGGCTCGTTTGCGGATGGCAGCACGAATGCCGGCCCGGCTTTCGTTTTCCAGGTTGCCAATACCAGCGCCCGCACAGGCTTCAAGCTCAACTTCCTGTTGCAGTCGTTGGATGCTACCTCTACCCGTACCACTACCTGGCGAGTAGACTATGCTACGGGGGCCACACCTACAGCCTTCACACCAGTAGGGGCCACGTTCACAACCGGGAATAGCACCTTTAGCAGTACGCCCGTCGCCGTTGACTTTGGTAATCAACTCGACAATATTAACGATGTTGTCTGGATTCGGATTGTAGCACCAGATCCAACCACAGGGTCTAACAACCGGCCTACCTCGGCCATCGATGATTTCTCACTGACCTGGAATACGCCGGCACCCGACGCGCCTACCCTTACTGTATCGCCTAACAGCCTGAGCTTTGGCCGCGTCAACCTGGCAGCTACTTCTGCCACCAGCAGCTACACGCTCACAGGGGCCAACCTCATGGGCGCTACTACTGTTACGGCCCCTAGCGGCTTCAGCGTTTCCAAAACCGCTACTGGCACATTTGGCTCTACCCTGAGCTATGCTGCGGCTGAGCTGGCGACGGCCCAAACGGTGTACGTGCGTTTTGCGCCGACCGTGGCTGGTCCCGTATCGGGCACGATTACCAATACCTCGGCTGGTGCCGCCGACCAAACCGTGGCGGTAACCGGTACGGGTATCGACCCCAACAACCTGGTTTTCAACTTTGATGAATGCACGGCCGCACTGGGTGGCTGGGCGCAGTATAGCGTGACCGGCGCGCAAACCTGGGCCTGCACGCCCTTTGGGCACGATGCCACTGATGCCACCGGCAAAGCCAGCAAGCCTAACGGTATACAGATCAATGGCTTCGCAAGCAACACGAATGTTCCGAACGAGGACTGGTTTATCTCGCCGGCCTTCAATACATCTTCCTTCTCCTACCCCCTTCTCTCGTTCTGGAGCCGGGCAGCTTTCAATGGCCCTCCTTTGAAACTACGAGTTTCGACTAACTATTCTGGCACGGGCAGCCCGCTGGCTACCGGCGTAACCTGGACGGATCTGGATGTGAGCTTCCCCGCCATTGGTTCTGATACTTGGACGCAAACCGCTGGTGTAGACCTGAGCGAGTATAAAGGCCAGACGACGTATGTGGCCTTCATATATACCTCCTCAGATGAGGAAAGTGCCCGCTGGACGCTGGATGACATCAGCCTGACGAACTCGGCTACTCCGCCCGCCCCCTTGCTGACCACGACGACCCGCAGCCTGGATTTCGGCTACGTGGCGGCGAATGCTACGGCCACGCAAACCTTCACGGTAACACCCCGCAACCTAACGGCGCCCTTCACGGTGACGGCCACCGGCGCCGCTTTCCAGGTGTCGAAAGATGGCACTACGTTCGGCAGCTCTGCTACCTATACGGTAGAAGAAGCTAATAACCAGACGAAAACCCTGACGGTGCGCTTCCGCCCCACGCAAAACCAGCAGAGCTACACGGGTAGCCTGGCCCTGGCTTCTACGAATGCGCCCTCGGTTACGGTCACCTTATCGGGCAATACCTACAACACAGCCAACACGCTGGAAGTAGTGAACTGGAACGTGGAGTGGTTTGGCTCGACGCAAAACGGCCCGAGCAACAAAGACCAGCAGCAAGCCAATGTGCGCACCATTCTTAACTCGCTGAAGGCTGACATCTACGGGCTAGTGGAGGTAGTAGACACGGCTCGCCTGGGCACCATTGTGCGGCAACTGCCGGGCGGTGGCTACACCTACCGCGTATCGGACTTTGGCTCGTATACCGATAATGCGCAGGACCCCGACTATGCCAGCGCGCAGAAACTGGCCTTTGTGTATAACACCACTCTTTTCAAAAATGTAGCTATTTCGTCGCTGTTCCGCTGCACGCAGGCCGAGAACTGCCCCGAGTTCAACTACTGGTCGTCGGGCCGCTTCCCCTACCTGCTCGATGCCGACGTAACGCTGAACGGCGCTACCCAGCATTTCACCTTCGTACTGATTCATGCCAAAGCCAACACCAGCCCAACGTCTACCTCGTATGAGCGGCGGAAAAACGCTGCCGATGGCCTGAAGGCAGCGCTGGATGCCAACTACAAGGGGAAGAACGTTATTATCCTGGGTGATTTCAACGACGACCTCGATCAAACCATCACAACGGACGCTCCAACCAATGCTACCTCGTACAGCGCCTTTACGACCGATGTAGCCAACTACACCGCCCTGACGCTCCCTCTGAGCCTGGCCGGCCAACGCTCTACGGTAGGCTACAACGATGTAATTGACCACGTTGTCATTACCAAAGCCACAGAGCCGCTGGTGGTGCCCAACTCGACCGAGATTTTGACGAGCGTAGCCAACCTGGTGACCAACTATGGCAACACCACCACAGACCACTACCCCGTGCAGACGCGCTACACCTTCGGGGTAACGACGCCCACCAAGCAGGCCTTGGCCAACCGCCAGTTTGAAGTGTACCCCAACCCGGTAACCAATGCCATCCGCCTGAACCTGCCCGAGCAAACGGCCAAAACGCTGCAATTGCGCGTGCTGGCCGTAGATGGTCGCCAGGTAGCCACGGGTACTGGCTCGTTGGAGCAATTGAATCAGCAACTGAATCAAGGTCTGGGTCAGCTGAAAGCCGGGATGTACGTCATTCAGGTGAATAGTGGCACGCAGACCTACGTGAAGCGCTTTATCAAGCAGTAACGCCGCCTCGCGCTCCTGCTGAACAGAAAGCCCGCCGATTTCGGCGGGCTTTTTTGCGTTTCGGGCCTGACACAACGGCAACCGGAGGGGTTACGTACATCCCTTCGTACTCTCATTTTCTTACTCTATCCCAATGTCCTCACTTACCGAAAAAGGTTTTGGCATCGCCAAAAACGCCATCTTTTCCGCCTTCATGGGGCGTGCTACCCGAATGCTGGGCAAGCCCTTCCTAGTAGCTACCGCCCTGCACGACGTAGCAAAAAAGCTCGACGACCAAGACAGCAAAAAAGGTCCTATCCAACAGGTAATCGATGTGGGCCGGCTGCTGATTCGGTTGGTAACGTCTTATATCAACGGCTCTTACCGCCAGATTTCCACTTCCACTATCGTGTCGGGGCTGGCGGTGCTGCTCTACGTGTTGTCGCCGATTGACTTGGTGCCCGACGCCCTACCCATTTTGGGCTTCCTGGATGATGCCGCCCTGATTGCCTGGTTTATGGACCGCTTCCGGGTGGAGCTGGAGCACTTCCAGAGCTGGGAAGAAGCCTCGGCCAAAGTAGCCGAAGATGCCCAGGCACCGGCCCGTCCCAACAAGGAGCTACCCGCCGTAGCGGAGTTGGGTCACTCATAAATCAATAGACTTGTTCCTAAACAAGTCTAGTAGCTAATTGCTGGTCATCAGTATTCCAACAAACCTACGCCTGTCTTTCGTCGTGCTTCATGCGACGAGAGACAGGCGTAGGTTTGTTGGAATAGCTGAAAAACGCAACTACATCTTCACTTCTGCTCAACTCCGTCAACGCCTTGGAGGGCTGATTCTGCCCTATTATCATCCGGGCGCTTGATAACGCTGAAGGTGCCGTCGGTTTCGAGTACCACGGCAGTCACTTTTTCCATCGACAGTCCCCCCTCTTTGCGCACGGCCGAGCGCACTTCGTCGTGCGTTACACGCTCGTCGTGCATTGCGCTGTCCAGAAAATTGCCTTCATGAAACAACAGGCGCGGCTCCGATTTTACCAGCTTACGCACCGTTTTAGAGCGCACAGACAGCCACGATACAACAAATTGCAGGGCCAGTAGCGTACCAATGCCAACTATGCCTTCCACTAGCCGTGTGCTTTTTGACAATGCTACCGAAGCCAGGCTGGAACCCAAAGCAACAGTTACGATCATATCAAAGGCATTCATTTTGGCTAGTGTACGCTTACCCGTGATGCGAATCAGCAGGATGATGGCTACGTACACAAGAACAGCCATTATTACCGTGCGGCCTACGCCGGCCCAACCGTTAAAAAACATACCTAGTGGAAGTAAGACAGTAGAAGTAATTATTCTGCTTGTTCTACGCAAAATTTGCTGCTTCGACGGTCTTTTTTGAATAAACAGGTGAAGCGTTTACCTGTGAAACGAGCTATAAAAGCCCTTCAAAAATTGTATTTTGGGCTTTCGTTCACCCAATTTTTGTTCATGCCCATTACCAATCGGCTGGCGCTGCTGGCCCTTACCTTCCTTTTCTTCCTACCCTCCGCCCGCGCCGATGAAGGCATGTGGCTTCCCTTACTGCTCAAGCAGCTCAACGAAGCTGACATGCAGAAAAAAGGCCTCAAGCTGACGGCCGAAGACATTTACAGCGTCAACAAAGGCAGCCTGAAAGATGCTGTGGTGCAGTTCGGCGGCGGCTGCACCGGCGAAATTATTTCCAACCAAGGCCTACTGCTCACCAACCATCACTGCGGCTACAGCTCCATCCAGAGCCATTCGTCGGTCGAAAAAGACTACCTCACCAATGGCTACTGGGCCATGTCGCCCAGCGAGGAGCTGCCCAACCAGGGCCTCACCGCTACATTCATCGTGCGCATGGAGGACGTGACCAAGCAAGTGCTGCAAGACGTGCCTGCCACCGGTATTTCAGAAGATGCCCGCGAGCGACTGGTGCAGCAGCACAGCCAACAGGTGGCCCAGGCGGCTGTGCAAGGCACTCACTACCGCGCCTTTGTGCGGCCTATGTTTGGCGGCAACGAATACTACCTGTTTGTAACCGAAGTATTTGAAGATGTACGCCTTGTAGGCGCTCCGCCGAGCAGCATCGGCAAGTTTGGCGGCGACACCGACAACTGGATGTGGCCCCGCCACACCGGCGACTTTTCCCTGTTCCGAATCTACGCCGGCCCCGACAATAAGCCGGCCCCCTACTCGCCCCAGAACAAGCCCTTCAAGCCCCGCCACCATTTGCCCATCTCGCTCGGCGGCATCAAGCCTGGCGACTTCACGCTGGTGTTTGGCTTTCCCGGCCGCACCAACGAGTATCTGACTTCGTGGGGGGTAGACGAAGTGTACTCCCTCTCCGACCCGGCCAAGGTGCAGGTGCGCGACACCAAGCTACGAATTCTGGACGCCGATATGAAGGCTTCGGATAAAGTGCGGATTCAGTACGCTGCCAAGTATGCCTCGCTGGCCAACTACTGGAAGAAGTGGCAAGGCGAGATGCGCGGCCTGAAGCGTCTGGATGCCGTGGCGCGCAAGAAGGAGCAGGAAGCCCGCTTCCAGCAGTGGGCCACCCAGGGCGATGCCGCCCGCCGCGCCGCCTACACCGGGTTGCTGCCGGAGTTTGAGAAAAACTACCGCGCCGAGCGCGACGTGTCGCTGGCCCGCGACTACGTGACGGAAGCCGCCTTGGGCGTGGAACTGATGCTGTATGCCAATAGCCTGCTGGCCGTGGTGGATATCAAAAACGCCGCCGACCGCACCGCCGCCGTGCAGAAACTCAAAACCGGCGTAAATGGCTTCTTCCGGAATTACAGCAAATCTACCGATCAGAAAGTAGCGGCGGCATTGCTGGCGCTGTACGCCGAGAATACGCCGTCTACCCTGCTACCCGATTACGTGAAGACGTTGCAGAAGCAGTATCCGGGTAAAAACGGTTGGACCGCCTACGCCGACTATCTCTACAGCAAATCCCGACTGACGACGCCGGAAAGCGCTAACGCTGTGCTCGATGAGGTAGCTAAAGGCAACGTGGCAGCCCTCACCAACGACCCGGCCTACCAGTTGGCGTCGGCCATTGTGACGAACTATCGGGCCAACATCCTGCCGCCCTACCAAATTGCCAACGACAACATCACGCTATTGTCGCGCACCTACATTGCCGGCCTGCGCCAAATGCAGACCGACAAGACGTTTTATCCCGATGCCAACTCTACCCTACGCGTGGCCTACGGCCAGGTAGCCGGCTACGAGCCCCGCGATGGGGTACGCTACGAGTACTACACTACCCTCGACGGCATCATGGAAAAGGCTGACCCCACGAACCCTGATTTTCAGGTGCCGGCCCGCCTCGTGGAGTTGTACCAGAAGAAAGACTACGGGCCATACGCCGTAGATGGCACCGTGCCGGTGGCCTTCATCGCCACCAACCACACTACCGGCGGCAATTCCGGCTCGCCCGTCATCAACGGCCGCGGCGAGCTAATCGGCACCAACTTCGACCGCAACTGGGAAGGCACCATGTCCGATATCATGTTCGACCCCAACCAGGTGCGCAACATCACCCTCGATGTGCGCTACATGCTGTTTGTAGTGGATAAATACGCCGGCGCCACCCGTCTCATCCAGGAAATGACGCTGGTAGGCAAACCGGAAGCCAACGGCAAACCAGCGAAGGAAGCGAAAGTGAAGAAGGGCAAGCGCAAACAAAAAGCGTAGAGCCGGTAGTAGAGAACAACCTCTTGTACCCTACCCCTACCTACAAAGAGACGTCAGCTACTGACGTCTCTTTTTTGTGTTTATTGACCAAGAATATATTTCCGCTTTATGCTCTCGCTTTCTCACAGCCACAGATACTGCTGGTTTTTCCTACTTGGCTTTCTGTTGTGCAGCGCACAACCACTGCTAGCTCAACCCACACCTCCTCCTACCCTCCTACGCCCCGCCGCCATCTTCGATGGCGAAACGCTACACCCTGGCTGGCAGGTGCTAGTAGAAGGTGAGCGGATTACAGCTGTTGGCCCCAACCTGCCTACCCCCGCCGGCGGCCGTACGCTGGAACTGCCGGGCCTTACCCTTCTGCCTGGTCTGATAGAAGGCCACTCCCACCTGTTGCTGCACCCCTACAACGAAACCCCGTGGAACGACCAAGTGCTGCTGGAGTCGCAGGCGTTGCGGGTGGCGCGGGCTACGGCTCACGCTCAGCGCACGCTGCTGGCCGGCTTCACCACCGCCCGCGACTTGGGCACGGAGGGTGCCGGCTACGCCGATGTAGGCATCAAACAAGCTATTGATCAGGGAATTATTCCCGGTCCGCGCATGCTGGTGGCTACCCGTGCGCTGGTGGCAACTGGCAGCTACGGCCCCAAGCTCTCCACCGACGTAGAAGTACCCCAGGGCGCCCAAGAAGCCGACGGGCCCGAGGGTGTGGTGCGGGCCGTGCGCGAGCAAATCGGGCGCGGCGCCGACATCATCAAAGTATACGCCGACTACCGCTGGGGCAAAGGCGAACCGGCGCGCCCTACCTTCTCGCAGGAAGAACTGAACCTAATTGTGCAGACGGCCAACGCCGCCGGCCGGCCCGTAGTGGCGCACTCCTCTACCCCTGAAGGCATGCGCCGCGCCACACTGGCCGGCGTGCAAACCATTGAGCACGGCGACGGCGGCACGCTGGAAGTCTTCAAACTGATGAAGCAGCGCGGCGTAGCACTTTGCCCCACCGTAGCGGCCGGCGATGCTATTGCCCAATATCAGGGCTGGCGCAAAGGCCAGGGCGCCCTACCCGAGCGCGTCCAGCAAAAACACACTAGCATGGAAGCCGCCCTGAAAAGCGGCGTCACGCTGGCGTTTGGCGGCGACGTGGGCGTATTTCCGCACGGCGACAACGTGCGCGAGGCCGAGCTGCTGGTGCAAGACTACGGCCTCACGCCCCTGACCGTGTTGCGCCAAGCCACCAGCGGCAACGCCCGCATCTTCGGCTTAGTTGATCGGGGCCGCATCCAGACTGGCTTATTGGCTGACCTAGTGGCAGTGCAAGGCGACCCTACCCATGACGTGACGGCCCTGCGGCAGGTGCGGCTAGTGATGAAGGGCGGGGTAGTATATAAACAGCTGTAGAACCTGTGTGTCATCCTGAACGCAGTGAAGGACCTTCCCACGCGAGAACGAGTCGTTGCTACGATGGTCGTTCTCGCCTGGGAAGGTCCTTCACTGCGTTCAGGATGATAGGTGATTCTAGGGTTCTATGGACGTTCAATTCCCAACTTACCCAGCTCCGCTGCGTGCAGGTCGTAGATGACACGCAGGTCGTTGCCGTGCTTTTCGGCGTCTACGCCTATGCTGATGTTGTTGGTGTGGAAGCGGTGCAGGTGGCTGATGTGGGGCGAAAGAAGGGGCAGGTGGCCGGCCAGCAGAAAGCGCACATATAGTTCCAAGTCTTCGGCCATTTCAATGTCTTCGCTGTAGCCGCCCACCCGATCAAACAGCTCGTGCGAGTAGCACACGTTGCCTTGGATGAAGTTTTCGGCCCGAAAAATGGCCCGCAGCATGTCTGTGGGCGTGTCAAATTTCCAGGCGTAGTAATCTTCGCGCAGCATGTAGCGACGTTCCTCGTCCATGCGCAGGAAGTCGGCTACCAGCCAAGGGCGGTCGGGGTTCTGCTGGATGAGGTCGGCGTAGTGGTAGAGGTTGCGTTGCAGCATCACGTCGTCGTCGTCGAGGGGCACCAGCCAGCCGCCGGGCTGCGCCTCGCGGATGATCTGGTTGCGGGCGGGGCCGGGCAGCATTTTTTCGGGCTGCGTCCAGTAGCGCAACGGCGGGCCATCCTGAGCGGCTAGCTCCTCAAGGTAGGACGCGGTATCGTCGTCGCTGGCTAACTCGTTGATCAGGTGCTCGTAGGAAAAATCAATGGGGGCCGAAACGGTAGCGCGTACGCTTTCAATGGCCTCGGGCAAATACTGCCGACGGTTGCGGGTCGGGGTGATGATGGAGAAGTGCATGCCTTCCTATTCTACAATTGCCGCTAAAAAGTTGCGTCAATCCAGCTGAAAGCCAACTTTCTCGAAATAGTACCGTTTACCCGACTTAGCATTATCTGCTCCACTGTATGCCCAAGTTCATCGTCACACTCTCCCTACCCCCTCACTTTTCCGAGGATTTTATAGAGTTGATTCCCAGTCACCGCGCCCACGTGAGCCAGCTATTGGATGAGAGTGTGCTGGAAAACTACGCCATCAGCGCCGATTACCGGCACGGCTGGCTTACCATCAACGGGGAAACGGAGGCCGAGGCGCGGGCTGTGTTGGAGCAGTTGCCTTTGTACCCTTATTTCTGGCAAATTGAGGTGCACGAGCTATTCGTGTTCGATAGCAATACGTTTCGGTTTCCGCGCATTAGCCTCAACTAGCCAGCGGGCTATTCGGCGCGGTTTGTGCATGAGGACGACTGCTAACGTCTTCCTATTTTTCCTATGATGCGTACTATTCGGCTGGTTGCGCTGGCCGTTGTTTTGCTGACTTCTTCGCTAGCCGCTGCCCCGGTTCCTACTGATAAGATTTCTACCGAGCAGCTATTGAGCCGCCTTAGCTCCGCCATCGACAACCTCAAGACGCTGCGTTGCACGGTGCGGGCCAAGGAGCGGGTAGAGGGCAAATACGTAACGGCGCAATCGTCTTTGAAGCTCACCAGCAGCCCGCTACGGGTGTATCTGCGCAATCAAAAAGGTATTGAGGCCCTGTGGGTAACGGGCCAAAACAGCGGCGACGCCTGGGTCTACCCCAATAGCTTTCCCTACGTGACGCTCAACCTGGACCCCAACGGCACCCTCATGCGCCGCGACCAGCACCACAGCCTGCTCGACGCCGGTTTTGGCAGCATTTCCGATATCATCCGCGGTTCAACTCAACGCCAGGACCACACCTTCGAGCGCTCCTTTCGCTACGCCGGCGACACCCTAGTGGCCGGCCGGCCGTGCCACGTGCTGCTTTCCAATTTCCCACAGTTTCGGTACGTATCCTACACGCCCGCCAAAGCTGAAACCCTGACGCAGATTGCCAATAAGTTTGGTTGCGGCGAGTTTCGGATTGTGGAGCGCAACGGCCTGTCGTACGATAAGCCCGTACCGGCTGGCAAAACCATTCAGGTGCCCAACGGCTACGGCCGGCGCACCACCGTCTGCGTCGATCAGAAGCTTATGCTGCCGCTCGTGGTAGAGGTGCTGGACGACAAAGGCCTGTTCGAGCGGTTCGAGTTTTCGAATATCATCGCCAACCAGCCTATTGCGGCGGAGGAGTTTGCGAAGGGATATAAGGGGTATAAACTATAATCACGGATTAAGGCGGATTTTTCGGATTACACGGATTTTGTGGACAATTGCACAGTGTAGTCGGAGCTGTTTAATTTTTCTGAGTTACCCATCAAAAAAGCGCTTGCCATTTGGCAAGCGCTTTTTGTTTGAAATCGTCTACAAAATCCGTGTAATCCGAAAAATCCGCAGGAATCCGTGATCTAGCGGCGCATTTTCTTCTCAATCTCGTCCCACATGGGGGCTGGAATGGCTTCCAGCTTGTTGAACTCGCCGGCGCCGTTGAGCCACTCGCCGCCGTCGAGGGTGACTACCTCACCATTCATGTAGGCCGCGAAGTCCGATACCATGTAGGCGGCTAGGTTGGCCAATTCCTGGTGGTCGCCTACCCGCTTGAGGGGCACCGAGGCAGCGGGGTCGAGTTTGGACGCTAGCGGCTCGGGGAAGAGGCGGCTCCAGGCACCTTCCGTCGGAAATGGGCCGGGCGCAATGGCGTTAGAACGAATACCGTACTTGGCCCATTCCACGGCCAGCGAGCGGGTGAGGGCCAGCACGCCCGCCTTGGCCGCCGCCGAGGGCACCACGTAGGCCGAGCCTACGGAGGCGTACGTCGTCACGATGTTGAGGATGGTGCCGGGGCGCTGGTCGGCAATCCAGCGCTTGCCGAAGGCCAGCGTGCAGTTGTAGCTGCCTTTCAGCACAATGTCCACAATCACATCAAACGCCTTGTGGCTCAGGCGCTCGGTAGGCGAAATAAAGTTGCCGGCGGCGTTGTTTAGGAGTACATCGACAGCCCCAAACGTATCAATGGTGTGTTGGAGCATGCGCTCTACCTCGTCGTATTTGCGCACGTCGCACTGCACAGCCAGCACTTGACCGCCGGTTTGCTCGCGTAGCTCGGCGGCAGTTTTTTCCAGCACGTCCAGCTTGCGCGAACTGATGGTGACGTTGGCCCCAAGTTGCAGAAAATAGGTGGTCATGGCCCGGCCCAGGCCGGTGCCGCCGCCTGTCACCACAATGGTTTTGCCTTGCAGGGCGTTGTCGCGGAGCATGGGTTGGGAGTAGGCTGGCATAGGATGTGGATTTTTAAAGGTGAAGCAGCAAGGATGCAAGAACGGGATTTGTCGGATTTGCCCAAGATGTATGCCGGCTAAGAATTTTTCTTCACCTTTAGCCCCGCATGTCTCCTACTCCTACCCCCCTACAACCCCTAATTGCCGTATTGGGCTGCGGCTGGCTCGGCCTACCCCTGGCGCAGGCGCTGGTGGAAGAAGGCTATGCCGTGGCTGGCTCCACCACCACGCCCAGCCGACTCCTGAAAATGCGCGACGCGGGCATTACGCCCTACCTGCTGGAGCTAGGCCCTACCCTTACCGCCACCGACCAAGACACGCTACACACGATGCTTACCGGCGCGCGGGTATTGGTACTGAACGTGCCACCCAGCGCCGCCAAAGGACACTACGTGGAGCTGCTACAGCCCGTATATCAAGCCGCCATTGACTGCGGCGTGCGCCACGTGTTGTTTGTGAGCAGCACCGGTGTGTATGCCGACGAGCCCCGCACCATGACCGAAACCGACGCCCTAGCTACCCCCGACGCCGACTCGGAATTACTGCGGGCGGAGAGCCTGTTTACCACCCCCGATGCACCTTTCGCCACCACCGTGGTGCGCCTGGCTGGCCTGATTGGCCCCCGACGCGCGCCTGGCCGCTTCCTGGCGGGCCGTACCGGTCTGCCCAAGCCTCAGGCCCCCGTCAACCTCATCCACCTCACCGATTGTCTGGGCATTCTCGGCCGCATTATCCGCCAGCGCGCCTGGGGGCACACGTTCAATGCCAGCGCGGCACACCACCCTACCCGGCAGGAGTTCTACACCGCCGCCGCGGCTCATCTGGAACTCGCGCCCCCTACCTTCGCGGAGGAAGAAACCCTGGGCAAGTGCATCGACAGCGAATTGCTGCGTCAGGAAACCGGCTATATGTTTCAGTTTGATGACCTGAACGAGGCCATGAAGCACTGCTAGCGCATCGGCTATACCGTTTGGCGAGCAACACGCCGCAGTGCTTTCGCGCCGGTTTTCAGCCCCCTACCTCGTATCTTTGCGCTTGTGAACGATAAAGAGGTAGTAGCTATTTTGGGCGGCGGTGCGGCTGGTTTTTTTGGGGCCATTGCCTGTGCCGAAGCCAACCCGCACTTGCGTGTTTATCTGATTGAAAAAACCGGCAAGCTGCTGAGCAAAGTGCGTATTTCGGGAGGCGGGCGCTGCAACGTGACGCACGCCGCCGATACGCCTGCGCAGTTGGTGCAGCACTACCCCCGCGGGGCCAAGCAGCTCAAGGAACCCTTCAAGCAGTTTGGGGCCGTGGATACCGTGCGCTGGTTTGAGCGGCGCGGCGTGCGCCTCAAGACCGAAGCTGACGGCCGTATGTTTCCGGTCACGGATTCGTCGGAAACCATTGCCCAGGCCCTACTCACAGCGGCCGACAAGGCGGGCGTCTGCATCCTTACCCATACCACCGCCGAGCATATTGCTACCCTACCTACGGGTGGCTTTCGATTGCATCTCACGGGCACGCACGCGCAGGAACTAGAGGTAGCGCGCCTGCTGATAGCCACCGGCGGCGCCCCCAAAGCCGCCCAATACGATTGGCTGCGGGCGCTGGGGCACACCATTGCCGAGCCGGTGCCGTCGCTGTTCACGTTCAACGTGCCGGAGTCGCCGTTGCGGGACCTGCCGGGCGTGAGCGTGCCCCACGCCCGCGTGCGCATTGCCGGCGAAAAGCTGGAATACGAAGGTCCTATCTTGGTGACGCACTGGGGCGTGAGCGGGCCGGCCGTGCTAAAGCTCTCAGCCTGGGGCGCCCGTCGCCTGCACGAACTGGCGCACCGCCACACGGCCCTGGTTAGCTGGCTTCCTACCTACACAGAGGACTCGCTACGCCAGTGGCTGCTGAATTTTCGGGGACAGCATGGCAAAAAGCTGGTGGCTTCCAATCCGCTCTTCGGCCTACCCCAGCGGCTGTGGCGCACGCTCACGGAGCAGGCGGGTATCGGTGCAGAGGTGAAATGGAATGAGCTGCCTAGTAAGTCGCAAAACCGTCTCATCGAAGGGCTGTTGCGCACGGCCCTACCCGTGCAGGGCAAAACCACTTACAAGGATGAGTTTGTGACCTGTGGCGGCGTAGTGCTCGGCGAAGTGGACATGAAAACCATGCAGAGCCGCCGCGTGCCGGGCCTGTATTTCGCCGGCGAGGTGCTGGACATCGACGGTATTACCGGCGGCTTCAATTTCCAAGCTGCCTGGACTACGGGTTACCTGGCCGGTCGGGCCATGGCCGATGCGCCTACCGTCTAGTTAGCTGCTTTGCGGTCCATCACCAAGCTCACCAGCAAAGCATGAGATAGGGTAACCACGGAAGCCACCACCAGCGCCAGGCTGACCAGTGCATCGGAAGTGGAAAGCCGGGCGGCGAATAGCACGTACAACACGGCCAGCGCTACTAGGCTGATGAGTAGAATAGGCAGCGAGCGACGCACGAAAAAACCTATTTCGCGCATTAGCTCCCAGCCTTTTGCGCGTCTACTACTTATAGGCGCCGTGTAGCCCAGCAGCGGATTGAGGCGTAGCACGTGCTGTAAGCTGTGCCAGAAGCAGAAGTATACCCCTACCGCCAGCAACGGCGGCAGGACCACAAACAGCCCTATGAGCAGCAACACCTCTAGCATGTCAATGCGCCAGCGGTTTGCTTCGTTCAGCTTGGCATACCCTACTCACAGGCCCAGATGACCCAGCAGCACAACCCACCCGGCGCCTTGTGCCGCGCTAGTAAATACTGCTGCCGTCACCAACTGGCCGCCTGTGAAGTACAGTAAGCTGTTGATAATGTGCAGCATCTCGGCAGGCCAGGCAAAAGCCGGGATGACAAACAACAGCGTGCCGCGCAGTACGCTATGCACTACCCATAGCGCCGGCCGCTGGGGTTGCGTGGGCGCATCGGCGGAGCCCCAGTGCCAGATAGTGAGCAGGAAAAAGAACAAGACAGCCGCACTCGGCCACAGCCACCACCCTACCACCACTACCGCTGCCAAAGCCAGGTAGCTCACCAGAAAACGCACCAGATACAGCCACCACGCCTTGCCCGCACGGGATGGTAGGCTGGCAATACCAGTTGGTCGCAGGCGCCGTGGGCCAACCCTAGCAGCACTAATCCCAGCAGCAATACCGGTCCTAGTAGGATAGCGGCGGTGGCCGGAGCCAACAGACCTACCCCCATTGCCACCACCACCGCCCCGTAGGAATACAACATGTGCGGTGCAAAACTGGTGGCGATGGGAGCAGAAGCTTTCATAAGGCAGGCGTTATCCTGCTGTATACGCTCTGTTACGCCGCGTGGTGATAGGCGGGCTTACGCGGGGCTAAATCGCGCAGATAATTTAGGTCGAGAATGCTGAAGCCTATCTTAGAGAAGAAGGGTACCACCACAAACAAAACGGTTTCGGTAGTTTGGCTGATTATGCCCAGGCCCGAGGGTCCAACAGCCCAAATGGTAGGGTAGCAGATCCACAGAACGGTTAGGAAGCCAGCTAGTTTGGTATATATACCTCCCAGTTCTGCATCGCTGTTGATGGCAATCTGCCGCAGCTTGGTCCAGATCAGATACAGCACGCACAGGAAGGCTCCTACCCCGCAGATGTACCACAGGAGCCGCGCCGTGCTGTTTTCTGATAAATCAGCAAACAGCCCGCACACAATCATGACCACATCGGCGGCCACCAAACCAAACAGCAGGTTGAGTTTGCGCTCCTGCTTCGGTATGTAGAACATGGCCGTGAAAGCCAGCGCCAGCAGCAATAGCGGCGTGCTCACTACCCAGTCGATATAACGGGCGTAGTGGGTGATTTGCCCTGCCACTTCCGTTTTGCCCTGGCCCAGACCCATGGCCATATATGCCAGCGCCGACCAAATCGGAATCATCATGGCAATACTGTATTCGTATTGCGGGACGCCTTTGGGGTTACGACTCCAGACCCAGAATAGAAGTGCGCCGCCTACCATAGAGGCGACATATAGCCAGTGGAGTAGTGTTTGTGTTTCCATCGGGAGAGAAAGTAAAAATGGAGAATACTACTTTTTACTTTTCTCCTACTTTTTAAGTTCTTTTTAATCTGCCACTTAGCTAGGTTAATTCGAGCTAGTGTTTCGACGGGTAGCGCTACCGTAGCTGCCTAGCGAAATAGTACTCAACTCTTTCTGAAAAATACCTAGATGTAGGTATGTCTTTCTAAAAGACAAAAAAATAGTATTAAGTGTCAATTAATACACTTTTCACTAGTGCCTTATACGAGGTGCTTTACCCGACACTTCATGCTGAAACATGTACTCAAAGGCAGCTGTTTGTGGCTGTGCGCCGCGGCGAGTCAGCCGGTTGCTGCGCAGATGCTCTTCAACAGCACGCACGGTAATTTTTCTGGTTTGAACGAAGCCAATTGGAACCCAGCCGCTATTGCTGATAGCCGTTTGAGCTTCGAATTCCGCCTGCTGGCCGTAGACGGGCACGCGACTAACTCGGCCTACCGCTACACCGGCCCCTGGCGCCTGGGCAACCTAAACGAGTCTTTTGCTTTATCGGCCCGCGACCTGACCTTACAGGAAAACAGCCGCCCCAAACTGGTTAGCGTGGGGCTGAACGTGCGCGGGCCGGGCGTTATGCTCCGCCTGAGTCCGCGCCATAGCATTGCCCTCAGCGTAGGAGCACGGGCCGCGCTGCAAGGCAACCAAGTGTCGCAGGAGTTGGTGCGCAGCGCCGTTGATCAATTTGAAACGGCGGGTGCGTATACCAACAACACGGCTAATTTCAACATCAACGCCTTTTCGGAGTGGAATGCCACCTACGCTCGCGTACTACTGGACCAGCAAACCCACGTGCTGAAAGCGGGAATCACGGTGAAGCGGTTGATGGGCATCGGCTCGGCCTACCTCCAATCCAAACAGTTCGACTACACAACCACGCCCGCTAACCGCAACACCCAACTGGCCGATACGGTGGTACACCTCGACCGGCTCGATGGCTCCTTCGGCTACTCCAACCCCGACGCGTTTCGTGATCTGGATGCGGGCACCGTGCGGCGCTGGCTGACACCCGGCAGCTCGCCGGGCGCCGGCTGGGGCCTGGATGTGGGGGTGGTGTACGAATACCGCCCTAATTCGGAACAATACCGCTACCAAGACAAAAAAGGGGCGTGGCAAACGGACTACGGCCACAATAAGTACCGCTACCGTCTGGCGGTGGCCCTTACGGATATAGGCAGCATTCGCTACCGTAAGCAGGCAGTGGTGTATAATGATATTCGGCGTACCAACCTGGGCATCAATAGTCAAGACATCAATGATATTACGCTGGACAACTACAACGAGCAGCTGGAAAAAATCTTCCAGATTCAGTCACAGAACCGTGGCAATGCATTTCGGGCGGCCCTACCCACTACGCTGAATGTAGATCTGGACTATCACCTTCTCTGGAAATTATACGCCAATGCTTCCCTCAGCCAGGGCCTGCGTGGACGCTATGCGGTAGGCATGCGACGCTTTTCTTACGCGGCCCTCACGCCCCGGCTGGAAATGCGCTGGCTGGAGGTGGCCGTGCCGCTTTCCCTCACCAATAGCTACCATGATTTTGCCTACGGCTTGGTGCTACGCGCTGGCCCTCTGACCATTGGCTCCAACAACCTGCCTGCGCTATTCCGCTCTACCCAGCCTTACGGGGCCAACCTTTTTGGTGAGCTGACCCTAGCCCTAGCTAATAAGCGCCATAAGCTCAGGACTCCTGCGGCCAATCCATAAACAGAAGCTTGGCTGGTGCCGATGTGGAAAGGAAACGGATTGTAGTGGCTTCGGCGCAACCCTGCACACGAATAGCTAGTACAAAGACACACAATACATTCTCCCTACCACCTAAAAACGAACCAACGATTATGGACACTAAAGCAGCCCAATCCGAACTGAACGAACTCATTGCTACCCTGAAAGAAGGCCAGAAAGGCTATGCGGAAGCAATGACCGACGTAGAAGACGCAGACCTGAAAGACCTCTTCAAGAAGTATGCTGCCCAGCGCGCCAGCTACATCACGGAGCTGGAAGACCAGATGTACAAGCTGGACCTGAAGGTAGACACCAACGAAGGCAACAATACCGTAGCCGGCACCGTGCACCGCGCTTTCATCAACCTGAAAGGCTTGGTAACCGGCAAAGACCGTCACAGCATTCTGGCTGAGTGCGAGCGTGGCGAAGACTACGCCAAAGAAGCTTACGAGAAAGCCAAGAAGTTTGATGGCCTACCCGCCGAGCTGAAATCGGTAATCGACAAGCAAGCTGAAGGCGTACTAAAAGCCCACAACGAAATCCGCGACCTGCGCGACGCTTCTAAATAAGCATCGCAGATATTGTAGATTAGATGAATCGCACAGGTTCTTGTGTGCATTTATTCTACTCGCAGAAACAAAAAAGCCGCTGACGTATCAGCGGCTTTTTTTATTGGTTAATTAGTAGCTCAGCGTTGCAGATTGATTGAATCTGTGTAAGCCAACCAATCTGCAATATCTGCGATGCTATTCGTCGAAGCTCTGGTTGTCGCGGCGTGGCTTGTAGCCACCTTCGCGGTTGCCGCCGTAGCTGCCACCACCCCGGTTGCCACCGTAGCTGCTGCCACCACCATCGCGGTTGCCTTTGTAGCCGCCGCCTTCGCGGTTGCCGCCGTAGCTACTACCTCCGCGGTTGCCACCATAGCTGCTACCGCCTTCGCGCCGGTCGCCGCCATAGCTACCACCGCCGCGGTTGTTGCCGTAGCTGCGGTTGCCAAAGGCACCGTCACGACGGTCGCCACCACCACCGTAGCCGCCCGTGCGACGTGGACGGTCGCCGCCGCCGAAACCGCCGCGGCCACCTTCCTGCTGGGCATCACCTTCCTGACGCGGCGTAGCCACGTTGAAGGATACTGGCCGGCCGTTGATGTTGGTACGACCTAGAGCACCGGTCACTTCTTCCGTAAATTCGGAAGGCACTTCTACAAAGCTGAACTTATCGTAGAGCGAGATGTCGCCTACCTTACCAGCGGTAAGGGAAGTATTCTCGGCAATCAGGTCTACGATGTCGCGTGGGTGAATGCGGTCCTTCTTACCCATCGTTACGAACAAACGCGTGTAGCCAGCGCGTGGCGCACCGTGGGCGCGGGTAGCATCGAGGCTTTCCTGCGCGCGCTTGTCCTCCTTCATCGTCATTTTGAGCAGGGCAGCGGCAATGTCTAGCGACGTAATGCCTTCTTCGCTATCCTGGTCAATCAGACGCTGCACGCGGGCAATGTACTTGTCGAGATTGCCCTTCTCCACCACTTCCTTAATCGACTCCAACATGAGGGTGGTTTTCACCTCCGACACATCCTCGAATGAAGGTACGCGCTCCTGCTTGATGGTAGCCTTGGTGAAGCGCATAATGTCGCGCAGCTTGTAGATGTCGCGGCCACTCACAAAGGTGAAGGCGCGACCCGACTTGCCAGCGCGGCCCGTACGGCCGATGCGGTGCACATAGTATTCCTCGTCGGCGGGCAGGTCGTAGTTCACTACGGCTTCCACGTTGTCTACGTCGATACCGCGGGCGGCTACGTCGGTAGCCACCAGGATTTCCAGCGTGCCTTTGCGGAATTTATCGAGCGTGTTCTGGCGCTGCTGCTGGCTCATGTCGCCGTGCAAACCGTCGGCGAAGTAGCCTTTGGCCTGCAAATCAGCCACGATGTCGTCTACCATGCGCTTCGTGTTAGCGAAAACGATGGTCGACTTCAGGTTGTACATGTCTACCAAGCGGGTCAGCACATCCTTTTTCTGGGGGCCGCGCACCTCGTAGTAGCTCTGCTCGATGTTCGTAACGGTCATCTCCTGATGGTTGACCTTCACGATTTGCGGGTCGCGCTGGTAGCGCTTGGTCAAGTCCATGATGGGCTTGCTCATGGTAGCCGAGAAAAACACCGTCTGGCGCTCCTCAGGCATTTTCTTCAGCACCGTCTCGATGTCGTCGCGGAAGCCCATGTCCAGCATTTCGTCGGCCTCGTCCAGAATGATCATCTTGCAATGATCAAGCTTGAGCGTGCCACGCTCCAAGTGGTCCATTACGCGACCAGGCGTACCAATTACAATCTGCACACCGCGCTCCAGGGCGCGGAACTGCCGGTCGTAGCTGGAGCCGCCGTAAATCGGCACTACGGCCAGACCACGCTTGTACTTACCTAGTTTCTGAATTTCGCCCGAAACCTGTACGGCCAGTTCGCGGGTAGGGCACAGCACCAGGGCCTGTACCTCACGCGAGTCGGTATCTACTTTTTCGATGGCGGGGATGGCGAAGGCAGCCGTTTTGCCGGTACCCGTCTGGGCCTGGCCAATTACGTCTTTGCCTTCAAGCAGTACCGGAATGGCAGCTGTTTGGATAGGAGATGCTTCTTCGTAGCCTACTTCCGTAATGGCACGCTGCATTTCCTCGGAGAGCGAAAGCTCTTCAAATTTAACTTTTTCCATGTCTGATAGTGATGGAGTGGAGACAATAGCTCTGAAAACAGCGAATTCAGCGACGCTCCTCTCCCACTCTCACAACAACGACAAGTGACGGAAGCAACTACGGAAGATACAGGCGGCCAATCTAATAGCTAAGGGCCACGCAAGCTGCGCGGAACCGGGCCGTTCTCAATGCGGGTGCAAAGGTAAGGAAAAATATTACTTAAACCACGGAGTTACTCGAATTTTTCGGACTACGCGGATTTTATGGACGGAGGTAAGGTTATGTCAATAGGTTTATGTCATCCTGAGTGGAGCGAAGGACCTTGTAATGCATGAACGAGTCGTTGTCACGTCAGTTGTTCTAACGTGATAAGATCCTTCGCAAGCGCAGGATGACAACCGTTTTTATTACCTACAAAATCTGTGTCATCCGAAAAATCCGAGCGAATCCGTGGTTAAGACAAAAAAAAGCACGCCCTGGGGCGTGCTTTTCAAACTCGTGCAAAGTAAGCTAGCTCTTAGAGGAGCTGAACTTTCACAGCGTTCGGGCCTTTTTTGCCTTGCGCTACTTCGTATTGTACCTTGTCGTTTTCACGGATTTCATTTACCAGCAGGTCGCTGATGTGAACGAAAATGTCTTGACCATTTTCGTCATTTTTGATGAAGCCAAAGCCTTTGGCGTCATTGAAGAATTTTACGGTTCCGGTTGCCATTGTACTACTTACTACGGGGTTAAAAAAAGAGTCTCTTTAAGCAAATGCAGCTACTGAAAACTGCTGAAACTCTAGGCATCTGGCAGGCTAACAAAGTCACATCCTCTTAAGTTGAGCCAAATATACACCATTCGGCGGACTTCAGCTATCAACAGCATCATTTACGGGTTTTTCCCTACTTGCGTTGTATTTGTACCTACTTAATATGCCTACCCCCCACAACCACCCTGCCTTCCACTTCACCCATGAGATTGTAGTACCCGCCTCAGCCATAGACGAGCTACACCACGCCAACAACGTAGAATACGTGCGCTGGGTGCAGGATACGGCCACTGCACACTGGCTGGCCGCCTTCCCCGTGGGCGAGCGGGAGCATTATATATGGGTAGTACGGGAGCATCATATACGTTACCACCGTCCCGCCCTGCTCCACGACAAACTACGCTGCACCACCTGGATTGGTGAAATCCGCGGGGCGCAGTGCCAGCGTTTTGTTCGCATCGAGCGGGCCGTGGATGGCGTGCTGCTCTGCGAAGCCGAAACGCAGTGGGTGCTGCTGGACCCGCAGACGCAACGCCCGAAGCGGATAGAGGCAGAGGTGGAGCGGCGGCTGTGGGAGCCGGTGGGGTAGGAAAATGAATAGCGCTCCGGGTATTAGTATAGGTTAGGGAATACTTTTCTGTATGCTTTTAGCAGCTAGAAAATCAGCGGTTGCGAGGGTAGGCGCTGTTTCGCTTGCTTCTCCGTTACTTTTGTAGACTGTCCGTTTACTTTTCTCAATGCCCGCCACCTTCCGCATCTACTCTTCTTCTGCCGGTTCTGGCAAAACCTACCAGCTTACCAAAGAATATTTAAAGCTGGCGCTCGGTGCCGAAGACGCGGCGTACTTCAAAAGCATTCTGGCCATCACCTTCACCAACGATGCGGCGGGCGAGATGAAGGAGCGTATTATTGGGGCCTTGCGGCGCTTCGCCTACCCCAACGACAGCGGCAAAGAAGACACGCTGCTGCGCGATATAGCTACCGAGCTGGCCGTGGAAGGCAAACTGCCGCGCCGCGCCGACACGCCCCAGGAGCAACAACAGGAGCTGCGGCGGCGGGCAGCAGCCACGTTCCGGTTGGTGCTCTATCACTACGCCGATTTCGCGGTGAGCACCATCGACTCGTTTGTGCAGCGTATAGTGCAAGCCTTTACACGGGAGTTGGGGTTGCCCGCGGCCTTCGAGGTAGAGCTGGACGGCGAGGCCGTACTACAAAGCGCCGTGGCCTTGCTACTGGACAAAGTGAACCGCGACCCTAACAGCAAGCTATTGGCCCGTTCTCTGGCCGACTATGCCCTGAGCAAAGCCGAAGAAGGCCGGAGTTGGAATACCCTACCCGAGGAGCTGGTGCAGTTTGGGCAATTCCTGCTCTCCGAGCCGGTGCATGAGGCCGTGGCGCAGTTGCAGCAGCTCTCGTTGCAGGACTACCGTCGCCTGCACGAAAACCTACGCAAGCGGCGGGAGGAAATTGAGCAAGAGTTTCGGGCGGTGAGTGTGCGGGCGCTGGCGGCGCTGGATGCCGCCGGCGTAACGGAAGCGGACCTCTACCAAGGAAAGAGCGGCATTATTGGCTATGTGACGCGTTGGGAAGAACGCCTCCTACCCGACAAAGAAGCTAACAGCTACGTGCGGGCGACCGTAGAGCAGGACAAATGGTACAGCGGCAAAGTGAAAACCGCCGCCGACAAGCAGCGTGTGGATGCCGCAAAACCCGACCTTACGGCAGCCTACCAAGAGTTGGAGGACTTGCGCGCCCGCCTCCTACCCGACTATCTGCTGGTGCTGGGTATGCTGCCTTATATCTTCCACGTATCACTATTGAGTGAGCTGAACAAGGCCGTGGACCAGCTCAGCCGGGAGCGAAATGTGGTCTTGATTGCCGAGTTCAACCGGCGCATTGCCAATATTGTGCTGCGCGAGCCGGTGCCGTTTTTGTACGAGCGCCTGGGCGAACGGTATCAGCACCTGCTGATCGATGAGTTTCAGGACACCTCTGTATTGCAGTGGAATAACCTGCTGCCGCTGGTAGAAAACGCTGTGGCCAACGGTAATCTTTCCCTGGCTGTGGGCGACGCGAAACAGGCCATTTACCGCTGGCGGGGCGGCGAGATGGAGCAGATTCTGCGCCTTTACAAAAACGAAACGGAGCACCTCTATAGCCGTGTGGCCGACGAAGAGCTGCGCGACCTGCTGCAAGGCCGTTACTACACGCTAGACGGGGCATTGCAGGCAAGAAACCTAAATACCAACTACCGTTCGGCTCCGGAAATCATTTCTTTTAACAATGATTTTTTTGGGCATATCAGCAACACGCATCCGCAGCTGCCGCTGGTACAAAGTATTTATGATGAGGATTTTCGGCAGGAGGCGCCGCATCGGTTGCCAGCCTCTCAGTCCGCGGAAAACGAAGGGGGTGAGGCTATCGTCGAACTCCTTTTAACCCACGACGATGCCCCTCACCCTACCCTACCCGAGCAACTGCTGAGCTATGACGAAAGCACGCTCTACCTCACGCTGCAACTCGTAGAAGAAGCCCTGCAACAGGGCTTCCGGCAGCAGGATGTAGCCGTGTTGTGTCGCCGCCGTGACCAGAGTCGCCGGGTAGCGAAGTTCTTAAAAGAGCGTGGTTACGACATTATTTCCGCCGACTCGCTGTCCCTGGAATTTGCGGAGGTGGTGAACTTGCTGGTGGCGGTGTACCGCGTGCTGAACCAGCCGGCCGACACGCTGGCAAAAGCGGAAGCGTTGTTGCTGGTAGACAAGGTGGTGCGTGGTTTGGCGCCTACTCCGGTCCGTGCCCGACACATTGCCGAGGTAGCCAACGTACCGGATGCCCTACCCTTTTTCGACGAGCTGCGGGCTCTGGGCTTTGACTTGCAGGAGCGCGAAACCGGCAACCTGGGTCTCTACGAGTTGACAGAACGCCTGATTGGCACGTTTGGCCTACTGGGACGCGAGGGGGAAAGCGAATACCTGTTCCGTTTCCTGGACTTGACACTGGAGTTCAGCCTGCGCCACGGCAACAACCTCAACAACTTCCTAGCCTACTGGCAGCAGAAAAAAAGCGCGCTGAGCATCAACGCGCCGGCCGGGCGCGATGCCATTACCATCACTACTGTGCACAAGGCCAAGGGCTTGGCTTATGGGGTAGTGATTGTGCCCTTCGCCGATTGGAGCCTGACGCCTCATCGCAACACCCTGCTCTGGGGCCGCCTACCCGACGAGGCCAAACCCATGGCCGAGATGCCCCCTGTGGCCGTGGTGCCCCAGGTGCAGGCCTTGCAGCGCACGGCCCTGGCCGGACAGTACGCCGAGGAGCTGGAAAAAACTTTTCTCGAAGGACTGAATATGCTGTACGTGGCCCTCACACGCCCGAAGCATCGCCTCTACCTCATCAGTCGCCAGCCTAAAAAGAAAGCCGGTAGTAAAGCGGAAGATCCGGAAATCGAACTCACCGAATCCGCCAAAAACGTGGCCGAACTGCTGCACCGCTACCTCATGGCGCAGGGCGAGTACGACGCCGAGCAACTTCGTTATTCACTGGCAGTAAATAAGTTGTCCGTCGTGGATGATGAGCTACCAGCTCACACCAAACAACTTTCCGCTAATAGGCCGGTAGCGAATACCGCGCAGCACTCAATGGGTAACTGGCAACTCACCAACCTCAGCAGTACGCCCTGGGAAGAACGCTTGCGCCTGCGCCGACACGCCAATACGGTTTTCGACTTTGATGCCCAACAGGTGCAGCAGGAGTGGAACCGCAAGCTGCACTACGCCCTACGCCGCACGCTGTACGCCACCGATGTAGACCGCGTGGCAGGCCAGCTGGTGGCCGAGGGGCTTATCAGCACCAAAGAGCGGCCAGAGCTGCTACAGAAAATGCACCAAGTGGTAGAGCATCCGCATCTGGCGCATTATTTCAGCGCGGCGGTGCAGCCCGAAACGGAGCGCGAGATTCTGGTAGGTGGCACCCGGCGCCAGGAATACAAGCCCGACCGGGTGGTGTTCGACGCAGCCCAGCCCAACCGCGTGACGCTGCTTGACTTTAAAGTGCCGCCGCCCGAGCCGCGCCACCGCCACCAGCTGGCTCGCTACGCAGACCTGTTCCGGCAGTTGGGCTTCACCGATGTGCAGTGCGTGTTATACTACTTCGATACGCAGGAAATAGTGACATTTTAGCGCGCTGTGGCCGGCCGAATTCTACGCGGCCGGCCACTTTGCCTACCTTCGCGGCGCACTCTCCTCTCCGTTGTTATGGCTGCTTCTACTCATCGCCCAGCTGCGCTGGGCTTTATCTTCGTGACGCTGCTGCTCGATGTAGTGGGCATTGGCATCATCATCCCTGTCATGCCGAAGCTGATTGAGCAACTGAGTCACGGCACCCTAAGCGACGCGGCCCGCATTGGCGGCTGGATGACGTTTGCTTACTCGGGCATGCAGTTCCTGTTTGCGCCGGTGCTGGGCAACCTCTCCGACCGCTATGGGCGGCGGCCAGTGCTGCTGTTCTCGTTGCTCGGCTTCGGGCTCGACTACCTGTTTCTGGCCTTCGCGCCCAGCATTACGTGGCTGTTTGTAGGGCGCATTATTTCGGGCATCACGGGGGCCAGTTTCACCACGGCCTCGGCCTACATTGCCGACATCAGCACACCCGAGAAACGGGCGCAGAACTTTGGTCTGGTGGGCGCCGCGTTTGGGGTAGGCTTCATTCTGGGCCCTACCATTGGCGGGGCGTTGGGCCAATTTGGCGCCCGTATCCCTTTTCTGACGGCTGCGGCCTTGTCGTTGCTGAACTGGCTCTACGGCTACTTCATCCTGCCCGAATCCCTACCCCTCGACCAACGCCGACCCTTCGAGCTACGCCGGGCCAATCCTGTCGGTTCTCTCCTCAGCCTCAAGCGCTACCCCGTCATTGCTGGGCTGGTAGGCTCCCTGATTTTTCTGTACATCGCCAGCCACGCTACCCAAAGTACCTGGCCTTATTATACTATGCTGAAGTTCAAATGGAACGAGGCCTGGGTAGGCTATTCATTGGGATTCATTGGGTTGCTCACGGCTATTGTGCAGGGTGGCCTTATTCGGGTGGTGAATCCCCGATTGGGCAACAAGCGCTCCGTGTATGTAGGCTTCTCGCTCTACCTGGTGGGCTTCGTGCTGTTTGCTTTTGCGGCTAAAACCTGGATGCTGTTCGCCGCCATGGTGCCGTATTGTATGGGCGGTATTGCCGGACCCGCCTTGCAGGGCATTATCTCGGGTCAGGTGCCGGGTAACCAACAGGGCGAACTGCAAGGCGGCCTTACCAGCCTGATCAGCGCTACCGCCATTGTAGGGCCGCCCTTCATGACCAATCTCTTCTATTACTTCACTAGTCCGAAGGCGCCGGTACAGTTTGCGGGGGCACCCTTTTTGGCTGGGGCTTTCCTGGTGTTGATCAGCGTACTATTGGCCGCCCGCTCACTGGCGACTTACGTGCAGCCTACCCATGAGCCAGCGCCTGAGACAGTCATAGGGCATTAGAAATAAGAAACAAAGCCCGCGAAGCCATTGGCTCCGCGGGCTTTATAGCGCCTGACAAGCAGCAGCTTTACGCTGTTTTCTTACCGCCAAACAAATTCTTCGCGGCCTTTACCGCTTCTGGCATTGCCAGCGCCAATGCCGCCATCGCTGCCACCGATGAAGCTTGGCAGTAGAAGCACAGGGCTTTATTTTCTTTCCATTCTTCCCGCGCTAAGGAAAGGTTAGTTACCACATCTACCACTGTTTTCACGCCCATTGCTACGGGTAGCCACGGCGTAGTAGTGGCCCGCTCCATGCCCCCGGCGGCGGCCAGAGTAGCCGTGAGGGCGCCGGTTATCATCATGGGAGCGGCATCGGGCGTGTCGAGGCGCTTGTAGCCGTAGTCGGAGGCGTCTACTTTATCGGAATCGAAGATATCCAGGGGCGGATCGGGCAGGTGCTTGATGATGCCGGTCTGGTATAGGGTCACAATCTGGCCGGCGGCCACCGTCACCAGCGACAGACCAATGATCCAGCGGCGGCGCTTCAGATCGGGGCTCTGGCCGTTGCGCAATTCGTGGCTTAGTTGGGTAGGATTCATAAGGAAAAGCTAAGTAAAACGTTCTATTCACAGTACGCGTCGGGAGGGCTTTGGTTAAGCCTCAGCTTACTACATAGCGCTGGGCCGGCAGTATCTTTTCGGCCTGTTTTGGAGTATTCTTCTATACACCCTTCTTTAGTTTATGGAAGCTGATATTACCCTTCTCGTCAACGGCCAGCAGCACGTGGTGCGCATCGATCCGGCCACGCCGCTGCTCTATGTACTGCGCGACCAACTGCAACTAAACGGCCCCAAGTTTGGCTGCGGATTGATGCAGTGCGGCGCCTGCATGGTGATGCTCGACGACGTGGCCTGGCCCAGCTGCCAGCTCCCCGTGCACGACGTAACGGGCGGTATCCGCATCACTACCCTCGAAGGCCTGGCCCGCCCCGACGGCACTCTGCACCCCGTGCAGCAGGCCTTCGTAGACGAGCAGGCCGTGCAGTGCGGCTTCTGCCTCAATGGCATGGTGATGTCGACGGTGGCTACCTTGCAACAGTACCCGCACGCCGACGAAGAAACCATCCGCAACGGCATGATGCGCGTGCTGTGCCGCTGCTGCGTGCAGCACCGCGCCATCCGGGCCGCGCAGAAGGTAGTGGCGGCCAATAAAAAGTCTTGATGTTAAAGTAGCACAGCGAAAAAGGAGCGAGTCATACTGAGCTTGTCGAAGCATCTCTACTGTGAGTAACTTTTCACTGAACACAGCGAAGTGGTAGAGATGCTTCGACAAACTCAGTATGACGCTCTTCTAAATAGTTGTACCCTACCCTACTATGCCTACCTCCCGCCGTCACTTCCTCCAAACCACTGGCTGCCTCACCATTGGTTTTTCCCTGCTTGGCCCTACATGGGCAAAGGCCGCTACTGAAGCCGCCGACGAGCTACCTGGCAGCCTTGGCGACTACCCCCGCATCGATTCCTGGCTGGAGGTTCTGGCCGATGGCCGTGTGCGCGTGCTTACGGGTAAGATTGAGTTAGGCCAAGGTATTCGGATAGCCGTGGCCCAGATGGCGGCCGAGGAGCTGAATATACCCCTGAATCGTGTGGATGTAGTGCTGGCCGAAACCGACCGCACGCCCAACGAAGGATACACCGCTGGCAGCGGTTCCATTGAAAACAGCGCCACGGCTGTGCGCTACGCCGCTGCTGCCGCCCGCCAGAAGCTGTTGGCGCTGGCCGCTACCCAGTTGCAGGCACGGGCATTTCAGCTGAAAACGCAAAACGGCGTGGTGACGGCGCCCAACGGCCAGACGCGCACCTTCGCCCAGCTCCTTGGCGGCCAGCAGCTCACCGACGAAGTGCGCCTACCCGTGGCCCTCAAGCCCAAAGCCGAATACCAATACGTAGGCAAAGCCGTGCCGCGCCCGGAAATAGAGCGCATGGTGCGCGCCCAGGAATACTACGTGCAGGATCTACGCTTTCCGGGGATGCTACATGCCCGCGTGCTGCGGCCGTTCAACTACGACTCCAAGTTGGTGCAGTTTGATGAGAAAGAGCTGAAGCGCGCCGTGCCGGGTTTGGCCAAGGCCGTGGTAAACGGCAGCTTTGTGGGCCTGCTGGCCGAGCGCGAGTACGACGCCAAGCTAGCGCAGGATTGGGGCAAGCTGCACGTCCGCTGGACCGAGGGGAAGGTGCTGCCGGCCGGGCAACCCCTGAAAGATTATCTGCGCACCCTACCCAACACGCCCAAGCGCGTGCAGGACAAGGGCACGCCCACCAACGCCCCTACCCTGCGCGCCAGCTACTACAAGCCCTATCTCATGCACGGCTCCATTGGGCCGAGTTGCGCCGTGGCCCGCTACGACGACACCCAGCGTCGCCTGGAGGTATGGACGCACAGTCAGGGCGTGTACCCTCTGCGCGAAGCGCTGGCCGACCTGCTGAAAATGCCAGTCGATACTATTCACGTGAAAGGCGTGCCCGGCTCGGGCTGCTACGGCCATAACGGCGCCGACGATGTGGCCGCCGACGCGGCTCTGCTGGCCGTGGCCACGCCTGGCCGCCACGTGCGCGTGCAGTGGGCCCGCGAGGATGAGCACTGCTGGGAGCCCTACGGCTCAGCCATGGTGCTGGACCTTGCGGCCCGCCTCGACCCCGCCACCGGCCGCCTCACGCACTGGCACCAGCAGGTCTGGATCGACACGCACAGCAGCCGCCCTGGCGGCAATGCCGATAAGTTGTTACCTGCCCAGTACCTGGCCCAGCCGCGTCGCCCCGCAGACAATGGAGCCACCGACCCCAGCGCGGGCGGCTACCGCAACGCCGACCCGCTCTATACCATCCCCAATCTGCGCGTGGACGCGTATTTCTTCCAGGGGCCGCTGCGCGTATCGGCCCTGCGCGCCTTGGGGGCCTACGGCAATGTGTTTGCTATTGAGTCGTTCATGGATGAGCTGGCCGAGAAGGCCGGCCTTGACGCCTGGGACTTCCGGTTGCGCAACTTGCAGGACAAGCGGGCCATTGCCGTGGTAGAGCGTGCCCGCGCTATTGCCCACCAGCAGCAGGTAGGCGAAAACGAGGGACTGGGCTTCGCTTTTGCACAATACAAAAACAAAGCGGCCTACGTGGCGGTGGTGGCCAAAGTCAGCATTCACGAGGAGGGCACGCCCTACCGCCCACAGCTATGGGCCGTGATTGATGCTGGCGAAGTCATCAACCTCGATGGGCTGAAAAACCAGACGGAAGGTGGCATGATTCAGTCTGCTAGTTGGGCGCTGATGGAGGAAGTGAAGTTTGACCGGTACCAAGTGCGCAGCCGGCACTGGGAGGCCTACCCCATCTTTCACTTCGACGAGATTCCGTACGTGGATGTGACGGTAATCGACCGGCCCACCGAGCCGCCGCTGGGAGCGGGCGAGGCCGCGCAGGGCCCCACAGCCGCAGCATTGGCCAATGCCGTGTATCGCGCCACCGGCAAACGCGTGCGTGAATTGCCCCTACGCCCCGAAAAACTGACACGTGAAGCGTAACTTTCTCGCTTAACGAGCATTGACTTGTCGTTTTCTTCCATAAACGAATATAAAAATGTACCTTCACTTATAAGTCCCGATTTTTTCATTCAGTTGCTTATGAATCGTTCTGGCCTTCTGCAATACTCTCTCTGGCCGGATACTGCCTTGCTCGATGCAGTGCAGACGGGCAATGAAGGTGCGTTTGAGGAAGTGTATAAGCGCTACTGCTACCGGCTGTTCACGATGGCCTACCGCAAGCTTAAGAGTAGGGAGGTGGCCGAGGAGCTGGTGCAGGACCTATTTGCCACCCTTTGGACCAAGCGCGCCGAGGGGCATATTCAGCATCTGGAATCCTACCTGTTCTCGGCCCTGCGCTACCGTATTATCAATTATGTGAAGTCGCAACGGGTGCGGGATGGGTACGCGCTGTACTGCCGCATAGCACAGTCAGACGCAACCCATAACACCGAGGAGCAGTTGGCGCAACAAGACCTAAACACTGCCCTGAAAGCCAGCCTCGACCGCCTACCTGAAAAGTCGCGTGAGGTGTTTCGGTTGAGTCGCCTGGAGCACCACACGGTACCCGAAATTTCCGGCCGCCTGCATCTATCGGAGAAGGCCATCGAGTACCACATCACCAAGTCGCTGAAGCTGCTGCGCGGCTACTTACAGGATTTTTTGCTGGTTACCTGGCCCTTATTAGTTTGGTTTACTAAAATTTAAATCACTGTATTATAAACACTTATTGATTATTCACTGTTATTTTTCAAAAAAACACAACCTTATTTTAGGGGTACCCAGCAGTTCGTTGACTTAGTAGATAGAAGCACTACTCTACTCTTGCCCGAAACCGTGACGGAAGCCGAATTTCAACTGCTACTACAACGCTACCTCGATGGCCTCTGCACGCCCCAGGAACGGGTAGCAGTGGAGCAGTGGTACGACCGCCTGGAAGAATCGGAGGGGATGCAGTTGCCCGGACAGAACCAGGAAGCAGTGGAAGACGCCATCTGGCATCGATTAGCTACCCAGAACATTCCGGTGGCCGCCGAGGCAAAAGTGGTGCGGCACCCCGCCGCTTGGTGGCAGGCCCCTACCCTGCGCATAGCCGCGGCCCTGGTGCTGGTTGCCGTAGCATTGGCCCTACTCTGGCCCGCCGTGCGCCGCACCTGGGCTCCTGAAGCTCCCATTGCCGTGACCGTAACCAATGGCTGGACGAAGCAAACCAACACTTCGCAACATCCTCTGGCCGTGCGCCTACCCGATAATAGCCGCGTTACGCTACATCCTGGTAGCAGCCTGCGCTACCTCGTTGCGTTGGCCGGTGCCCGGCGGGAGGTACACTTGGTAGGCGAAGCCTATTTTCAAGTTAGCAAAAATCCCCAGCGGCCCTTTCTGGTGTTCACCAACCAGGTGGTAACCACAGTATTAGGCACCAGCTTTCGGGTGAAAGCCTATCACAATGCGGCGCAGGCATCGGTGTCGGTGCGCGAGGGCAAGGTGGCCGTGCAAACCCGTGCAGATGCCGATTTGTCGGCTACGCCCAAGCGCCCGGCCGCAGCGGGTGTACTGTTGCTACCCAATCAGCAGGCGGTATACTCCGCGGCCAAACGGCAATTTACGAAGGAGTTAGTGTCGCAACCGGCCGTGCTGGTGCCGCAGCCCTTCGAGTTTGAAGAGCGCCCGGTGGCGGAAGTTCTCGCTGCCCTGGAAAAAGCCTACGGCGTTGATATTGTGTACGACCGGGCCACCCTAGCGCACTGCACGGTGAGCATCACGTTCTACAACGAGCCCCTGTTTGGCAAGCTCAATTTGCTATGCAAGTCATTGGGTGCCAGCTACTCTATTTCTGATGCACAGATTCTACTCCACAGCAACGGCTGCCAGCTAGCACCGGCCAGCTAGCACTTTGTCTAGTACGTTTTCACTTTCATTTTTTTCCAACACATGCTCCCTTACCCTCACCGCTAACCCCCACCTACCTACCCATTTTCACTATTCCTATGAAAAATTCTGTACACCTTCCACCATTGGTCGGGTATTGCTTACGCGTGCTGCTGTTGCTGGCAGTGCTGGGCGGCGGACTGCCCGGCCGGGCAATTGCCCATTCGCAGCCTATGCAGGCGGTGCTCGAGAAAAAAATCACGCTGAAAGTTGAAGCGCAAACCATTAAGGCTACCCTAAGCCAGATTGCGCGACACTACAACGTGCGCTTTGTGTATAGCCAACAATTGGTAAAAGCCGAGCGCAAAGTGAGCTTACGCGTGCAGGACGAGCCCCTGTCTGCGGTGCTCGACGAGCTGCTGGCTCCCCTCAAAATTCAGTATGATGTGGATGAGGACCGCGTGGTATTGCGCGTGCTTTCTAAGCCCACATCTGCAATCGATTCCAACGTAGGCAATGCCCGTGCAAACGTTTCCGCGTCTAAAGCACCGCCCGTATCGGGGCGCGTGGTAGATGCCAACGGGGCCGGGCTGCCGGGCGTTTCGGTGGTGGTGAAGGGTACTACTACCGGCACCAGCACCGACGCAGAAGGCAACTTCTCGCTGCAAGCCCCCGAGGGTAGCACCCTCACCTTCAGCTTTGTAGGCTATGTGCGCCAGGAAGTAGCCGTGGCCGATGCCGGCAGCAACCTCACCATCACGCTCCGCGAGGACGTGAAAGCGCTGGAAGAGGTAGTGGTGGTAGGCTACGGCACCCAGCAGAAGGCGGAGGTGACCGGTGCCTTGAACACGGTATCGGCAAAGGCGCTGGAAAACCGACCGGTAACCAACGTGTCGCAGGCGTTGCAGGGCACTGCGCCCAACCTGACCATCCAGCAGAGCAGCGCCGAGCCAGGCGCGGGCCTCAACATCAACATCCGGGGGGTAGGCACGCTGGGCAACTCCTCACCGCTGATCATTGTGGACGGTATTGCTGGCTCACTTAACTCCCTAAACCCCAACGATATTGAGAGCGTTACGGTGCTGAAAGACGCTGCCTCGGCGGCCATCTACGGTTCGCGGGGTGCTAATGGCGTGTTGCTGGTGACCACCAAGAAAGGCGCCCTCAACCAAAAGCCCGTGGTGACCTACAATACCCTCGTGGGCTTGCAGACGCCTACCTTCCTGCGCCGGCCGGTAACGGGCCTGGAGTTTATGCAGCTCAAGAACGAGGCCCTGATCAACTCGGGCCAATCCCCGCAGTTCTCGCCTCAGCAGATCCGCGAACAGGTTGCCAGGGGTGATAATGAGTGGTATCTGGACGCAGTGCTGAAAAAGCAGGCGTTGCAGCAAAACCACAACCTGAGTCTGAGCGGTGGCTCAGGCAAGACACGCTACTTGGTGTCGCTGGGCTACGTGGACCAAAACAGCCTGTTTGTGGGCGACAACTACGGTTATAAGCGCCTGAACGCCCGCCTGAACCTGAATACGCAGGTGACGGATAAGCTGTCGGTAGGCGCTATTCTGGCCTATGCCCGCGTGAACAGAAAAGAGCACGCCTACGGCACCGACTGGATTATTGGCGACGCCGTGCGCATTCCCGTTATCTACCCCGTGCAAGATTCGGCTGGCAACTATTTGACGGCCCCTACCTCTACTGCTAACCCCGTGAACCGCTTGCGCAATGGCGGCCAGCGCACTTTTGCCGACGACAACGGCTACGCAAACCTGAATGCGGAGTACGAAATCATCAAAGGCCTGAAACTACGTGGCCTAGTGGGCGGCGACCTGTGGAACTACCGCATGGACGAGTTTCGGCGCAGCTTGCAGTACGTGACCCCCGACGGCTCGCCTACTTCTGGTGGCGACGGCAACAACGCCGTTACGAATCGCACGCAGCGTACCCTGCTCACCAACTACCAGACTACTCTTAATTACGAGCACCTGTTTGCCGACAAGCACGATGTGAAGGCATTGGTAGGCTATTCCAGTGAGCATTTCAACGATGACCGATCTGGTATTGCTGTTATCAACATCCCCGGCAACGACTTCGGGGTGATTAGCAACGGCACCACCTACACCGGCATTTCGGACCCCAGTGGCGGCTTCCACCCCAACGGCACCTACGGCAACAACGAGCAGTGGGCGCTGAACTCGGTATTTGGGCGCTTGAACTATGCTTTTGCCGGCAAATACCTCATCGAGGGTAGCTTCCGCTACGATGGCTCGTCGCGCTTTGCCAGCGACAAGCGTTGGGGCTTCTTCCCGTCGGTGTCGGTAGGCTGGCGGCCCCTGGAAGAAAACTTCCTGGACTTCCTGCAACCCATGTTTAGCGACTTGAAAGTGCGTGGCTCTATCGGGCAACTCGGCAACCAAAACATTGGTCTGTACCGCTACTTGAGCACGATTAGCACGGCACCGGGCGCGTATGCATTCGGCAACCAGCCGGTAGCCGGCGTCAATTTCAACACTGCTAACCGCGACATCACCTGGGAAACGGCTACCATGGGCAACGTGGGGGTAGACGTGGCCTTTCTACAGAATGCCCTGTCGGTTAGCTTTGACTACTTCGACAAGCGTACCAACGACATTCTGATTGACCTGCCCGTGGCCGGAGCTTTTGGGGCTGGTGCCCCTACCCAGAACGCGGCTAGCGTGCAGAACCAGGGCTGGGAAGTATCGGCGACCTACCGCCTGAATACCGCCCGCGGTTTCAACCAGACCCTGACGCTGAACGCAGCCGATACCCGCAACCTGGTACGGGACACGAAGGGCGTGGAAACCATCCGGGGTGGCGACGCCACCAACATCATCCGCGAGGGCTACCCCATCAACTCCTACTTCGGCTACCGCACCGACGGGTTTTACCAGAACACGGAAGAAATTGCCAATGGCCCCAAGCCAGCCTTTGTGACGCCTGGTAGCCTGCGCCCCGGCGACATCCGCTACGTGGACCGCAACGGCGACGGCGTGATCAACCAGGATGACCGCTACGTGCTGGGCAATCCATTTCCGCGCCTGACGTTTGGCGCGAACTACACGGCCACCTACAAGGGCTTCGACCTGGTGGTGTTTGTGCAAGGGGTAGGCCGTCGTAATCTGTACATCCGTGGTGAGGGTGTGGAAGCGTTCCACAACAACTGGGAGAACGTGTACAAGCAGCACCTCGACCGGTGGACGCCTACCAACACCGATGCCTCCTACCCTCGCTTGACCGTGGGCACAGCCTCTACCAACAACAACCAGGGCTCCAACTACTGGCTGCGCAACGGAGCCTACGCTCGCCTCAAAAACGTGCAGTTGGGCTACACCCTACCCGCAGCTCTTACCTCCAAAGCAGGTATTCAGCAGCTGCGTGTGTTTGTATCGGGCCAGGACTTGTTCACCATCACGCACTTGCGTGACATCGGCTTCGACCCCGAAATCTCGGAGTTCAGCGAGAGCGTGGGCCTGGGCGGTGGTGTAGGCAGCAGCGGCCGCGTGTACCCCAGCGTACGCGTGACCACGCTGGGCCTCACGGTTTCTTTCTAACGATCCAACAGTATGACCATGAATCGCATATTTCGCTATAGTTTTTTGCTGGGCCTTGGACTGAGCTTTGCCGCCTGCCAGGACCTGGACCTACCCCCTACCGACCGCCCCACCGACGCCACGTTCTGGACGCAGCCCAGCGACGCAGCCAACGTGCTCAACTCTTGCTACGCCGGCCTCTACCCGAGCGAGTACTTCTTCTTCAACGAAGCCCTCTCCGACAACGCCTATAACAAGAGCGATGTAGACGGCTCCAACGTGCGCAACGTGGCCGAGGGCGCTTACGGCACTAACCAGGCGCGCATCACCAACGAGTGGGGCTACCACTACGGCGGCATTCGCGCCTGCAACCGCCTGCTGACGAACATCGACAAGATTACGTCGCTCGACGCAGGCCTGAAGGCCCGCTACATTGCGGAGGCGCAGGCCATCCGGGCGTTCCACTATTTTCAGTTGATGACCTGGTACGGCGCCGTGCCCCTCATCACCACCGAGCTGAGCGTGTCTGAGGCCAACAGCGTGACCCGCACGCCCCGCCCCGAGGTGCTAGATTTTGTGTTGAAAGAGCTGGATGCCGCCGCCGCCGTTCTACCCGTGAACACGGCTTATGGAGCCGAGGATAAAGGCCGCTTCACGAAGGGCGGCGCTATGGCCCTGAAAGCCCGTGTGCTGCTGTACGAAGGCGACCGTTGGGCCGATGTAGTGGCCATCACGACGCAGCTGATGAGCGGCTCGATGGGTACCTACACGTTGTTCCCGAGCTACATGGGCATATTTGCGCCGAGCAATGAGAACAACAACGAGGACATGCTGGATTTGCAGTATGCCTTCCCCACGCGCACGCACTCGGTACAGCGGCAATTTATTCCGCGTACTGAGGGCAAGCTGGTGACGTCTATTGCCCCTACCCAGGAGCTAGTGAATAGCTACCTGATGGCCAACGGCAAGACCATCAACGAAGCCGGCTCGGGCTACAACGAGGCCACGCCCTACCAGGGCCGCGACCCGCGCTTCATGGCTACGCTGGTGTATGACGGCTACACGTGGCGTCGCCCCGATAACTCGACCATCGTTATCCGCACTTTCCCCGGTACCGGCGACAACTCTATAGACCGCCAGGACGCCAGCCCGACCGGCTACTACTCCTCGAAATACTTCGACCCCACGTCTGACGCCAACCTGAACTCGGGCCTGAACCTGATCCTGATTCGCTACGCCGACGTGCTGCTGATGCACGCGGAGGCGAAGAACGAGCTGGGTCAGTTCACGGCTGCCGACTGGGACAACACCATCGGGGCGCTGCGGCGCCGGGCGGGCTTCACCGATGCCGCGGCCCTCACCTTCCCCGGCGGCGACAAAGCTAGCTTGCAAGCTACCATCCGCCGTGAGCGGCGCGTGGAACTGGCGATGGAAGGCCTGCGCATCTTCGACCTCCGCCGCTGGCGCACGGCCGAAACCGTACTCAACGGCTTCGCCCACGGCATCAAAGCCGGCGACCCGAACGTGGACAACGGCTATATCCGCGTAGACCAGCGCACCTTCGATCCGGCCCGCCATTACCTCTGGCCCATTCCTCAACGCGAGCGGGACATCAACGGCAACCTGGAGCAAAACCCAGGCTGGTAGGCCCAAATGACGAAGTGATTAGGATAGAACATCATGCTGCTCTATTTAGGACGTTATTCCGAGCAGCATGACGTTCTTATCAAGAAATAAACAACGAACAATCAACAACTACTCATAATGAAAACCCATCCCATACTGCTTCTTTTCTTCCTTTTCCTGACCGGCATCCTCTCGGCCTGTAACGACGACGATAACGCGCTGGACGAGACCATTACGCCGGTATCGAACTTGATTTCGCCCGTGAACAACGCCTTCATACGCCTCGACCCACCTTCCAACGCGGCCGTGACCTTTGAGTGGGGCCAGGCTCGCGCCGCCGACGGCACGGTGGTGCTCTACGAGTTGGTGTTTGACAAGGAAGGCGGCGACTTCTCGAAGCCCGTGTACAGCATTGCGTCGGGCACCAATGGTCTGGACACCAGACTGGTGCTCAGCCACGGCGACCTGAACCGCATTGCCGACATTGCCGGTATCAAGTCGCAGCAGCAAGGCAAGCTGATCTGGACGGTGAATGCCTCGAAAGGCCTGAACGTGCAGAAAGGCACCGAGACGCGGACGATGACGCTGGAGCGGCCCGCGGGCTTCTCTGCCCTACCCCCGGCGCTCTACCTTACGGGCTCGGGCACGGAGGCTGGCGCCAACATGAGCCAGGCCATCCAGTTCAAGAGCATCTCGGCTGGTGTGTTTGAACTGTATTCCCGCCTGAGCGCCGGCGACGTGAAGCTGATTGACCAAACCAGCGGCACACCCACTACCTACGCCATCGACGGCAACAAGCTAGTAGAAGGCGACCAGGGCACCAGCCCCACCACCACGCCCAAAGTGTACCGTATCCGTCTGGATTTCAACAATGCCGCCGCTACCCTCACCGAAATCGAGTCGGTAGGTCTGTGGTTCGCGCCTCAAAGCAAAATACTGGTAGAGTTGCCCTACGTGGGTAAAGGTGTGTGGAAAGTGGAGAATACGCCCATCGAGTTCTTCCAGGAAAGCTGGGGCCGGGATGAGCGCTACAAATTCCGGTTCACAGAGAAAAACGCGGCCGGCGCTACCACCCAACAGTTCTACGGCAGCACCAACTCCGACAACCAGCGCGCCACCGCTAGCACACCAGCTGCTTATTATTACCTGATACCCGTAACGGCCGCGTCGTACGACTACACCTACAAGTTCCAGACGGAGGCCGACATGAAGAGCGTGGACGTGACCGTGCGCATGCAGCCCGACGGCCCCTACACGCACCAGATTACCGTGCGCTAATGCGGATGTTGAGCGAGTAGACGGTGAGACGTGCGACAAGCGGCATAGCTGATAGACCTTCTCGCCATCTGCTCGCTCAAAATTCACTTCTCCTAAGCAACTGAACGATATGATCTTGACTTCTTGGCATTCCCGCCTGGGTAGCTGCGCCCTGCTGGGCCTGTTACTGACCGCCTGTAAAGACCCCGTAGACGATTACGTGGCCCCACCCACCGTCCCGCCCGTGGTGGCCACAGCCAACTGGTCGGCCCGCGCCGACTCGGCGCAGGCCGCGTTGCAGCAGAACTTCTACGTCGCCAACGACAACTACTATCGGCAAAACAACGCCGGCCAAAACAATTTCAACTACTGGTGGCAAGCGCACGGCCTCGATATACTGATCGACGGCTTTCAGCGCACCAGCAGCGCCGACTACCTTACCCGTATGCGGCAGTTGATACAGGGGGCGAAAGCCAAAAACGGCAACACCTACCTCAACGAGTTTTACGACGACATGGAGTGGCATGCGCTGGCTTGCCTGCGCGCCTACGAGGTGACCAGGGAAGCGGAGTACAAAAACATTGCTATCCTGCTCTGGAACGACATTAAGCTGGGCTGGAACGAGCAGCAGGGCGGTGGCATTGCGTGGAAAAAAACGCAGCGCAGCTACAAAAACACGCCCGCCAACGCTCCCGCCGCCATTCTGGCCGCCCGCCTCTACATGCTTGACCGCAACCCCGATGACCTGGAGTGGGCTAAAAAGATTTATGCCTGGCAGAAAGCCACCCTGGTAGATCCTGCCAATGGGGAAGTGTGGGATGGTGTGAACCGGGAGAACAACAACCAGATTGACAAGAACTGGCTTTTCACCTACAACCAGGGCACTTTCATAGGGGCAGGTGTGGCGCTGTACCGCGCCACCCAGCAAACCTCCTACCTCGATGATGCCAACCGCACGGCCGCCTACGTGCTCAACAACACCCAGCTCTCGCCGGGTGGTATTATGAAGGATGAAGGTGGCGGCGACGGTGGCTTGTTCAAAGGTGTTTTGGTGCGCTACCTCACGATTTTGGCTACCGAGCCGGCCGTGAGTGCCACCAACCGGGCCAACTACGTGTCTTTCCTGAAGTTCAACGGCGAAAGCCTCTATTCCAAAGGCACGCGCCGGCCGCAATATATCTTCAACACTAACTGGACTACCCTACCCGGTACCACCGTGGACGGCTCTACTGAAATGAGCGGCGTGATGATGCTAGAAGCGCTGGCCGATTTGCAGGCCCGCAACGTGCTGTAAAGGAGTTCGTCTCCTTAATTGTAAAACTCTTAACCCTGACAGGATTTCAAGCCCCTGTCAGGGTTATTATTACCCCCAAACTCATGCTGAAACGACCTAGCTATTGCCTTCTTCTTTCTGCGCTGGCCGTCTTCTCCTGCACCAAAACCACCCCGCCCACCGGCACTGCCAACGGCGGACGTAGTGAGAAGCTGGGCAGCCACCTGCAATACGCCAACCCCTTTATGGGGACGGGGCCGCTGAACGACCCCAAAGACATGGGCTACACCACGCCCCCAGACTGGCGCGGCGCGTGGGCCGGGTTGGTGTTTCCGGGCAGTTCCCTACCCAATGCCATGGTGCAGCTGAGCCCCATCACAGAGTTTCATACCGGCGCGGGCTACGACTACGAGGACTCGGTGATTGTGGCATTTGCGCACACCAATAAAGGCCACTGGAACCTGTGCCACCTGCCGGTGCTACCCGTCACGGGTGCGGCCAATGCGAAGGGCGACTATTCTTCCCGCTTCGATAAGAAAACCGAATCGGCGTCGCCGGGCTACTACGGCGTGACGTTGCAGGACTACGGCGTGCAGGTGGAGCTGACTTCTACCCTGCGGGCCGGTTTTCACCGGTACCGGTTTGCGCAGAAGGACAACCGCAGCATCGTGTTCAAGCTGGCACAGTCCAACGAGCGGGTTTCGAACTGGGCTATGGAAAAGGTAGGCGACGCGGCGGTGCAGGGTTTTCAGGAAACCGGCCGGCAAACGGTGTTTTTCTACGGAATGCTCAGCGAGAATATCCAAAACCTGGATGTGCGCGGACCGGGCACAAAGGATGGCCTGGCCGTGCTACACTTGCCCGATGGCGGCAAAAAACCGGTGGAGCTGCGCGTCGGCATCTCGTTCGTGAGCATCGAAAATGCCAAGCAAAACCTGGCGCAGGAGATTGGTAGCCGCTCGTTTGAGCAGGTGCACCAAGCCGCCGCCAACACCTGGGAAACTATGCTGGCGCGGGTAGACGTGAAGGGCGGTACGCCCAAACAGAAGGAAATGTTCTACAGCTGCCTGTACCGCTCCTTCTTGTGGCCGGCCCTGCGCAGCGACCTGAACGGCGAGTACCGCGACACGAAAGGCAACGTGGTGAAAGCCGACTTCAACTACTACACCGAGCCGTCGTTGTGGGACACCTACCGCAACAAGGACGTGCTGATGAGCATGCTCGCGCCCGAGGCCACTACGGATGTCATTAAGTCGTTGCACGATGTGGGCAAGAAGACCGGCTTCATCCCTACCTTCTTTCACGGCGACCATGGCGCGGCCTTTATTGCGGGCGCCTATCAGCGCGGCCTCACCAATTTTGATGTGCAGGACGTGTACCGCCTGCTCCTGCGCAACGCCAACGTAGAGGGCGGCACGCGCCCTCACATTCAGGAGTACATCAAGAAAGGCTACATCGCTACCGAAGAAGCGCCTAACCCCCAGGTGGAAACCAAGGGCAAAGCCGGCGTGTCGAAAACGTTGGAATACGCTTTCGACGACTACGCCGTGGCTCAGTTGGCAAAAATTCTGAAAGATACCGCCAACTACCGCACCCTCATGGCGCGCTCGAAGAATTACCGCAACGTCTTCGACTCCGGTACCAATTTCATGCGCGGCCGCTTGGCCAACGGGCAGTGGGTGAAGAACTTCAACCCAGAGTATCCCTACTACGAGTACATGTACCGCGAAGCCAATGCCTGGCAGGTGTCGTTTTTCGCCCCCCACGATATGCCGGGTTTGGTGGCCCTATACGGCGGCCCGCGGGCTTTCGAGGCCAAACTGGATTCGCTGTTTACGGTGCCTTGGAACCCCAGCTACATTGCGCGCAACGTATCGGGCTTCATTGGGCAGTACTGCCACGGCAACCAGCCCGACCACGAAACGCCTTTCTCCTATTACTTTATCGACAAACCCGAGAAGTCGCAACGCCGCCTCGACGAGATTATGGAGCGCTTCTACGGCATGGGTAAAAACCAACTGGGCTACTCCGGCATGGACGACGCCGGCGAGATGTCGGCCTGGTATGTGTTCAGCTCCACGGGCCTCTACCCCTTCTCGGCGGCCGATGCGCGCTACATCGTGAGCGTGCCGGTGTTTGATGAGGTGCAATGGCACATGCCCGGCGGTAAAACCCTGACGGTGAAGCACACCGGCACGGGCCGCAACCTGCGCAGCATTCAGGTGAACGGGACTGCCAACCAAGGGTATTTTGTACCTTTTGCGCTATTCCGCGACGGCGGCGAAGTAGCGGTTATTACACAATAATCAACTATAGCTAAAGCTAGACTAGGCTAGAATTCCCCTCCTTAAAAAAGGAAGGGAGTTAGTCTAGCTTTCTAACTCTAGCTTCCATCTGTCCCGCACCTTACCCTAACCATCTTTCAACCCTATTATGTGCAAACTTCCCTTGTTCGGCTTTGCTCTATTGCTAAGTCAAACCCTACCTATCCACCACTTACTGGCGCAAACCAAGCCAACCACGGTTGTCAGTCCAGATAAGAACCTTCAGGTAGAACTATTCTTGACGCAAGGTCAGCTGCAATACCGTGTAGTGTACAAGGGCAAAGCAGTCGTTGAGCCCTCGACGCTTGGCTTGCAGGTAGATCAGCAGAAAATCGGCGAAGGCCGTGCGTTCGGTGCTGTAAAGCGCACGTCGGTTAACGAAACCTACCCGTGGCGCGGCGTACACAGCAAGGCCGTGAACCAGTACAACCAGGCTATTGTGCCGGTGCAGGGAAGCGGTAATACGTCCGGGTTTCAAGTGGAAACGCGCGTGTTCAACGATGGTGTGGCGCTGCGTTACGTGGTCAACAAAACCGGCGCTAGTACTACCACGGCCGATGATACCCGCTTTACCCTACCTGCGGGTAGCATCGTGTGGAGCCAGCCTGATATCGGCAACTACGAAGGTAAGTATCAAAAGCAGCGCATCGAAGACGTACCGGCTGGCCAGAAAGCCGGGCCACCGCTCACGGTGCAGCTACCCAACAAGCAGGGTTATGTAGCCATTACCGAGGGTGGCCTCACCGACTTTGCGGGCATGTCGTTGGTGGCGGAGGGGCAGCGCGTGTTCAAGGCCCATCTGACCGGCGACACGAAGAAAACCGGCTCCGTCGAAACGCCCTGGCGCATCATCGAGGTAGGGTCTGACCTGAACACGCTGGTGAACTGCGACATTGTGCACAACGTGTCGCCCAAGCCCGATCCGAAACTGTTTCCGCAGGGGCTGGCTACTAGCTGGATTAAACCGGGCAAGAGCGTGTGGTCGTGGCTGGCCGGCAACGGCGGCGTGACGTTCGAGAACATGAAGCGTTTTTCGCAGTGGGCCGGGCAGCTAGGCATTCAATACAACTTGGTAGATGAAGGCTGGTCGCGCTGGAACGATGGCGGCAAAGACCCGTGGGCGTTGCTGCAAGAGTTGGTGACGTATTCTGACGCCCAAAAGGTAAAGGTGTGGGTATGGAAAGCCTACCCCGACCACGACGGCACCCCCGGCCTGAAAGATCCTACTGCCCGCAAAGCCTTCTTTAAGCGCTGCAAGGACACAGGCGTAGTAGGACTAAAAATCGACTTCTTCGACACTGAGTCGCAGGAGATTATCGACTTTTACCAGGCTGCTTTACACGATGCCGCCGAATTACAGCTGATGCTGGACTTTCACGGCGCCAATAAGCCCACTGGCGAGTCGCGCACCTGGCCCAATGAGCTGTCGCGCGAGGGTGTTCGGGGCCTGGAAAACGCAACCGTGTGGCCGGCCCATAATGCTACCCTACCCTTCACGCGCTACTTGGCCGGCCACGGCGACTACACTCCCCTCACTTTCCGCGACATTGGCAAAGGCACTACGTTCGCCCACCAAATGGCTTCGCTGGCTACGTTCACCTCGCCCTTTCTGTGCGTAGCCGCCAACCCCGAAGACATGCTGGCCAGCAAAGCCAAAGACCTGATTGTGAACATGCCCACCGTGTGGGACGAAACGATTGTGTTGCCAGCCAGTGAAATAGGTACTCTCTCCCTGTTGGCGCGCCGCAGCGGCACCACTTGGTACCTTGCCGCCCTGAACGGCGAAAAAGCCCAGTCCGTCGCTGTTGATCTGGGTTTTCTTGGAACGGGCAGCTACCAGGCCGCTACATTAGCCGATGAAGCCGGTAACCCAAAGGCAGATGCTATCCAAAAGAGCAGCGTCAGCAAGAAAAGTAAGCTGACGCTCAAGCTAGTGGAGGGCGGCGGCTACCTTGGTCGGTTTACCAAGGAGTAGCCCGGCTGCTACCGGTATCAGTTAAAAAGCAGTGCCCCTCCTTTCTCAAGGAGGGGCACTGCTTTTTAATCTAACTTTATTACGAGCTACTTCGTCAGCCACCCGTTCATATCCAACCAGTTACGTAGCCGCTCCGCCCAATCGTCCTTTGTTGTGCGGTTATAGAAGCCGTAGCCGTGGCCACCTTTGGGGTAGAGGTGCATTTCTACGGGCACCTTGTGGTGCAGGCAGGCTTGGTAGAACAGCAGGCTGTTTTGCACCGGCACTACCTCATCGTCCTCGGAGTGCACCAGGAAGGTAGGCGGCGTTTGGGCCGATACCTGCAACTCGTTGGAATACAGCTTTATTTGCTCAGCCGAAGCATTTTTACCCACCAGATTATCCCGTGAGCCGCCGTGTGTGAGGCTATCGGCAAACGTGATAACGGGGTAGGCCAGAATCAGAAAATCGGGGCGCACGGAGGTAGGGCCGGGCTTGTTTCCTACTGGTTTCGCGAAGTGCGTACCGGCTGTGCTGGCCAGGTGCCCACCAGCCGAGAAACCCGCTACCCCAATGCGGTTGGGGTTGATGTTGAACTTGGCAGCCTGCTCACGCACCATCCGAATGGCCTGCTGCACATCCAGCAACGGCGCAATGCTTCTGTCAGGTTGGGTACGGTCGTCGGGCAGGCGGTATTTCAGCACAAACACCGTGATACCCATGGCGTTCAGTTTCTCGGCTACCTGGTAGCCCTCGTTCACCATCGACAAGATACCGTAGCCGCCGCCAGGGCATACCACCACGGCGGTGCCGTTGGCTTTGTCGGCCGGCGCAGGGTAGACCAGCAGCTTGGGCTGTACCACCTGCCGCACAAACTCGCCGCCGTCGGGGCGCTTTTCGGCGGTTTCGGTGACGCTTTTATTGGGCTTGGAGTTGGGAATAGTGCCGGTATAGAGCGGTAGGATTTGCTGCTGGGCAGCGAGCGGCGCAGCGGAAGCGGCGAGAAAGAACGTAGCGAGGAGGAATTTTTTCATGGTGTGAGGGTTGACGGAGTAGCGTACCTTTAAGTTGCTGTTTGCTGCACCAAGTATATGCCTTCTACCCGATCTACCGCTACTCTTCCCGAAAATACCACCGCGCTACTCACTGCGCGGCCCCTACCCTTCCTCGCCCAGGCCGCCCGCGACTTGCTCGCGCGCTACCCCGGCGGGGAGTTGTCGGATGTGGTGGTGGTAGTGCCCACGCGCCGGGCGGTGGTGTATTTGAAGAACGAGCTGTCTCTGGCCGCCGAGGTAGGCCAGGCCGTGTGGAGCCCGCGCATCGCGGCCATGGAAGATTACATGGTGGAGCTGGCGGGCGTGCAGGTAGAGGAGCCCATTGCCCTGCAACTCTTGCTGTTCGACATCTTGCGCGACATCGACGCCCGCCTGGATTTCGACCAGTTCGTGGGATGGTCGGGGTTGCTGGTGCAGGACTTTTCCAACCTCGATCAGAACCTGGCCAACCCGAAAAAAGTCTTTGAATACCTCACCCAGGCCAAAGCCCTGGAGCGCTGGGATTTGTCGCTCACGCCCGCCGAGGACAGCACCACGGCCGCCTACTTCCGTTTCTGGGATGATCTGGAGAAGGTGTACTGGCGCCTCCGCCGGCGCATGGAACACGACCACCTTGCCTACCCCGGCTTGGCCTACCGCCTGGCTGCCCGCCGCGTGAAGAACCGTTTAGAAGCCGGCGAAACGCTACCTCAGCACGTTTTTTTGGGACTTGGCACGCTGTCGAAATCCGAAGAAAAACTGATTCAGCGTCTGCGCAAAGCCGATCGGGCCGAGGTGCTGTTTGATGGCGACGCGTTTTACCTGGAAACCGACTCGCCCAACCGCGCCGGCCAGCATCTGCGCCGCTACCGCAAGCTGTGGGATTTGCCAGCCGAAGCCTTTGGCGGCGTACCCGGCCACGGGCTACCGGAGCTGCTGCGCGGCCTACCCCGCCAGGTGCAGTTTGTGGGCGTGGCTAATTCCTCCATGCAAGGCAAGGTAGCCGGGCAGCTGCTGGCTGAGTCGCGCCGCCTCGACCCCAAGGCCAAGGTAGCCGTGGTGCTGCCCGACGAAACCCTGCTCCTACCCGTGCTTCACGGCCTACCGCTCGATGCCGTGCCCGAGTACAACGTGACCATGGGCCTGAGCTTCCAGAGCACCCCCCTGTTCAACCTAGTCGATTTGCTGTTTGAAGTGCACCTCACCGGCATCCGGGAGGGCTCGCAGGAAACGGGCTACGGCGTGCCGCGCTACCATCATTTGGCCGTGCAAAAGCTGCTCACGCACCCGTTTCTGCGGCGCTATCAGCACTGGCTCGATCAGCAGCCCGAGCAGCCCCACCACCTGCTCGACCAGATTTGCCAGCAGATTGTCAAGCGCCAGGCCGTGCTGCTACCCGCCACCGAGCTACTGGAAATGGGCCAGCAACACCCCCTTATTGAGGCGCTGTTTGCCACCTGGGACACCTGCGACGACATCATTGCCGCCTGCTACACACTCATCGACCTACTCAAGAAGGCCTACCAGGATCAGCACTCGGCCATTGAGGCGGAGTATCTGTACCTGTTTTTTACGCTGGTGAAGCGGCTCGATTCGGTGTTCGACTGCCGGGAGCAGCGGCTGTCGGTACGCTCGTTCCGGCGCTTTCTCTACGAGCAGATGGCCCGCACCCGTTTACCCTTCTCCGGCGAGCCCATTGCCGACGTACAGGTAATGGGTCTGCTGGAAACCAGGGCCTTAGACTTCGACCACATCATCATTCTGAGCTGTAACGAGCGGGTGCTGCCGGCCCCCAAAAATCACGCGTCGCTGTTTCCCTACGACGTGCTCACGCAGTTCAACATGCCTACTTACGCCGACCACGAAGCGGCCACCGCCTACCAGTTCTGGCGCCTCTTGCAGCGCGCCCGCCGCGTAGACCTACTGCACGTGCTACCTGGCGCCGACGGCAGCCGCACCGGCGAGCGGAGCCGCTTTTTATTACAGATAGAGAACGACTTACGCCTGCAAAACTCCCAAATGGAGTTACGCGACGTAACGGTGGAAACAGTACCTTCTTCCCTACCCTCGCCAGCAAAAGAAATACCCATAGGCACTGAAATAGTAGAAACGGCCCTTGGCGATCTTACCCTTGCTAAAGACCCCGAAATGCTGACCGCTCTACGCGGCGCGTTGGAGCGCGGCTTGTCGCCCTCGGCGCTCAACCAGTTCGTGGGCTGCTCGTTGCAGTTTTATTTCTCCCGCATTGCGCGGTTTCAGGAGGCCGAGGAGGTAGAGGAAACGCTGGGAGCCGATGGGTTTGGAACGGCGGTGCACGCGGCGCTGGAAAAGCTGTTGCAGCCTTTTGCACAGGAGCAGCGCCTGCTCACGGCCGAGGATATTCCAGGGCTCATTAAACAAGCCGATAAAGAGGTGGCCCGCGCCCTGCGCCGCGAGGAAAAAGAGCGCCATGCCCGCGCCGACGAAGGCCTGAACTACGTGCTGGGTCAGGTAGCCGTACAGCTAGTGCGGCGTTACTTCGAGAGCTTACTCACGCAGCCAGGCGCCCTACCCTTGCAGATTCATGGGTTGGAGCAGCAGCTGTTTGCCACGGTATTCGTGCCTATGCCCGACGGCGAAAAGCTGCCAGTGCGCCTCATCGGCTACGCCGACCGCCTCGACCGCCTACCCAATGGCAGCCTGCGAGTGGTAGACTACAAAACCGGTATGGTGCAGGGCTTCGAACTGAAGCTGCAAAAAGCCAAAGAGCCTGCCTCTGCGGCCGTAGAACGCTTACTGATGGAGGCTAGCTCGGGCGCGGAGAAGGTGCGCCAGCTCTGGCTCTACCGCTTTATGTTAGAAGCCGAGGGCCAGCCGGCCGCCGACGCGGCCATCCTCTCCATGCGCAACCTGCCCGCCGGCCTGCTCACGGCCGATATGTCGTTTCTGACGGAGGACGGCCAGTCGTTTCGCCAGGCCAGCGAGGAGCTGCTGGGGCAATTGGTGCACCGCATCCTCGACCCGCTAGAACCCATCCGCAAAACCGACGACCTAGATAGGTGCCAGTACTGCGCCTACCGGGGCATTTGCGCGCGGTAGCTAGAATGACCGTTCTCGGTATTCTACTTTATCTAGGAAACTGTTTCAGTTGCTTGTTGAACGGTGTAGAGACGCATACTTGCGTCTCGTCGTTGAACGGTTCTGCACGCACGACACAAGCGACGAGACGCAAGTATGCGTCTCTACACCGTTTCGGTGACCCTTTCAGTTAATTTAAATAGCTTCTACTTTAATAAAAACTCCTACCCCATGAAAGACAAATTCATGCAAGCCGCCATCGACGAAGCACGTGCTGGACGCAAAGAAGGCGGTATTCCGATTGGCTCTGCACTACGCCGCGGCGACGAAGTGGTAGCCAGCGGCCACAACAAGCGCGTGCAGGAGGGCAACCCCATCCTGCACGGCGAAATGGACTGCCTCAACAACGCCGGCCGCCAGCGCACCTACCGCGACACGGTGCTCTATACCACCCTGATGCCCTGCTATATGTGCGCCGGCACCATCGTGCAGTTCAAGATTCCGAAGGTAGTGGTAGGCGAAGCGCAGACCTTCGGCGAGTCGCTGGAGTTTTTGCAGTCGCACGGCGTGGAGGTGGAAATCCTCAATCTGCCCGAGTGCGTGGAGATGATGCAGGAGTTCATCGAAGCCGAGCCTACTCTTTGGAGTGAGGATATTATGGAGGAGTAAGTGGTGAGGTGGTGAGTTTGTGCATAGAAAATGCGGCTGTCATCCTGAGCTTGCGAAGGACCTTATCACGGTAAAACGACAAGCGTAACAACGACTCGTTCAACTGGCAGAAGGTCCTTCGCTCCGCTCAGGATGACAGCCGTATTTTCTATTCACAACTTCACAAACTCACCACCTCACAACTGCCACACCATGCCCAAACCAGGCGCGTTGTATTGCCAAGTAGGCGAAAAGCTCATGCCCTTGGGCAGAATGGGCTTGCGGCCCCAGCGGTTGCGGTGCGTGAGGTAGCCCACGTGCGCCGACAAGATACCAATGCCGGCTCCCGCCACTACATCGCTCTGCCAGTGCTTGCTATTAATCATGCGTAGCGCGGCCACGCTGGTAGCAATAGTATACGCGCCAATGCCATACCATTGGCTTTTGTGCCGAAACTCATTGTGCACAATGCTGGCCGCCAAAAACGCCTGCGCTGTATGCCCCGAGGGGAAAGACAGCATATCCGAATTATCAGGCCGGCGAATTTTAGTGAGGTTTTTCAGCGCAAACACGCTGCTGAGCATGATGGCCTCGCTCTTAAGAATTACCAAGCCGATGTTCAGGTTATCGTCGCGCGACTCGACCCCGGCCAGCAGCACGGCGCCCAGCTCCAGGTAGGGTGCCACCAGCAAGATATCGTCGGCACGGGTGCGGAAGGTAGGGAACAGCTTGTGAATGTCGCGGTTGGCTTGGTAGCTACTATAGAAGCCGTTGCCGTTGATGGTAGTGGCGCCGTAGGTAATCAGAATGGCCGGAATGATGCTTGCCCGCACCAGCTTGCCCTTGTACCACGGCGGCCGCGCGGCTGGCGGGGTTGGAATGCCATTGGGGTTTTCGTAGGGGCGGGTGATGGTATCAGCGGGCGTAATGGGCGCCGGCGTAACCTGAGCCAGGGTAGGCGTAACAACAGAAAGCCATAGAGCAAAGCCAACCAGACTGCGGGAGAGAAAAGTGCGCATGCGTAAAGAGTAGAATCAGAAATATGTGCGGTTATCGTCCACTGCATTACCCGTGCAGCACCACCTTAAACGGTGTTTTTAAGGAAAGTCTGCTTAGATACGCCCACTTATTACCAAATTGTTACGCGTTATTTCACTTAAGCAGCAAATACTCTGGGCATTAGCCGATTGCATTTTTTTGATTTTTGTTGCAAAAACCTTTTCTAGCGCTTCTGCTGTATCTGACGCGCTCCGTACGCAGTTGGGTATGCACTAGCGCTTTAAGTATTTATACCTGAAAATCAATTATTTATACCTACCTTCACCCATGACACAAGCCTATTTAAGTGCCCTGGGTTTTGAACCTCTGGACAACCATTCCCGCACCACGCAACGCAGCCCCAACGACGATTCTTGGCGCTGCATGCACACCCACGCTGCGCAGGATGGCACCCACGTCTACCTCGAGCACCCTTACTTGATTAACCGTTGCCGCCTCAGCCTGTCGGCAGCTCCTTTGGATCAGGCCAACGTATTGGCCGACCTAAGCCTGGACGATAAGCCGGGTCTGGAAGCTGCTCTGGCGGCGTATTTTGCACTCCACGGCGGGGTAGGCGCCCTTATTAAGCCCCTTTCATCTACTCCCTTGCGCCCCTACCGCCGTCGGCTGTAGACTGCGTATCCGACACTGGCGCTAAACGATTTGGGGTAGTAGCTGGTTAGGAAAGAGGATGAATGGCAGCGTTACCAGCGCGGCCGGTTAGCAACTAACGGCCGGTTTTCGTAGGTTTGACGCTCCCACGGATTCTTTTTTCATTGCCTCTATATTTTGCCCTATGGCCGACCAAACCCTAACCAAGCTGCGCGCTGGTGTGCTCCACGGCGACGAAGTACAGTCGTTGTTCCAATACGCCAAGGATAACGCCTTCGCCCTACCCGCCGTCAACGTGACGGGTAGCAACACTGTGAACGGCGTGCTGGAAGCCGCCCACGAAGTGAATTCGCCTGTTATCGTGCAGTTCTCGAACGGTGGCGCGCAGTTCTTCGCCGGCAAGTACGTGTCTAACTCCGATCAGCGCGCCAGCATTGCTGGTGCTATTTCGGGTGCCCAGCACGTGCACCAGATGGCTGCCCTCTACGATGTGCCTGTGATTCTGCACACCGACCACGCCGCCAAGAAGCTTCTACCCTGGATCGACGGCCTATTGGCTGCCGGCGAAAAGCATTTCCAGACGCACGGCCAGCCACTCTACAGCTCGCACATGCTGGACTTGTCGGAGGAGCCCATTGAGGAGAACATCGAAATCTGCAAGCGCTACCTAGAGCGCATGGATAAGCTGGGCATGACCCTGGAAATTGAGTTGGGCGTAACCGGCGGCGAAGAAGACGGCGTCGACAACTCCGACGTGGACTCTTCCAAGCTCTACACCCAGCCTTCGGAAGTGGCCTACGCTTACGAGGAGCTGAGCAAGGTAAGCCCCCGCTTTACCATTGCGGCGGCGTTCGGCAACGTGCACGGCGTATACAAGCCCGGCAACGTGAAGCTGCAACCCATCATCCTGAAAAACTCCCAGGATTACGTGCAGGAGCACTTCAAAACCGGCCCGCAACCCATCAACTTTGTATTCCACGGCGGTTCGGGTTCGTCGCGCGAGGAAATCCGCGAGGCCATCAGCTACGGCGCTGTGAAGATGAACCTCGACACCGACCTGCAATGGGCGTTCTGGCAGGGTATCCGCGACTATTATGTGAAGAACGAAGACTTCCTACAAGGCCAGATCGGCAACTCCACCGGTCCTGACTCGCCCAACAAGAAGTACTACGACCCACGCGTGTGGCTGCGCTCCGCTGAAACCACTTTCGTAGAGCGTCTTAAGCACGCGTTTGAGGATTTGAACGCCATCAACCGCCGCCCCTAGTTTCTAGGTTTCGGTTTTTATCTGACTGCCCGGTTGTCCTGCTTATTGAAGCACGGGCAGCCGGGCAGTTGTCGTTTAGGCAGGTGGCCTGTTGACGCACCATCTTATATTTCTACACTGTGCATCCTTTATTAAGAAGCCGTTGGAATTAAATCGACGGCAGTTGGAACGGTGTAGAGACGCATATTTGCGTCTCAGCGTTGAATTAGATGAGGTTTGATGACGCAGCTGGCGCATGCGACGAGACGCAAGTATGCGTCTCTACACGTCCGTATTTAACTCCAACAGCTTCTTAGCTCCAGTAAACTTTTGGCTGCCAACTTTAACTAATGTTTGTTAGTTAAACTATCTTTAGGCTCTCCGTATTCATTCCTATTCGGCCAAAGCAGGCCGCCTCGTTGCATGAGCAAACGCACGAACTCCGCCAAGCGCCAGCTGATTCTGGACGAGGCAGCCAAGCTATTCAAGCTGAAGGGATTTGGTGGCACCTCCATGCGCGACCTGGCCGCCCAGGTAGGGATGGAGGCCGCTAGCATGTATAACCACATCAAGTCTAAGGACGAGATTCTGGAGCTGATCTGCTTTCACGTTTCCGATACCTACATCCGACAGCTCACGGAGGTAGAGCAGATGACAGCCACGTACGTGGAGAAAATCCGGACGCTGATTGGCCGTCATATTCAGCTGATGATTGAGGACGGCGCGGCTGTGTCCGTCGGCAACAACGATTGGAAGTACCTCACCGGCGACACGCTGGAAGCCTTCAAAACGGCCCGCAAACGCTACGAGAAAGGCTTTGCCGCGCTCATCGAGCAGGGCATAGCGGCGGGCGAGCTGCAACCCGTCAACGTGTCGGTGGCGCTGTTCACCATTCTATCAGCAGTGCGCTGGGTGGAGTTGTGGTACCGCCCCGGCCGCGATGTGACACCCGAAGAGCTGGAGGAAAACATCATGACGATTCTGCTGAATGGATTGGCTAGATGAGCTTCTTAGTTTTGAGCTGTTAGCTGATAGCTACTAGCTTTTAGCTCTTTTCAATACTACATGACTATCGGCTAATAGCCATCAGCTAACAGCTTTCCAAAAAATGCCCCGCTTCCATACCCTCAAAATCAAGCACATCACCCGCGAGACGCCTGACTGCGTGGCCCTCACGCTGGACGTGCCCGCCGAGCTACGGGCAACGTTCCAGTACCGGCCGGGACAATATCTCACGTTTCGGCGGGAGGTAGGCGGCGAGGAAATCCGACGTTCCTACTCGCTGTGCAGCAGCCCCTTAGACGAGGAGTGGCGCGTAGCGGTGAAAAAAGTACCCGGCGGGCGGTTTTCGCAGCTAGCCGTGGAAGAACTGCGGGCCGGCGACGCGGTGGAGGTACTGCCCCCGGCCGGCAGTTTTGGGCCGGCCACCCTACTTGCTACCCAAACCCGGCACTACGTGGCGTTTGCCGCAGGCAGCGGCATTACGCCCATCCTGAGCATCATCAAAACGGTGCTGCTCACGGAGCCCCAAAGCCGCGTGACGCTGGTGTACGGCAACCGGGGCCGCAACAGTATTATCTTCAAGGAAGCTATTGAGGCGCTGAAGAATACGTTCTTACAGCGCCTGCGTGTCTACCACGTCCTCAGCCGCGAACAGGGCGATACGGACCTATTCTTTGGCCGCCTCGACCAAGCCAAGGTTCAGCAGTTTATGAACACGCTCATCCCGCCTAGCCTCATCGACGAGTGCTTTATCTGCGGCCCCGAGCAGATGATTCAAGACGTGCGCGCTGCCTTATCGGAGGCTGGCGTAGCGCCCGAGAAGGTGCATTTTGAGCTATTTGGCACCAGTACACCTAGGCCTACCACTGCTGCCCCTACCCCACCGCCCGGCCACGACGACCAGCAGAGCCGGGTAACGGTGCAGCTCGACGGCCACACGCACGTGCTGCCAATGTCGTACTACGGCAATACCATCCTGGACGAGCTACTGGCCACCGGCGTAGATGCGCCCTACTCCTGCAAAAACGGCATGTGCAGCACCTGCCGCGCCCGCATCACAACCGGCCAGGTAGAAATGGACGTAAACTACTCACTATCTGATACCGAAGTGGCAAAAGGCTACGTGCTCACGTGCCAGGCCCGACCGGTTTCGGCAGAGGTAGAAGTGGATTTTGACCAGTAAGTGATATGCTCTGTCATTTCGAGCGGAGCGAGGAATCTGAATTTGATATGAGAGGAAATCCTAATGGCTGACTCGGATTCCTCGCTCCGCTCGGAATGACAGAGCATTAAATTCCCTACCTTTAACTAACAAATGTTAGTTAACCATTGTTAGAAAACTATGGAAACGCTAGAACTCACCCAGGAAGAACAGTTTCAAGCCCGTATCGATGCCGATGAGCGCATTGAGCCGAAGGACTGGATGCCCGAGGCCTACCGCAAAACTCTGATTCGGCAGATTTCTCAACACGCTCATTCTGAGTTGGTAGGCATGCTGCCGGAGGGTAACTGGATTACGCGGGCGCCTTCCTTGAAGCGCAAGGCCATTTTGCTGGCGAAGGTGCAGGACGAAGCCGGCCACGGCCTCTACCTCTACTCGGCTGCCGAAACCCTGGGCGCCTCCCGCGACCAGATGCTGGCCGACCTGCACTCGGGTAAGGCCAAGTATTCCAGCATTTTCAACTACCCTACCCTCAGCTGGGCCGATATTGGCTGCGTGGGTTGGCTGGTAGATGGCGCCGCCATTCTGAATCAGGTGCCGCTGTGCCGCACTTCCTACGGCCCCTATGCCCGCGCCATGGTGCGCGTGTGCAAGGAGGAGAGCTTCCACCAGCGTCAGGGCTTCGAGATTATGCAGACCTTGTGTGAGGGTGCGCCCGAGCAGAAAGCTATGGCCCAGGAGGCCTTCAACCGCTGGTGGTGGCCTACCCTGATGATGTTCGGGCCGAAAGATGCGGAGTCGCCTAACACCGAGCGCTCGATGCAGTGGCGTATCAAGCGCTTTACTAATGACGAGCTGCGCCAGAAATTCGTGGATATGATGGTGCCTCAGGCCGAGTTTCTGGGTCTTACGGTTCCCGACAAGGACTTACACTGGAACGAAGACAAAAAGGCCTACGATTTTGGCGAAGTAGATTGGGACGAGTTCTGGCAGGTGGTGAAGGGCAACGGTCTCTGTAACCATGACCGGTTGCAAGCCCGTGTGCAGGCCCACGAAGACGGCGCCTGGGTGCGCGAAGCCGCCTTGGCACATGCCAAGAAAAGAACGGAGAAAGCTATTAGTTGATAGCTGTTAGCTACTAGCTCTATCTTGGTTTGTACACGTGGCTAACAGTTAATAGCCATCAGCTAACAGCTTAATAAAATGACCCAATCCGAATGGCCCCTGTGGGAAGTCTTTATCCGCAGCAAGCAGGGCCTCGACCATAAACACGTGGGTAGCTTGCACGCCGCCGACGCCGCTATGGCCATGCAAAACGCTCGCGACGTGTATACGCGCCGCCTCGAAGGCGTGAGTATCTGGGTGGTAGAGTCACGCCACATCCACGCCTCCAACCCCGACGACGCGGCGGCCTTTTTCGATCCGGCGGCGGATAAAGTGTATCGGCACCCTACCTTCTTTGAGGTACCGGACTCCATCAAACATATGTAAACCTGTAGGTTATGCAATCTGCTTCAGCTACCACCCAACCCCTACCCACATACCCGCCCGAGGTGCACGCAGCCTTGCTGACCTACCTGGTGCAGTTGGCCGATACGAGCCTGGTACTAGGCCACCGCTTGTCGGAGTGGTGCGGACACGGGCCGGTGTTGGAACAGGACTTGGCTCTGGCTAACATTGCGCTAGACTTGCTGGGCGAAACCCGCAGCCTCTACCAGTACGCCGCCGAGTTGGAAGGCAAGGGCCGCACCGAGGACGACTTGGCCTTTCTGCGCCCAGCCACCGAGTACCGCAATCTCCTGCTGGTAGAGCAGCCCAACGGCGACTTTGCCGCTACCATTGTGCGGCAGTTTCTCTTCGACAACTTCCATTACCATGTGTTGCAACAGCTTCAGCGCTACCCCGATGAGCGGCTGGCTGCCATTGCCGAAAAATCGGTAAAGGAAGCTGCGTATCATTTGAAGTGGAGTTCGGAATGGGTGATTCGGCTGGGCGATGGCACCGAGGAAAGCCGTCAGCGCATTGAAAAAGCCCTGCGCACCCTCTGGCGCTACGCCGACGAGTTGACCACCCCTACCCCCGCCGAGCAAACCATCCAAACCGCCGGCCTCCTCCCCGACTACGCGTCCCTACTGCCAGCCATGCAGGCGCACACGGCCCACGTATTCGCGGAGGCCACCCTACCTCTGCCCGAGGGCGTAGTGATGCAGCAGGGCGGCAAGCTGGGCCGCCACTCCGAGCACCTAGGCTACTTACTGGCTGAATTGCAGTACATGCAACGCGCCTACCCCGGCATGACCTGGTAGTATTTTTAGCTGCTAGCTATTGGCTGTTAGCTGATAGCTTCTCTTAACTCACCTAATCGTGCATAAACTAACAGCCACAACGCCGCAACAGCTAGCAGCTAACAGCCAACCGCTAACAGCCAAAAAGCTATGGCAGTTGCTGGAAGAGGTATCGGACCCCGAGGTGCCGGTGCTCAGCATCCTCGATTTGGGTATTGTGCGCGATGTAGTGGTTGAGGATGAGCACGCAACCATCACCATTACGCCTACCTACTCGGGGTGCCCGGCCATGAATGCCATTGCCACCGACATTCGGCTGCGGCTGCTGGCCGAGGGGTTTTCTAATGTGACGATTCATACCCAGCTGCGCCCCGCCTGGACCACAGATTGGATGAGTGCCGCTGGTCGTCAGAAGCTGGAGGTCTACGGCATTGCGCCGCCCGTAGACGGCACCGCCACGGGCCATATGCTCAACCTATTCGGGGCCGATACGGCCGTGCGCTGCCCGCTGTGCAAATCCGACAACACGCACCTAGTCAGCCAGTTTGGCTCCACGGCTTGCAAAGCCCTCTACCAGTGCAACGACTGCCGCGAGCCGTTCGACTACTTCAAATGCCACGCCTAGGCTTCACCTTACTTTTTTTATGAGTGATTTTCTCCATTTCTCCCTCGATGCCGGCGTAGCTACGTTGCGCCTCAACCGTCCCGATGTGTTTAATAGCATCAATAAGCCGCTGGCGCTGGCCTTACAGGAGCAGTTGCAAGCATGCCAGCAGGACGAAAGCGTGCGCGCCGTGGTGCTCACGGGCACCGGCCGGGCGTTTTGTGCCGGGCAGGACTTGGCGGAAATCACCGGGCCAGACCGCCCCGAGGTGTCGGAGATTGTGGAGCGACACTACAACCCGATTGTGGAGCTGATTCGGAACCTGGAGAAGCCAGTGGTGGCGGCCGTGAATGGCGTGGCAGCCGGCGCGGGCGCCAACCTGGCGCTGGCCTGCGACGTGGTAGTGGCCAAGGAATCGGCTTCGTTTATTCAGGCCTTCAGCAAAATAGGCTTGATACCGGATAGCGGCGGCACGTATTTCTTACCCCGCCTTGTGGGCCAGCAGCGCGCCGCGGCCCTCATGCTACTCGGCGACAAAGTAGGCGCCACCGAAGCCATGCAGATGGGCATGATCTACAAAGCCTTTGCCGATGATGCCTTCGATGAGGAAGTAACGAAGCTCACCCAGAAACTGGCGGCCCTACCCACCCGCGCCCTCGCCTACACCAAGCAGCTGCTGAACCTCAGCTCCACCAACGACCTCACCCAACAGCTCCGCGCCGAGGCTGACTACCAACTCCGCGCCGGCCACACCGCCGATTATCAGGAGGGTGTAGCCGCCTTCATGGAAAAGCGCCAGCCGGTGTTTAAGGGACAGTAAAATCCATTAAAACGTCATTTCGACCAGCGGGAGAAATCTCGCGTGTCACAGTAATCTTCGTTGTCAGAAATTACTAGCAAGCGAGATTTCTTCCGCTGGTCGGAATGACTACGTACTGTATTATACTATACAACCATGACCATTGGCATTATCGGCAGCGGCGCGATGGGCGCGGGTATTGCGCAAGTAGCAGCCACCGCCGGACACCCCGTCTGGCTGCTCGACCAAAACCAGACGGCGCTGCAACAGGCCGCCCAACGCATTCGGCAGAGCTTGGATAAGCTAGCCGAGAAAGGCAAGCTGACGGCGGAAGACGCCGTGGGGGCCTTCGCCCGTATCCAATTCACCGAAAACCAGGCAGATTTTGCGGATTGCGGCTTGGTGGTAGAGGCCATTGTGGAAGACTTGGCCGCAAAACAGCAGGTTTTCCAGGAGGTAGAGCGCGTGGTGAGTACTGATTGTGTGCTGGCTACCAATACGTCTTCCCTATCCATTACCTCCATTGCTGCCGCTTGTCAGCACCCAAAGCGGTTTGTGGGTATTCACTTTTTCAATCCGGCGCCGCTGATGCAGCTGGTGGAAGTGGTGCCGGCCGTGCAAACCCGCCCTGGCCTGGCCGACGAGGTGCGCGCCTTGGTGCAGAGCTGGGGCAAGCGTCCCGTGCTGGTGCAAGACACGCCGGGCTTCATCGTGAACCGCGTGGCACGTCCGTTCTACGGCGAGGCCATCCGGCTGCTGGAGGAAGGTGTGGCCGACGCGGCTACCATCGACTGGGCCATGACCGAGCTAGGCGGCTTCCGCATGGGGCCGTTTGCGCTGACGGACTTCATCGGGCACGACGTGAACTACCGCGTGACAGAATCCGTCTGGACGGCCTTTTTCTACGACCCACGCTACCGGCCTTCGCTCACGCAGAAACGGCTGCTGGAAGCCGGCTACTACGGCCGTAAGTCGGGTCGTGGCTTCTACGACTACGCGCCCGGCGCCCATACTCCCTCGCCTACCCGAGACGAAGCCCTCGGCCAAGCTATCCTTCATCGCATCCTAGCCATGCTCATCAACGAGGCCGCTGATGCCTTGTACCTGCGCGTAGCCACCGCCGCCGACCTGGAAGTAGCCATGACCACCGGTGTCAACTACCCGAAAGGCCTACTGGCCTGGGCCGATGAACTCGGTTTACCCCAAGTACTGCAAACCCTCGACGACCTCTACCATGAGTACCACGAGGAGCGCTACCGCGCTAGTCCGCTCCTGCGCCGCATGGCGCAAGCCGGGCAAACGTTCTTTCCAACAGAAGCCGGGGCTACGCTGTAGCAGCCGGTTTTAGTTCTCGATCTAAACCTTCCCACCCTATGCCTACCCAACTCGAAAACTACGCTCTTGGCCGCTGGATGGCCGGCACCGGCGAGCAGCAGGAATTATATGATGCCAGCACCGGCGAGGTAGTGGCCATTGCCAACGGCGAAGGTCTCGACTATGCGGCCATGTTTGACTACGCCCGCCGCACCGGCAACAAGGCTCTGCGCAAGATGACCTTCCACGAGCGAGGCCGCATGCTGAAGGCTTTGGCTTTTCACCTCGACAGTAAAAAGGAAGACTTCTACACCCTGAGCTACCGCTCCGGCGCTACCCGCGCCGACAGTTGGATTGATATTGAGGGCGGCATCGGCAACCTATTTGCAAACGCCTCGTTGCGCCGCAAGTTTCCAAACAAACCGTTTTATGTGGAGTCGGACCCCATTGCGCTGTCGAAGGGCGGAAACTTCATTGGGTATCATTTGCTGGTGCCCAAGGAGGGGGTAGCGGTGCACATCAACGCCTACAACTTCCCCATCTGGGGGATGCTGGAAAAGATTGCCGTGAACCTGCTGGCTGGCATGCCGGCCATTGTGAAGCCCGCCGTGCCGACGGCTTACCTCACCGAGGCTGTGGTGCGCGAAATCATTGCTTCTAAAATACTACCCGAAGGCGCACTGCAACTGGTCTGCGGCTCGGGCGAGGGTATTCTCGACCACGTGACCTACCAGGATGTAGTCACATTCACGGGCTCGGCCGAAACCGGACGCAAGCTGCGCGCCCATCCGCGCATCATCCAGGAAGCGGTGCCGTTTACAATGGAAGCCGACTCGCTGAATGCCGCCATACTAGGTCCCGATGCCACGTTAGGCACGCCCGAGTTTGACTTGTTTATCAAGGAAGTACGCCGCGAAATGACGGCTAAAACCGGGCAGAAATGCACTGCCATCCGCCGCATTGTGGTGCCTGAAAACCTGGTGGAAGACGTGCAAATTGCGTTGGGCAAAGCCCTGGCGCAGACTACCATTGGCCACCCGCAGGCTGCCGGCGTGCGGATGGGCGCGCTGGCGGGCCGGGCGCAAGTGCAACGCCTGCGTGAGCAAGTGCAGCGTCTGGCCCAACATACGCCCATCGTGTACGGCGACCTGGACCAAGTGGCCGTGATTGGGGGTGACTGCCAGGTAGGCGCGTTCGTGTCGCCCATCGTCATGCTGAACCCGGAGCCGTTCCGGTTCACGGATACGCACGAGGTAGAGGCCTTCGGTCCGGTGGCTACCCTCATGCCCTACCACGATGTAGACGAAGCCATTGCGCTGGCGAACCTGGGCAAAGGCTCGCTGGTGTGCTCTGTAGCGACCAACGACCCGGCTGTGGCGCAAGAGTTTGTGCTGGGTGCCGCTACCCACCACGGCCGCATTCTGGTTCTGAACGAGGAAATGGCGAAGGAAAGCACCGGGCACGGCTCGCCCCTACCCTTGCTCATTCACGGCGGACCGGGTAGGGCCGGCGGTGGGCAGGAAATGGGCGGCATCCGGGGCGTGGAGCACTTCATGCAGCGCGTGGCTATTCAAGGCTCGCCGTCGATGATTACGGCCATTACGGACGTATATCAGCCCAAAGCCAAACAGATAGAGCGCGACAAGCATCCGTTTCAACACTACTTCGAGGAGTTGGAAATCGGGCAGACGTACACCACGCACCGCCACACCGTAACGGAAGCCGACATCACCAACTTCGCCCAGGTATCCGGCGACAACTTCTACGCCCACGTGGATGCTACCTCCTTGGAAGGCACGCTGTTTACGGGCCGCGTGGCGCACGGCTACTATATTCTGAGCAAGGCCGCCGGCATGTTCGTGGACCCGCGCAAGGGACCCGTGCTGCTCAACTATGGGCTAGATGAGTGCCGCTTCACAAAGCCCGTTTACCCCGGCACTACCATTGGCGTGCAACTCACGGTGAAGGAGAAAATAGCTCAGGAAAAGCGCGACGCCGGCGACGTGGCCAAAGGCATTGTGCGCTGGCTGGTGACGGTGACCGACGAAACCGACGAAACCGTGGCCATAGCTACGATTCTGACAATGGTCAAGAAGAAAAACCAGGAATAGATTTCTCGCAGTGTTTCGCAATGTTGGCGCGGTGTTTCGCAGTGTGCTGACGCCAAAGCACTGCGAAACACTGCGCAACTCTCTGCGCAACACTGCGAGAAACCTACCCATGAACGACATTCTAATTGCCGGCAAAGTTGAAGCCTCAACCGACGCCCAGGGCATCAGCACCATCTCATTTTTCCACCCCAGCCACAATTCCCTACCTGGCGCTCTGCTCACGCAGCTGGCCGAAACCATTACAGCCGTAGGGCAAGACCCCGCCACGAAAGTCATTATCCTGCGGAGCGAAGGTGACCGGACTTTCTGCGCCGGCGCCAGCTTCGATGAGCTACTGGCTATTGAGAACGAAGCGCAGGGGCTGACGTTTTTCTCGGGCTTTGCGAAGGTGATCAACGCCTGCCGTACCTGCCCCAAAATCATTATCGGGCGGGTGCAGGGCAAGGCCATTGGCGGCGGGGTAGGCGTGGCCGCCTCCACCGACTACTGTTTTGCCACCCAGCAAGCGGCCGTGAAGCTAAGCGAATTGATCATTGGCATCGGGCCATTTGTAGTGGGGCCGGCCGTGGAGCGCAAAATCGGGAATGCCGCGTTTGCGCAGTTGGCCCTGGAGGCCACCGAGTTCCGCAGCGCCGAATGGGCCCAGGAAAAAGGGCTCTACGCTACCCTCACCGACTCCATTGAAGCGCTGGATGCCGCCGTAGCGGCCTTTGCCGTCAAGTTAGTCGGCTACCATCCTGAGGCACTGGCGGAGTTGAAGCGGGTGCTCTGGCACGGCACTGAAAACTGGGATACGCTTCTGGCTGAGCGAGCTGCCATCAGCGGGCGGCTTGCGCTATCGGATTTCACGCGCAACGCCATTCAGCAGTTCAAAACCAGGTAGGGTTTACTGTTCTGCCTAACACATTGCCCCGACCCCGCGTAGAGTACACCATGTCTCTGCCCCGCTGGTCGGGGCTTTTTGTGTAGTTACTCTTCCCTACCTTCTATGCTGCATGATATGCAACGGGTACTGGCCACCTACTGGAAACAGTTCCTGTACCTGTCTCCCAAACTCATTATTGCGCTGCTTATCGTGGTGGTCGCCCTAGTAGTGGCCAACCGCGCCAGCAAGTTGCTCGGTGCGCGGGTGCGCAACCACTCCGACGACTTACTACTAGCCGATTTTCTCATTCAATTCAGCAAGTGGGTGCTGGTACTAGCTGGTTTCCTGCTGGCCCTACAAGTTATCGGCTTCTCGGGGGTAGTAACGGGGCTGCTGAGCGCGGCCGGACTATCGGCATTCATTGTGGGCTTTGCGTTCAAGGACATTGCCGAGAACTTTCTGGCCGGCGTGATTCTGGCCTTCAACCGCCCCTTCCAAATTCATGACACTGTGGAAGTGAAGGGTTTGCAGGGCCACGTAGAAGCCCTCAACCTACGCACCACCATCATTAGAACTTTTGACGGCAAGCACATTTACCTACCCAATTCAGTGGTGCTAAAGGAGCCCCTCACCAATTTCACCCGCAACGGCAGCATACGGCAGGACTTCCTGCTTAGCGTAGACTACGGCCAAGATGCCGGGCCAGAAAAGGTGATGGCCCTGATTCTGAAAAAAGTACAAAATACGCAGGGCGTGCAAAACCAGGAACCGCGCACGCCTTACGTGCTGCAAGAGAAAGGCACCGGCACTACCGTCGACCTACGCGTGTACTTCTGGACGTTCTCCGAGGATTACCGCCGCGTGGTATTGGAGCTGAAAAGCAATCTAATGCAGGAAACACGCGCCGCCTTACAAGCCGCTGGCTATGCCCTACCCAATGCCACGCAGTAGTGCGTAGTGAAAATAACGTCTTATAATGAGCGTTAGCCAGTTCCTTGGCTCATTATTGAGTTATTTCATGCGTCATTCACCTTGCGGCGCGGATATTGCCGGCTTTTCATGTCCTTTGCAGTTATAGGAGGACCCTGCTTATTTTTTTTCTGTTTCCATGCCTAAAAGTCGTCTGCACCGATTGCTGCGGCCGTTACTGATGTGGCGCGTGCGCCACATCAACGATCGGCTCTATCTCATTATCCTCAGCATTCTGGTAGGCGTTCTGGCGGGTCTGACAGCAGTAGTGCTCAAGAATTCCATTCACTTCTCCCAGCATCTGATATTTAAGTGGGTGCCCGAGCAGTACGTGGTATTTGCCCGCTCGCTCTACCCCATTATTGGTATTTCGTTGTCGGTGCTGTTTACGCGCTGGTTTTTGGGCGGCACACTTAGCCGGGGCATCACGCCCATCATCTACAACATTTCCCGGCAGAGCAGCATTATACCGCGCAGCAAGCTCTATTCGCAGATTGTTACGGCCTTTTTCACGGTTACGTTTGGCGGCTCGGCGGGTACTGAGGCCCCTATTTCCGTGACGGGCGCGGCCATTGGCTCCAACATGGCGCGGCTGCTGCACATTGGGCGGCGCGAGCGACGCCTGCTGGTAGGCTGCGGCGCGGCTGCCGGGGTGGCGGCCATCTTCAACAGCCCCATTGCGGGCGTGCTGTTTGCCGTAGAGGCCATTCTATCGGAGCTATCGGCGCCATTTTTCATTCCCTTGCTGATTTCCTCAGCCACAGCTACCGTGGTGTCGAAAGCATTGTACGCCGGCCAGCCGTTCGTGCTGATTACCACTAGCTGGCCCGTGGGTGCCATTCCCTACTACCTCATGCTGGCCTTGTTCACGGCCTTGCTGTCGGTGTACATGATTCGGGTGTACTTCATGGCCGATAAGTTTTGGGAAAAGCAGACCGGAACGTTTCGTAAGGTGCTGATGGGCGGCACGCTGTTGGGCATTCTAGTCTTTATCTTCCCGCCGCTCTACGGCGAGGGCTACGAGATGGTGCAATTTCTACTCAACGGCCACCCCGAGCGCATCATCGACGGCTCGTTGTTCTCTGTGTACGGCGACCAAAGCGTGTGGCTGATCTTGGCCGTGGCCATTGGTAGCGTGCTGTTCAAGGTGTTTGCTACCACGTTCACCTTTGGGGCAGGCGGCAACGGGGGCATGTTTGGCTCCTCGCTGTTTGTAGGCGCCATGGCGGGCTTCGTGTATGCCCGCTTCCTAAACATGAGCGGCGTGCACCCGGTGCCGGAAGTGCACTTCATTGCGCTGGGTATGGCGGGTATGCTGGCCGGGGTAGTGCACGCGCCACTGTCGGCCATCTTCCTTATTGCCGAAATCACGGGCGGCTACGCGTTGTTTGTACCCTTGATGGTGGTCACGTCGTGTTCCTACCTGGTAGCCAAGTACTTCGAACCCTACTCCGTGTACACGCGCAAGCTGGTGAAGCAGGGCGTGGTGATGCACCAGGACCGCGACCGGGGCCTGCTCTCGCAGTTGGATTTGCGAGCCCTCCTGCAAACCGACTTCATCCCGGTACACCCCGACGATACGCTGGGCGAGCTGGTGAACGTGTTTCGCCACGCTACCCGAAATATCTTCCCAGTGCTCGACAAAGACAACCAACTACTTGGAATCGTATCGCTTGACTCTGTGCGCGATGCCCTCTTCGACGACGAGCACTATACCACCACCCACGTGCACGAGCTGATGCGCGAGCCCGCCGCCATCATCCACGCCTCCGATAGCATCCTCGACACGTTGCACCTACTCGAAGACCACGATGCCTATGCTCTACCCGTGCTCAGCTCCGAGGGTCGCTATATCGGCTTCATCCTGCGCGCCTCCATCTTGGCCGGCTACCGCCGTCAGCTCCTACGCGAGGTGGACTAAGTGGTGGACTCATTGTATTGTTCTGTCCTCCTGAACGCAGTGAAGGACCTTCTCACGCGAGAACGACTATCGTAACAACGACTCGTTCTCGCGTGAGAAGGTCCTTCACTGCGTTCAGGAGGACAGAACTTCACTCAGTCATTCGTTAATACTCTCCCAGTTCTGGTTGCTTGGGAGTAATCAGCAGGCCTACCATCATCAGGACGCCTGTGAGGAGGATAACCACAAACAGGATGCTCTCGCTCACCTCGCCGATGAAGTGCTGGGGCGGAATACTGTAGAACAACAAAATGGTAATCAGACCTTTGGGAGCAATAAACAGCTCCGGCATCAGGTCGGTTTTGGCCACGTAGCGCAAGAAGATGTAGCGGATCAGGGTAAGGATGGCTACAATGAGGATGCCCTGTTCTAGCAACGTGATGTTGATGATGCTGTTCAGGTTGATAGAGAAACCAAACAGCAGGAAAAAGAACGTCCGGATCAGGAAGGCCGACTCGCCGGTGATGTTCTTGAACTGGTGCAGGTCGTTGGCTAGGCGCTCGGGGTGGAACCACTCGCGCAGCCTACCCTTCAGAAACAGCTCGGCGTTGTTCACGGCCAAGCCGAAGGCCAGCACCAGCACCAGCGACGACAAGTGTAGTTCCTTGGCCAAGCTGTAAAGCAGAATCAAGAAGGCGAAAATCAGGAAAAACTTGATGTGCAGTGTGATGCGTGACAGCAAGAACGTGAGCACGGCGGTGCTCACCACGGCTACGATGAGCACCGCAATAACGTCGCGCGAGAAGGTGAGAATGGACGCCCCTTGCGCGAAATTATCCTGAATGGCAAAGTTGAAAAACAGGATGCCCATGATGTCGGAGAACGTACTCTCATAGATGATAAACTCCTGTTTTTCGCCCGCCAAGCTGGCCACACTAGGGATGGCCACTGCGCTACTCACCACGGCCAGCGGCACGGCGTTGATCAGGCAGCTCTGGAACGGCCCACCCACGTAGAGCTGCAACAGCCACGCAATAGCGACTGATTGCACCACCAGCATAATAGCGGCGGCTATAAAAGAACGCCGAATAAGGGGGGCTTTGTCGCGGCTGAGCTTGAGGTCGAGCGCACCTTCCAGCACAATCATAATCAAGCCGATAATCCCGAATATCTCCAGTACCACCTTCGGAATGCCCAACCCGAAATCGGTATATTCTGCTACCTGCTTCAGGGCAATGCCCGTGAGCAGCAGCATCAGTACCGACGGAATTTTAGTAGCCCGGGCGGCCAGGTTGAACAAGTAAGAAAGAATGACGGCTATACTTAAGCCAATCAGAATAGTGTATGAACCCATACAGAAAAGTAAATCCAACAGTAGCTGCCTATACGGCAATCTGCGCTGCAAAGCCGAAACTTACGCTATTTCGCGTACACTGACGATATAGCTGGCCGCCGGCCGTATCTTGCGCCGATAAACCCGGATAGTTGCCGGATGGTTTTGCTTTGTTGATTATCACCATGCCTGCTACCGTTGCCATTGTGGGGGGCGGCCCCGCCGGCCTGCTAGCGGCCTGGCAGCTAGCCGAAGCGGGCCACGCCGTTGCGCTCTATGAGGCGCAAGCTACCATAGGCCGGAAGTTTTTGGTGGCCGGCCACGGCGGCTTCAATCTTAGCAACAGCGAGCCGCCATCCGCGTTTGCTACCCGCTACGGCACGCGCCACCCCGAGTTTGCGCGCTACCTGCACCTGTTTTCGCCAGCTGAGCTACGCCGTTTGCTGGCCGAGTTGGGTATCGACACCTTTGTGGGCACTAGCGGGCGCGTGTTTCCTACCCCCAACCACAAGCCCGCCCACGTGCTGCGGGCGTGGCTGGATCGGCTACGGGCGTTGGGCGTGCAGCTACACACGCGCCACCGCTGGCTAGGCTTCGGCGATGCCCCCGGCGCGCACCACCTGCGTAACGAGGCCACGGGGGAAGACTTCATCATCCGGCCCGATGCTACCCTGCTGGCCCTGGGCGGTGCCAGTTGGGCCAAAACCGGCTCCGACGGCCGTTGGCTGCCTCTGCTCCTGGCGGCCGGGGTGGAGTGCGTGCCCTTTGCGCCGGCCAATTGCGGGGCGGAGGTGGCATGGTCGGCTTTTTTCCGGGAGAAGGTAGGGCGCCAGCCGCTCAAAAACATTGCGCTGTGCTGTGGCACTCACACTGTGCGTGGCGAGTTGCTCCTCACCGACTACGGCGTGGAAGGCACGCCCGTCTACGCCCTCACTCCCTACCTGCGGGCCATGCAAGCCGCGGGCGAACCACCCCTGCTGCACCTGCACCTCAAGCCCGACCTGCCGGACGCGCAACTCCGGCAGCACCTGGCCCGCCGACCCAGCGGAGCTTCGCTGGCTTCGTTTCTGAGCAAGACGCTACGCCTGGGGCCGCCCGTGCCCACACTGCTACGCGAGCTGGCTCCAGCCGGACCGCTCCCTACTACCCCCGATGGCCTTTTTTCCTTGCTCACGGCCCTGCCCCTACCCGTCACCGGCCTGCGCCCGCTCGATGAGGCCATCAGTACGGCCGGAGGCGTAGCGTGGGAGGCAGTAGATGAGCACCTGATGTTGCGCCACCAGCCGGGCACCTTCGTGGCCGGCGAAATGCTGGACTGGGAAGCCCCCACCGGCGGCTACCTGCTGCAAGGCTGCTTCAGCACTGGCGCCTGGGCCGCAAAGGGTATACAAGAGTTTTTGAGGGTATGAGGGTAGAGGTTTTTGAGGCCAGGAGGGTATGAGGGTGTGAGTTTTGGAGGGTAAAACATGTGTCCTCCTGAGCGCAGCGAAGGACCTTATGCCGGTCGAACGACAGACGTATTAACGACTCGTTCTACTGTCATAAGGTCCTTCGCTGCGCTCAGGAGGACACATGTTTTACCCTCAAAACTCACACGCCCTCTACCTTCACAAACTCCTACCCTTTCTTCACCGCTGCTTGCGCCAGGATTTGCTTGGCTTCGTCTACGAGTTGCTGGCCGGGGTTGAGCTGGCGACGTGCGATGAGGGCGAATAGCACGAAAAAAGAAACAATAGGAAGGAAGCAGCCCAGGGCGAACCATAGCCAGAACGAACGGCCGTAGCTGTAAGCGCAGTACCCCGTAGTGAGGGGTAGGAACATAATGGCGCACAGACCACCTAACAGTAAATCAACCAGCATACGGGCGGGGGTAACGGTAGACGACTTCTTCCCGAAGATACAAGATACCCCAACGTTTCCCAAACCCACTGGTGTTCCCTATTGCCAGGTTTCGCCCGACTACTAGCCCGCTTTTTCCGTATACTCCTCTATTCTCTCCCGACCCGCCCTACCCTATGTGGGAACATCAAAGCTTATTTCGCGTCTCGGCCCAGCTTTCAGCCGATGGCGTTTTCAACCTGCTCGACCGTAATCTGAAGCCCGAAGTGCTGCTACTGGGTCTGGCCTCCGCCAAAGAGGCCGACGACCCCGGCGCCATCGTGGTAGAGCCTGCCAAGCACCGCTATGCCCCCCAGCGCTTTGCCGGGGTGAAAGAATACGCGGCCTCCCTGGAGCCCGAAGGCCCCCGCGAGGTAGTCTACCACCTGCACCCTCTCGACCACGACCGTTACGAAAAAGCCCGCTGGTATGAGCTCTTGCGCCGCTCCACCGAGCATACGCTTGCGCAACTGGTAGAGCAGCAGCAGGAAAACCGGGTGAACTTCTGCTCAGCCCCCATCAACGTGCACGGGTACCTGGTGTTTGTGGTGTTGCAGCTATCTGCTGAAGCTTACAACAGCTACTATATGTTGCCGCCAGTACCAGGCGGGCGGTCCAACTCCCTGCTCGATGCTGTGGTGCAGGAGTTTTTGCACGATTGTGGCCGAGCCCTGCGCGAAACAGAGAATGATGAGGACCACCCCATTCTCGACCGCGACTACAACGAGGTGTTACGCGCCGCTGGTCGCCGCTTTATGCTGCGCGCCGCCGCTGGCACCCACGGCCTCTACGATGCCTGCAATGGCGTAGCCGCCCTGCGCCACGAGGGCGACGAAGGCGTGGGCACCATGCTAGTAGGCCGTCGTCATCACCCGGCCATCAAGCCAGTGCTGACGCTGGACGCCCCCATTCCACTGCGCGACCATCGCTCTATCCGTAAGCTATTGGAAATGAGCGAAGACCGCGCTTCGCTGGTAAGCGATGCCACCGATGTCTTTGGTCTGGGCTATCTGGTAGACACCGACGACCCACAATACGAGCCGGTGTTCACTGTGCACTTCACCCGCCACTATAGCTGGGAGCTGAGCCACGACGGCAACGTAATGATGCGCGTAGTGTCGAACACGCCTCGCCTACCCCAGGGCACCGTGGCCCAGGACAACTTTGGTCGTGTGGTGCAGCTTGTGTTTCCGCACCTGGAAACTGAAGGTGTAGACCGCCTCTGGCTGCTCACCCAAAAGGCTACCAACCAGCCCAATGGCACTATCCTGCTGATTTCGGAGGGCGCGGCGCAGGAAGCGGCCCGCCTCACACGGCAGTGCTTTCAAGTGGCGCCCCGCCTGATGACACCCGGCTTGCTGCGCCTGGTCACCAACATCGACGGGGCCGTGGTTATCGACCCGGCCGGCACCTGCTACGGCATCGGAGCCATCCTCGATGGCCTCGCCACGGCCAAAGGCGATTCTTCACGCGGCTCACGCTACAATTCAGCCCTGCGTTACGTAGAATCCAGTCAGTATCCTTGCCTAGCCATTGTGGTTAGTGAAGATGGCTGGATTGATCTGCTGCCCACGAAAAAGTAAAGCCGTGAGTGATGAAGTGTGTTTAATTCTTTGTCACTCACGGCTTACTACTCACCATTTCACCACTCTCCTTATGCCTACTACCCCTACTCCGTCCCGCACGCCTACCCTCGTTGAAGATGATCGTCTGGTATGGGTAGAACGCATAGCCCGTTTGATGGACAGCCAGTTTCGGATGCCCGGCACTCGCTTCCGCTTTGGTCTAGACCCGGTATTGGGCCTCTTACCCATCGTCGGGGATTTATCAACCTTTGCCATATCTACCGTCTTGATTGTGACCATGATGCGTCACGGCGCCAAGGGTAGTGTCGTAGTGCGTATGGTCCTCAACGTGCTATTCGATACCATCGTCGGCGCTATTCCTATCCTCGGCAATGTCTTCGACTTCGCCTATAAAGCCAATGACCGCAATGTGCGCTTGCTACGGGAGCACTATGTAGAAGGCAAATACCAAGGCAGCGGCAAAGGATTGATTGCGTTGGTGCTTATTGGTATGCTCCTGTTTTTCGGTCTGCTTGCTTGGGGTCTCTTTGCCCTATTCACTTGGTTGTGGCACGCGGTACAGGGCGCTTGGTAGGCAAGGCATTGAGCTCGTTAGGCGTATGGTATTCCTAACGGAGCAACAAAGCTTCACTAGCAGGTATGTACCCACTAGCTTTTCCTATTTGCCTTTGCCAGATAATCCAGATAATAATGTGTGCTTATGCTTGACACAAGGCACGAAACTGTACTCCTTTAAGATTAAGTATTTATTATTTTACCTATACATTTTATTACTAAAGCAATAAAATGTATAACTTTACTGGCCAGCAACCAGTAATATGAAGTATACCACATACGATCTTATCGTAGTAGGGACAGGTTTTGCCTCCACCTTCTTTTTGTACCAATACCTTGCGAAACGCCCCGCCACGGAAAAAGTCCTAGTATTGGAGCGCGGCCACGCAGTTCCTTGGGCAGAGCGTGTGAAGGAAAAACGGGGCGAGGAAACGACTTATACCGGGCAAAACCCCGACTGGCGCAGTACGTTCGTCAACAAGCAGCCCCGTAAGGATTGGATGTTTACGGTAGGGTTTGGGGGGAGTTCCCATTGCTGGTATGCCTGCACACCCCGGTTTCTGCCCAACGATTTCCGGATGAAAACGCTCTACGGCGTCGGCAACGACTGGCCCGTGCAGTATGAGGAGCTAGACCCCTACTACGAGCAGGTAGAGGATATTATGGCTGTTTCTGGGCCGGCCGATACGCCTTTTCCTCGCCGGAAAGCCTACGCGCAACCGCCCCATCTATTCACGGAAGTAGACAAACTTCTGCACAAGAAATACGGCAACCTCTACATCAATCAGCCCACCGCCCGCGCCCGCGTGGCCATAAACGGTCGTAACCCCTGTTGCGCCAGCGGGGTGTGCAGCGTGTGCCCGGTGAATGCCAAGTTCACCATCGACAACTCCAACATGGGGGTGTACGAAGACCCGCGCGTAGAGCTACTGGCCGGGGCACAGGTCTACGGGTTGGAGCTGGTGCGGGACCAAGTGCGCAAGGTCAGCTTCCGCCGCGACAACCGCGACTACCATGTAGCTGGCGAAGTAGTAGCCTTGGGTGCCAACCCCCTGTTCAACGCCAACATCTTGCTCAACTCTGGCGATACTAATGCCTTCACCGGGCAAGGCCTAGGCGAGCAGCTAGGCTTGCAGGCGCACATATATCTTGATAAACTGGAGAACGTAGGAGGCAGCACCTGGGTAAACGCCAATGGCTACATGCTTTACGACGGCGACCATCGGCGGGAGGCAGCGGCCTGCCTGATCGAATCTAGCAACGCCCCTTTCTTCCGGCCCGAGAGCGGCAAATGGCGCCAGATGGCCAGCTTCCGGATGGTGTTTGAAGACCTGCCTACCCCCGAAAACTACGTAACTACCTCCGACGACATCATGCAGCCCGCCGTGTTCTTCGGTGGCCCTTCCGACTACGCCCTGCGCGGCATTGAGCGTATGAAGCAGCAACTACCGGAAATCCTGTCTTGCCTGCCCGTCGAGAAAATCATTTACAACGACCCATACTCTACCGAGGCGCATATTCTGGGTACTGCTCGCATGGGCACCAGCGCGCAGGACAGCGTGGTAGACAAGCATTTGCGCCACCATCAATACCGCAACCTGTTTGTGCTGGGGGCTAGCAGCTTCACTACCTATACCCCCGCCAACCCTACCCTTACCCTATCGGCGCTGTCACTTTTGGCCGCCGATCAGTCTTTCTAACCACTCTGCACCTACTTGGCTATGTTTCGCCGAAAATTTCTAAAAATAGCTGGGCTTGGCGCCGCTGCGGTGGCGCTTCCCAGCCTTGGCGCCTACGCCATATCGCTAAACGAGGCCACAGCCGGCGTCATCCTGCATCAATTTCGTTTCCTGAATCTGGACAGAAAAGGAATCGACCAGTTTGTACAAGATTATTATAAACAGGAAGGCTCCAGTAAATCAGCCTTGGCGCAAGTGAAGATGAGAGGATATTATATGCTGAATATAAATTCCGATCAATCACAATTAGTTCGCACTATCACGACGCTGTATTTACTATCCACCGATTTTTTCCAAAATCGCATGGACGAGGGTAAGCTCGTACGATACCAGGGTATTTATGATCCGTATAAAACGCCCTGCGCCAATCCATTTTCTGCGCTGTATTATCCGCCAGCACCCGCTGTTTAATTTATACATCATCTGCATGATATAACGCTACTCTGGTATGCATTCTATAACCAGCACTGTACCGTCGCTATCTGGCCGGTATTCCGCAGCACCTACTACCCTTACTTCTGCTGCCGATGTAGCAGCGGCCGACGCCACGCGTTACGCTGTTTTTTGCGCTTTATGGGCTATTGCCACACTGTTTCATATGGCGCAGTCCCGGCTATATACCACTCAGTTGCACTACCTACTGCTAACATTGGCGGCGTTGGCCCTCCTAAATAAGCCTTCCTCCATCGCTCGGCTGGGGGTACTTATTGGGCTCCAGCTATACGAGGTGTTCTCTCGCCTACCCGATATCAGCAATCATTGGTTATTTACCACGTTCGTCAATCTCACTATCCTACAGGCATTTTTGTGGGTAGCCTTCAAGGAAAAGCGTCTATCGGTAGACCGCGCTGCTTTGCTCCGGGCCTTTGCGCCCGTTGTGCGCCTAGAGCTGATAATTCTTTACTTCTTCGTGGTGTTACACAAGCTCAATTGGGCGTTCTTCTCGCCCAGCGCCAGCTGCGCAGCCGTTTTGTATAAAGCCCAGCACGCAGAGGCCCTCCTACCCGATTCGCCTACGCTTATCTTGGCAAATATCTACCTAACTATTGCTATTGAAACCCTTATCCCGTTGCTGCTAATTTTTAGAAAAACGCGTAACGCCGGTTTATTAATTGGCCTTGTTTTTCACTGCGTTATTGCTTTTAATTCTTATAATGGGTTTTATGATTTTTCTTCTATGATTTTCGCTTCTTATTTTTTATTCACCAGCTACACATTTATTACAACACTTCATCAATTTCGCAACAATTCTATTTCCTTTTGGCGCATCGCTAAGCAGCGCTTTTCGCAACTTACTTTTTCGCATATTGCTCTATGGGCAATTCTTTTTGTTTTATTGGTTGGCAGTATTAAACTGTTTACCAGAATCTTTACTGACTATTTTCAATTAATTTGGGGCGCCTATAGTTTCTTATATATACTACTCTTTCTTCTTTCTTTATATAAAGCGCGGCAGTATTTCCCTACGCGCCTTTTTACGTTACCCAACGCGTTCTTTTGCCTGCTTCCGTTACTGGTTTTCCTGAATGGTATCAGTCCCTATATCGGCCTGAAAACGGAATCTTCATTCGCCATGTTTTCCAACCTGCGCACAGAAGGGGGCATCACCAATCACCTGTTTATTCCGGTGAGTGCACAGGTATTCGACTTTCAGAAAGACATGATTGAGGTAGTAGCCTCGTCGGACACTGAGTTGCAACGAGTTGCCGACGAAGGCAAGCTAATAACATTCTTTCAGTTGAAAAACCGGGTGGCTGATGTGCGGCCAGCGCGGGTGGAGTACATTCGCAACGGGCAGCGCCGCACGTTTGAGCTGACCTCGGCCGCGCCCAACGACGAGTTGCTGCACAAAAGCCCGTCGTTGCTGCGCAAGTTTATGCGCTTCCGTATGATCAACAAGGTAGATCCGCAGCCCTGCCAGCACTAGCTCGCTACCGCACGTGGGCGCCGTCGTGGATTTCTACTACCCGAACGGTTGCCTTTGCACAACTTACATTTTGGTGCCATACCTTATTTCACCGGCCCTACCCCACTAGTAGTCTGCACGATGGGTTGGATGGAGCCATCCTTGTTGTAGTGCATTTCATCCACGCAGATGGAGCGTCGGTAGCTGCCGCCGGTGGGCAAGGAGCCGTTGTGGTAAAAAAAATAGCTCTTGCCTTTGTAGTCGATGATGCCGGGGTGAGTCGTGAAGCTGTTGGGCACGTTTTCCTGGATGATGCCGCGATAGGTCCAGGGGCCGGTGGCGCTGGGGGCCGTGCAATACTCTATCATCTCAGGCTTGGTACCGGCGCTGGCATACACAAGGTAGTAGAGCTTTTTGCGCTTGTATAACCAGGGCCCTTCGATGTAGTTTTTGGGCGTGAAGGTATTGATGGGGCCAGCCAGCTCAGTCATGTTATCCTTGAGCTTCACCCACTTGCAGCTGCCATTGCCCCAGTACATATATACCTGCTTGTCGTCGTCCACAAAAACCGTGGGGTCAATGTCGTCCCAGGCATGCGGCTTGTCCTTGGTCATCTCGTTCACGATGAGCGCCTTACCAATGGCGTCCTTGAACGGCCCGGTAGGCCTATCCGACACGGCTACGCCGATGGCCGCGCCACCCTGGCTGTTGTCGTCCTTCTTATGGAACGTGGATACAAACCAGTAGAACTTGCCCTTATGGTACACGCACTGCGCCGCGTAGGCATCGCCGGTGGCCCAGGCAAAGGTGCGGGGCGAGAGGCGCGTGCCGTAGTCTTTCCAGTGCACCATGTCGGTGGTGGAATAGATGCGCCAGTCGGGCATTTTGTAGTTGGTTTCCTGCACCGAAGCCGTATCGTGGCCGGTGTATAGAAACAGCGTGTCGCGGTACACGAGTGGGGCGGGGTCGGCCGTGAATACATCTTTAATAATCGGGTTCTGCGCCTGCGAAGGCAGATAAGCACCGAGGGTTAGCAGGGCGACAAGCAAGGTCTTTTTCATAGGGCTAGGAATGGGCTGAGTAGGAAAGAACCGCAGAGCTACTGGGCTTTTAGGGAATAGGTTTTGCCGGCTTCGGTGGGAAAATCATACACAAACGACGGGGCCAGCGTGGGCCGCCTAGGGGTAGTTTTGGAGGAAACCAGGGGCGGCTTAACGGCTATGTTTTGGTAAAACGGGTTGGGGTTTTCGCCCTGCGCTTCCCGCAGCGTCAAGCCGCTAGCAGCCGCTATAGAGCTATGCACCCGTATGCGGCAGTTGCCTCCTAGCTTCGAAGTGATGCGCGCACGAGTAATCTTGCCCTTGTCCCAGGCCAGGTCCACTACGTAGCCGCCGCGGGCTACCAAGCCCGTTACTTCGCCCGTAGGCCAGGCGTCGGGCAAGGCAGGCAAAATGTCGATAGCGCCGTCGTAGCTCTGCACAAACAGCTCGGCTAGCCCAGCAGTGCAGCCGAAGTTGCCGTCAATCTGAAATGGCGGGTGGGCGTCCAGCAGGTTCGAGTAGGTGCCGCCGCCCTCTCCCGTGTTGCCACCCGCGCCGGAGCGCAGCCGCAGCTGATCGGTGAGCAGCTTGTAGGCGTGGTTACCATCCTGCATGCGCGCCCAGAAGTTCACCTTCCACCCCATCGACCAGCCCGTGGACACGTCGCCGCGCTGAGTGAGCGTCACGCGGGCGGCCTCAAACAGCTCCGGCGTGCGGTAGGGCGAAATTTGTCCGCTCGGAAACAGGCCGTAGAGGTGGGAAATATGGCGGTGCTGATCCTGGGGGTTGTCTACGTCTTGCAGCCACTCCTGCACCTGCCCATACTGGCCAATCTGCATGGGCGGCAGCCGCTCGCGCAAGCGGCGCAGACTATCCGCAAACGGCATATCCAACTGCAGCAGCTCGGCGGCCCGGATGGTTTTCGAGAACAGGTCAAGCACCAACTGATTGTCCATGGTGGTGCCAGCAACAAGGGCAATCTGCTTACCTTGAAGTGAATACGTATTTTCAGGCGACACCGAAGGAGCTACCACCAGCCAGTGATGGGTCGGCTCCTCCTGCAGAGCATCAACGAAGTACGTGGCCGCGCCCTTCAGCACAGGGTAGTAGGTGCGCAGAAAACCTAGGTCGCCAGTGAACTGGTAATGGTCCCAGAGGTGCTGGCTCAGCCAGGCGCCGCCCATGGGCCAGAGGCCGTACTGCGGCGGGTCAACTTGGCCCGTGATGCGCCAGATATCGGTGTTGTGGTGCAGGGCCCAGCCGCGGGCCCCATACATCTGGCGGGCGGTCTGCTGACCGGTTACACTCAGGTCGCTTATCATCCCAAACAGCGGCTCGTGCAGCTCGGTCAGGTTGGTGACTTCGGCGGGCCAGTAGTTCATTTCGGTGTTGATGTTCACCGTGTACTTGCTGTCCCAGGGTCCCTTGAGCTGGTCGTTCCAGATGCCTTGCAGGTTGGCGGGCTGCCCGCCCGGCTGCGAGGAGCTAATGAGTAGGTAGCGGCCGTACTGAAAATACAAAACTGCCAGCGCGGGGTCATTGCCCTGCGCAAAACCAGTCAGGCGCTGGGGAGTGGGCAACTGGGCGGCGGGCGTCACACCCAGGTTCAGCGTCACGCGGTTGAAGTAGCGCTGATAGGCCGCTACGTGGTCGGCCAGGGCTTGCTTGTAGGACTTGCGCACGGCAGTGGCAAGGTAGGCCGCGGCCCGCGCGACCGGGTCGCCGCTTACATCATGGTAATTGTTGAAGTTGGTGCCGATAGAAATATAAAGCGTAGCGCTGTTGGCTCCATCCAAACGAATACCCGCGTCGGTGGCTTGCAAGGTGCCGCCCTCGGCCACAACCTGCACCCGCGTCTGGAAACGCACCTTCCCCTCCTGCCCTTCATGCTCACTTCCGCGACCATCCAGCACCAACTGGTTTTGCTCGGCGTGCCGGGTGTGCTGCATGGGGCTTTCCTCACTGATCAGGCAACTGATGCGGCCCGGCTTGCTAGCCGTGAGTCGCACGATTAGCACCTGATCGGACAGGGAGCTGAACACTTCGCGCCGGTAGGCCACCCCGCCTACCTCGTAGCTCACTGAGGCCACGGCCCGGCCGATGTCCAGGTCGCGCTGGTAGTGGGTGGCGTTGTCGTGGCCTGGGAAGTCGAGGTACACGTTTGAGGCCGTTTGGTAGGGCATGCCGCTGTTGCCAGCGGGCTGCATCTGGGCTTGCGCCAGGGCCTGCGCCTCCACCAGCTGCCCGGCCAGCAGTTGCTCACGGAGCTGGCGCACCACCGGCAGCGCATCGGCCTTCACGTTGTTGTTGGGCCCACCGCCCCAGATAGTCTCCTCATTCAGCTGCAACCGCTCGCGCTGGGGCCCGCCAAACACCATGGCCCCCAGGCGGCCATTGCCTAGGGGTAGGGCCTCATTCCAGTTGGCGGCTGGTTTGTCGTACCACAGTCGTAGCGGGGTAGGCTTGGGCTTGCCCGCGGCGGATAGGAAAGTTACCCAGCAGAGCAGTAGCAAAGAGGCCCGAGCCGACCAGTGAAGTTTCCTCATATGCGGGTGGGGTGAGCACTGACTTCCGAAGAAAGTGAGTGGTAGAATGGGTTTTATGGATTTATTCAGACCGTCATGCTTCATCTGGCGTCCGCTTGTCGAAGCATCTCTCCCGCTTTATAAGGACGATGTAGAGACGCATACTTGCGTCTCCTTGTTGAACGACTGGCCTAGAACCGCTAGCTAAACAACATCAGCACGCGGGAGACGCAAGTATGCGTCTCTACAACCGGTAGGCGAAGCGGGAGAGATGCTTCGACAAGCGGACGCCAGACGAAGCATGACGGTCTTCTAAGACTTCTTAGCTGCGGCTAGCTGCTTAAAACAGCTTTTGGGCAAACTGATACAAATCGTGGCGCCACACGGGCCATGTGTGGCCGCCGGGGTACTCGCTGTACACGTACTTGATGCCCAGCTCGTCCATTTTGGCGCGCATCACTTTGTTGTTGGCGTAGGCAATGTCTTCAGGCCCGCCCATCGAGAGCCACAGCTGCTTGAGGTTGGTATTGATGGTGCCCGCGTTGGCCTTCATATAAGCATACTGCGGGTCCGACAAAGCCGCGTTATTGGCAAAGAAGCCCGAGCTGAACACGCCGAGGTAGCTGAACATGTCGGTGTTTTTTATGCCCGCGTACAGCGTCTGTAGGCCACCCATCGACAGGCCCGCCAATGCCCGATTCTGAGCGCCGGGCGCTACGCGGTAGTTGCTTTCCACCACCGGCAGCACAGTTTGCTTGAGCTCGTCTTCAAAGCGCTTTAGCGTAGGCTCGCCGAAGCCAGCTAGGCCGCCGGGGCCATCCATGTTGCCATCGAGCATCACCACGAGCATGGGCTTGGCTTTTTTGTCGGCAATTAGGTTATCCAGAATTACGTCGGTTTTGCCTTGCTTGACCCAGCCGGTCTCATCTTCGCCGCCGCCGTGCAGCAGGTACAGCACCGGGTATTTAGCGGCCGTGTTGGCATCGTAGTCGGCCGGCGTGTATACGAAAAACCGGCGCCATGAGTTGGTGACTTTGGAGAAGTACCGCCGCTCCCGCACCTCGCCGTGGGGCACGTCGCGCAGGGCGTAGAAGCCGGTGCCGCGGCCCGGTATTTCAATGCCGCTGGCCATGCGCCCCATGCCGTAGAAGGTGTCGCTGGCGGGGTCGGCAATAGGTAAGTCGTCGAGCACCAGAGAGTAGTAGTGCAGGCCGCGGCTCAGGGTATCAGTGGTGACGGTCCAGGTGCCCGTGCTGTCCTTCACCATGTCGTACTTACGCCCTAGGTCCAGCTGGGCCTTTTGCACGCCAGGGGCTTTCAGGCGAAATACGGCGCGGTTGTCGGGCAGAATCTGAGGGTACTTGGCATTGCGCACGTTGGTGGAGGCCGGCGCGCCCAGTACCGTGTAGGTGGGCAGCGCGGCTACATCCACGGGCTTAAACAGCTGCTGCGAGAACATATAAAGCCCGTTTTTCCAGACTTTGAAGTCGTGCCCGCCGGCCTCCAGGTAGTACACGTGCGGCACGTTGTGCTCGTAGAGGTAGTCGTGGGTGCGCTGGCTGATGGGCAGCAGGCCGTCCTGGTCGCCGCACGAAATCCAGAGGAGCTTGAGCTGCTTTTTAGCTTTCGCCGGGTCGGGTACCAGCTGCTCGGGCTGCTTGGTATTCGGGGCCGACGAGAAGCCCCCTACCCAGGCAAACTTATCGAGGTGGCCTAGCCCAAAGTTCAACGACTGCCCCCCTCCCATCGACAGGCCGGCAATGGCCCGGTCCTCGCGATTTTTGAGGGCCGGGTAATGCTTTTCGATATAGGGAATGAGGTCGGTGAGTAGGTCTTGCTCGAAGTTGGCGAAGGCGGCCACCTTGTCTGGCCCGTAGATATTGCCGATGGGCCGGTCGTCCTTCATGGCCCGGCCGTTGGGCATTACCACCAGCATGGGCTTGAGCTTGCCGGCCGCGTACAGATTATCCAAAATCACCTGCGGGCGCCCACCTTTCAACCACTCCTTCTCGTCGCCGCCGATGCCGTGCAGCAGGTAGAGCACTGGGTATTTCTTTTTCTTGGAATAGCCCGGCGGCGTGTATACCAGCGCCTTACGCACCGTGCCCACGGTTTTCGAGGTGTAGCTAATGCTGTCCAGCTTGCCGGTGGTAATGCCGGCGGCGGGCTGGTCAAAGCCCCTGGGGGCTTCCATGATGGTTTTTTGAGCTAAGGCGCTACCAGTGCTCAGTAGCATAACACTCAGAATGGCGGGGACTATATTTCTCATACCTCGGGAAGAGGCCTAGCAGGCCAGGTAATAGGTGGGAATATCAGATGGTTTGCAAGCGCACAGCTTCTTTACCCCTCACTCAAATCTTACCCAGTCAATCTCGACGGGGCTATTCGTTTTGGAGGCCATCACCAGCGTGTGCGTGCCGGGCTTAAAGGCCGATAAGGGCGCTTTCACCTCCTGCCATTTGTTACCCTTGGGTACGGTCACTTGGGCGAGCACCGGGCCGGTGGCCCCATCTACCCGCAGTTGCACCGTAGCGCCGGCAGCCGCCATTGTGCGGAGCGTCACCGTCTTGAGCGCCTGTTTGCCAAAGGCTACCCCGTTGTATTGCACCCAGCCCTGGTTGTTGGCAAACACCGTTTTCCAGCCCTGGAACTTGTTGGCCGTATCCAGAAAGGCGATGGTAGCGCCGCTGCTGCTCAGGCGGCTGTAGCGGTCCAGCTGAATTTTCTGCTTGGCATCGGTCAGGCCCACGCCGCGCAGGGTAGGAACTACTTTGCGAATGGCGCCGTCGGGCTCGAAAAACAGGCTGTCGATGCGCACCGAGCGGTTTTTGTCGAAGTTGGGCGATAGGTCGTTGTGGTGGTAGAATAAGTACCACTGGTTCTTGAGCTCCAACAGGGAGTGGTGGTTGGTCCAGCAGCCCGTCGGCGACTCGTCCATTAGCACGCCCTTCACCGTGAATGGCCCCAAGGGGCTCGTGCTGGTGGCGTATTCGAGGCGCTCGGTTTTGTTGGCCACGTGTGGGTAGGTCAGGTAATACGTGCCGTTGCGCTTGAATAGGTAGGGCCCCTCCTTCAAGCCTTTGGTCGGCAGCTCGCCCAGCGTCACGGGCTCGGAGGCTAGCTCCAGCATGTTCTCCTTCAGCTTGGCGCCGTAAATGTTGCCCTGCGACCAATACAGGTAGGCTTGTCCATCTTGGTCAATAAACACATTGGGGTCAATGCCGCGCACGCCCTTGATGGGCATCGGCTGCGGCACAAACGGCCCGGTAGGCTTATCGGCCACGGCCACCCCAATGGTGAAGCCCTTGTTGATGGTCGTGTCCTTCGGGGTAGTCGGGAAGTAGAAGTAGTATTTGCCGTTGCGCGCAATGCAGTCGGGTGCCCACATGCTGTAGCTGTCGGGCTTCACCCAAGGCACCCTGTTTTGCGTGACGATGACGCCGTGGTCGGTCCAATCGGTGAGGTTAGCCGAGGAAAACACGTGGTAGTCTTCCATCACAAACCAGCCGGCCCGCCCCCGGCCGGGCGCGGCCGGAATATCGTGCGAGGGGTACACGTACACCCGCCCGTTGAACGCGCGCGCCGTGGGGTCAGCCGTGAATTGATTGGTAATAATCGGGTTTTGCGCCTGGGCCGCGCCGCCCACTAGGCAAGCTAGGCCAGTCAGGATATAGGATAGTTTGTGTTTCAGCATCGAGGGTAGGATTTTCAGATAGAGTGTGAAGTCAAAAGAGGCCGTCATGCTGAGCGCAGCCGAAGCATCTCTACCGATTCGTTAAACGGTGCAGATGAAGCGGTAGAGATGCTTCGGCTGCGCTCAGCATGACCGTTGGGTAAAAGCTACTTAGCACTGGCAAGTGTCTCCGCAATTCGGAAGTAGTCAAAATCGGCGTAGCCGCCCGCCTGCTTCGTGGCGTAATTGAACAGCCCGAACCGGTAGCCCATGAAGTGGGGCAGCGTGTAAGCCATCTTGAGCGGGCCGCCAATGGCTTTCCACATTTTACCATCGAGGCTGTAGTAGAAGGTCGCCACGTCCTTGCGCTCCGTGAAGTCGCATTCCGCCTTGAAGTACACTGTGTTCTGCGTCAGCGGTAGGCGTTGCAGCTCCACGGGTTTCTCCGTCTCGGCGCTAACCATAACGATGGACTTCTGGCCGTTGCGCGACTCCACTCCCACCAGGCCGTAGCGCTTTTGCAGCAGGGCTAGGCCAGCAAAATCACCATCCTTAAGGTGCGATACATCCAGAGCCGTAGTGCCGGCGCAAGTCGGGCCGATGGTGCGCTGGGTGAGGGTGTTGCGGGCCAGCAGGAAGGTGGTATCCGTGCGGCCAGTTTTGAGGCGTAGGTAGCCAGGGCGGTCAGTCAGCGACCAAAGGGAGTTTTCGGGGTTGTGGTTCCACTGCCACACCAGCGGCAAGGCAGGCTCGCCCTTGCGCCGGCTAAACTCATCCGAGGCTACAATGCCCGGAATCAGGCCTTTGCTGGCGGGTAGGGCCAGCGTCTGAGGCACTTTGCCGGCCGGACTGCCTAGCACCGGCCAGCCGTCAGTCCACGTCACGGGCACTAGGTACGGGATGCGGCCCACGGCGCCGTAGTCGCGGAATAGGTAGGAAAACCACCGACCATCGGGCGTGTCGATGAGGCCGCCCTGGGCCACGCCTAGGTCTTGCAGCGCCACCCGCCCTTCGTAGGGGCCAGTGAGCTTATCGGCCCGGTGCACCACCACGGTGCGCATACCACCCTTGGGCCAGGTGATGTTGAAGAGGTAGTACTTGCCCTTGATCTTAAACAGTTGCGAACCTTCGGCGGGTAGGCCTAGGTTGGGGCCGGCCGGGGCGCTGGCGTTTTCAATCAGCACCTGCTCCGTAGCGCCGGGCTTCACACCAGAGGCATCGGCCGTCAGCTCAATCAACTGCAGCTTACCGGCGCCATATACTAGGTACACACGGCCATCATCATCAAAAAACAGGGAATGGTCGTGGTAGCTCGGCTTAAACGACACGGCTTTCCAGGGACCCTTCTCAATGTTCTTGGTCGAATAAATGTAGGTCTTGCCCGTGGTCTGGGCGAAGGTCGAGACGTAGTAGGTGCCCTGGTGAAACCGCAGGCTGCTGGCCCACGAGCCGCGGCCGTAGGTGCTCTTGCCGTTGCGCAGCGTCAGCTCATCCTGGTTGCCCAGTGTGTCAGAGGCGTAGCTCACCAAGTGCCAGTTCACCAGGTCTTTCGACTTCATGATGGGCACGCCCGGCGTCATGTGCATGGTCGTACTACTCATGTAGTAGGTATCCCCCACCCGTATCATCGACAGGTCCGGCACGTCGGCGAAGATGACAGGGTTTTGCGCCTGCTTTACCTGCGCCGCCAGCGGGGTCACTACCGCAGAGGCGAAGAACATCCCAATAGCTAAAACACTCCGTTTCAAAGAATAAGACATAAGCCACAAACGCTGAGGTAAGTAGAGAATCGGATTTAAGCAGGCTTGATAGCCTGGTACTTGCCGCTCAAGTGCAGCAGGCTAAATAGGTACAGCAGGCCGTCGTAGTAGGGGTCAAAGTACCCGTCTTCATAGGGGGCCAGCTTGGCATTCCAGAGCGCGTGCACAAAGGCCAGGTCCCGGTCTTGGTGCATAAGCGAGGCCGAGGCGCTAGTGGCCACCAAGCCTAGGGAGTGCCGCAATTTCTTGACGTCGCCGGCCTGCAGTATGAACTCAGGCCGTGAGCCATCCACGTTGAACTGGTCCTCGAAGGTATTCACCCCCTTGCCGCGCAAAAACCCTTGGAAGCGCCGCGCATACTGCTCCTGCCAGGCCTTGTCCTTGCCAAACCACACGTAGTCCATGGCAATGTTCATGGGCACCCGCCACGAGTCGTAGCGGAAGGCGGGCGGCGCCCACTTGGTAGCGTGGGGCTTGCCGCTGAACTCGGTGTAGTCGTAGTTGAGGGCCGTGGGAGCGGCGCAGGCACGGTGCAGAAACGCCCGCGCCGTATCGGCGCAGGCCCGGTAAAACGGCTCGTGCCCGTCCTTGGCGTAGGTGGCCCACACTTCCAGAAAGGCCGGCACATGGTAGGATGGGTCCGTCCAGTTATACATATCCCCTACCGGCACAAAGGTGATTTGCTTGTGCTCGGTATTGAAAAGGCTGCGCACGCCGCCCGTACCGTCTTTTTTCCACGAGGCATCCAGGATGCGGCGAGCCTCCTGGTAGTAGTTGATGCTGGTGTTGTTGCCCCAACGGTTGGCGGCAAACAGCAGGCTCGTAACGAAGTACAGCTCGCCATCGGAGGCGGGCCCCTCCGAATTGAGCTTCATCGTGGTGGTGCTGAAACTCCAGGCGAAGTAGCCTTCCAGCGGGCCGCTCTGGTGCTGCAAGTTCTTCTTCGACCAGCGCCAGAGGCGGTCAAACACCTCCTTTTTATTCATCTGCACGGCCACCATCATGCCATACGACATGCCTTCGGTGCGAGCATCGTGGTTTTTCACATCCGACACGTAGGCCATCGAGTCGCCTACCTCGAAATACACCTTGTTGGGCCCCTCGAATACATCGTGGTAGGCCTGCGCTACTTTTTGGTCGATGGCGGCTTGGCTGTAGCCTACCTCCCGCAGCAAATTCGGGTACTTGCCCGTGTAAAAAGCCCCTTTCTGCGTGGTAGACGCCTGTTTGGGTTTGGGGGGGCGCTGAGCAGTTACGCTACCTAGGCCAGCGCATTGCAAGACTAGCAGCAGCAAGCCAACCCGGATGCGGTGAAGAAAAGAAAAGCGTGCGTTCATAGAGATAAGGCAAATAAGCGGCCGTGCGGCGCTTCGCACGGGCTGACCGTTTGGTAGATGGTTGGGAGACGAGGCCGATCAGTGGCCTAAGGCTGCACCACGAAGCCGCCCCGCGCGGGCAGCGTCACGCTGATGGTGCTGTCCGCCACGGCCCGCGTGCTGAAGCTGCGGTTGGTGTCACCGTCGGTGATGAGCGTGCCGTTTTTGAGGCCTAGCTTGCCGAGGTCAACCTGAATGGTTTTGGGTGCGTCGGTGGCGTTGATGCCGGCCACATACCACCCGCCGCTGGGGGCCTGACGGGCCAGCACCGCATACTCGCCGGGGAAGCCGTCCATCAGCTTCACGTCAGCCCAGCGCGGCGGCAGCTTCTTCACGAAATCCTGCACGTAAGCGGGCTGCGCGGCCATGCCCTCGGGCACCTCGGCATAGTGCTGAATACCCGACTGAAACAGCACCGACAACGCCAGCTCAAAGGCATTGGACGTGCGGCGCTCCTTGCCACGTATCTCCGAGAAGGCCATGGGCGTGAAGTCCATTGGGCCCACGGCGTTGCGGGTGAAGGGCAGTGTAGCGCAGTGGGTGGCCTCCTGATCGGTGTTGCGCTGGTCAAAGGTCAGGAACTCGAAGCCCTTCACGGCCTCCATCGTCATCAGATTGGGGTAAGTCCGGTTCCAGCCCCGCGGGATGGTCGTGCCGTGAAAGTTGACCAGCAGGCCAGCCTGGGCAGCATCCGTCAGGATATCCTGGTAGTAGTTCATAAACGACTGCCCATCGCCTCCGAAGAAGTCGATTTTTACCCCGGCCACGCCCATCTGCTTGATGCGGGCAAACTCTTTGCGCCGGCTTTCGGGTTCAAACAGCACGTTGGTAGGCGTTTGCGGAGCCTGGTTCCAGTGGCCGTTCGAGTTGTACCACACCAGCAGGCCTACGTTTTTGGAGCGCGCATACTGAGCCAGCTCCTGGGTTTTGTCGTAGCCGATTTGCTTGTCCCAGAGGGCATCCACGAGGCAGTAGCGCCAGCCCATAGTAGCGGCGTAATCGATGAAGCGGCGCTGCACGTCGTAGGTGGTGTTTTGGTCCCCCATCAGCACCCACGACCACGACGATTTGCCGGGCGCCTCGGTGAGTACCGGCGTTGTAGCGGGTGCGCTCAGGTCTGTCGTCAGCGTCGATTCTACGATGGGCGCCAGCGAATTTCCTACTACCACCACGCGCCAGGGCGTACTCCACGGCAAGCTGCTTTCGGGCAGCAGGGCCGCGTCGGGCGTCGTTTTTTCGGGGGCCTGCGGAAAGGCCACGGCATACTCGGCATCGGGCGACTCGTGGGCCAGATGGGTGCCGGCGTAGGTGCGGCCCATGCCGGCCTCGGTCAGCAGCACCCAGTGCCCGGCGGTTTGAAACAAGGCCGGAAACGACCACCCTTGCCCGATGGTAGAAGGCGTACCGGCCGCGATGCCGCGCTGGTAGTTTTCCTCATACGAGGGCTGCGTGTTTGCAAATCCCGTCTGGGCTTTGGCGTGTGGGTGCAGCCAGCCTCTAGCACTAGTCGGCAAATGAAAAGAAGTGGCTTCGGCTGTGATGCGCTGCACCTCCTTACTAGGTCCCTCCAGTACATACTGAAACGCTACCCCATCATTCGACACCTGAAACACCACGCTGAACTGCGGCGCCCCGGCCGCCCCCATAAAGTGCAGCACGCGCCGGTTGGCCCGGTAGCGGCAGTTGGCGCGCTTGTCGGTGGCCAGCTGGTAGTCGTCGGCCACCGCGGTTTGCTTGTCAGCTTTCGTGAGTTTGAGGCCCTGCGTGAGGTCGGCGCTGGCAAGGCGGAGGCCCAGGCGCGAGGGCCGTAGCAGCTCGGCCTGGCGGTAGCGCACAGCGTAGGTAGGCTGGCCTTGGGCCGTTACATCTACCGTCACCTGCACGGCCCCGTCGGGGCTACTAATCTGGATGGGCTTAGCGGCCTGGGCAGCGGCAAGGGGTAGCACGAGCAAGCAAATAACTGAGTATAAGCGCATAGAGAAAGGAAGGTGGAAGCGTAGCTAGCGGACCGCGTCTTATTTCTTGTACATGGGGTCGTGGCCCTCGTACTTCAGCCACTTGAAGGAGGCAGTGTTAGTGGTAGGCTGTCCGGCCGAGGTGCCATACATACCGTAGAGGCAGCCAATGAAGCCACCCGCCACCTGCGTGCTCAAGAAGCGCGCATCCACCTTGTCTTTCAACAGTGTATACTTTTTGCCGTCCTCTGAAAAGCGGAAGCTATAGGTATCACCGTCGGCGTTGATGCGCAGCTGCACTTTGCCGGTCGCCGCTTTCAAAGGCGCTTTCGCCAGCAGTTCGGTGTTCTTCGCGTCGGCCGTGCTCTTGAGCAGCTGCACAACGGGCTTGCCATTCTCCACCGACTTGCAGAGGTAGTAGAAGTGCTTCTCATCTTGGAATACCACCAATCCCGCCGTTTCGTTGGCCGCCTTGGCCGCAAACGTCAGTTCGGTTTCGGCGCTGCCGTACATGTGCTGCTGGCGCTTGCCGATGAAGGCCGGGTTGCCCGTTTCGGCCACTGTTTCCGGCTTCAGTTTCAAAGTCAGGCCGTTGGCTTTGCTCAGCGAAAAATTCGTGCTGTCTACGGTGCGCATAAACAGTAGCGCAGGGTCAAGTTGCTTCTCGAAGGTGAGCGTGTAGGCGAAGTTGCCGCTCTGGGGTAGGGCGCCTTTTTGCTTTACCTCGGGGAAGTTGGCTTTGTAGGAATACTGCACTCCGTTAGGGCCAGGCACCGTTACCGGCCACTCATCCTTCCACTCCACAGGCACGATAAACGTTTCGCGGCCCGTGTTATAGAAGTTGTCCTCGTAGGGTCGCACAGCCAGGAAAATAGCATACGTCTTGCCATCGGGTCCTTCTACAAACTGCGCGTGACCAGCCGAAGTGATAGGGTCTTTGCGGTCTTTGGGCAGTTCGCGCTGCGAGAGAATGGGGTTCTTCTCATAAGGCACAAACGGCCCCAGGGCCGTCTTGCCGCGGAACACTACCTCGGTGTGGTTGACCGACGTGCCGCCCTCGGCCGCGTAGAGGTAGTACCAGTCGCCCCGCTTCATCAAGTGCGGTCCTTCAATCCAGACGGGCTTTTTGCTGAGGTCTACTCCCCCATTCACCACTATTTTGGCTTCACCCACGGTTTTTAACGTCTGCGGGTTCAGCTCAATAATCTTGATGGAGCGGTGCCCATCGTACAGAGGCGTGCCGGGCGGGTCGCTGTTGTAGATAACGTAGGCTTTGTCGCCCTCAAAGTACAGGGAAGGGTCGATACCGCGCACCTCGGGCAGGAACACTGGGTCGCTCCACGGGCCCGCTGGGTTTTTGGCCGTCACCACGAAGTTGCCCTTGTGGTCGATTAGCGTACACGTCACGTAGAACGTGCCGTTGTGGTACTCAATGGCCGGCGCAAACAGCCCACGGGTCATCCGGTCGCCCATGAAAGTCATTTGCGAAGGCCGGTCTATCACGTTACCTACCTGCTTCCAGTTTTTGAGGTCCTGGCTGTGCATCACCGGAATGCCGGGAAAGTAGGAAAACGTTGAATTCACTAGGTAGTAGTCCTTGCCTACCTTGGTAATACTAGGGTCGGGGTAGAAGCCGGTCAGGATAGGATTGACTAACTCAATCGATTGTGCAGAAGAAACAGCGTTTTGTAGCAGTAGCGCTGCTAGGGCAGTGATGAATAGTCTCGGACGCTTTGGTAACATAGTATCGGGTTCGGATGGCGATGATGTTTCGAATTGTTTAGCAGAAGGAGTAGCTGGCGGTAAGTAGGACGCTACTTAAGCAGCCGTACGTCGTAGACGCCGCCCGCCGTGGAGCCCGCTGCCGCCTCAAATTTCACCGTAAGGGTAGTAGGGGCGTTGGCGCGACGCAGAGATTCGGGTAGGGCGTACTCCACGTCGTAGAAGTCGCTTTTTTGATTGCCCGTGAGCGTTACCTGAGTCAGCGGCGCACCGTTGACCAGAATGGTGAACTGCCGATTTCGGTCGCCGCCGGAGTAAGTGACGCGCAGCGCACGCGCGGCCCGGTTAGGATTGCGCAGCTGGTAGCTGAACCAGCCTGTAGCGTGCCGCCAGTGGCGGTTGCTGTGGATGCCCGTCTCCGACCGGTCGCTTTGGAAATTGTGGTCCGACTCGGGCTGTTGCTCACCGGGCGTTACCTGGTCGATAGTACGGGCTTCCAGGGCGCGTTTTTCGGCGTCGCGGCGGCGGATTTCTTCCTTACGGGCGGCCAAGCCTTCGGGCGTTGTCACGGGCCAATACACCATGTAGCGCGCATCCTGAATCTGGTAGAACGGCACTAGCTGCACGTTGCGGTACTTATCGGAGTTGATGAGGCCAGCAGCACTGAATGTCAGCGACTTGCCAGCTACAGGCTTGATACCTTCGGCCACATTCGGGCTGGTAGAGACAAGCAGTGGGGCATCCTCCACGGGGTAGAGCGGACCGCTTGCCACGTGCGCCATGCGTTTGCTGTCGGCGTGCAAGCCGGCCAGATCGGTGGTGTCTGTGACGGCGGCCAGCACCAGCGGCCCGTGCACAAACGACACCCAGGGCGAGTGGTCGGGCATGTACTCGGCGGTGGTGTGCATGGGTAGAGCCACCGTCACCACATCGCCCGAACGCCACTTGCGCGTTACGGTAGCGTAGCCCGGCTCGGCGGTGGTAGGCGTCACGGCTTTGCCGTTTACCTGAATGGTTAGTTGGCCGGCCGGCACCCAGCTGGGTTGCCGGATGCTGAGGGCAAAGGTGCGCGGCTTTTTCAGTTGCAATTGTAGTTGCGAGCGTTCCTCAAAGGGAAACTTCGTCTGCTGGGTTAGGGTGAGTCCCTGCTCGGCCCAGGCAAGGCGCGAGGGTAGAAACAGATTCACCAACAACTCATTGGTATTGCGGTGGGCATACACCAACTCGCCGTACTTGCCGTGGTTTTCCAGCCCCGAACCCACGCAGCACCAGAAGCTTTCCTGCGGCTGCGAATACACGCGGTAGTGGCGCGGGCGCATGGGCGTGAAGTACACGAAGCCGCCCTTCTCGGGGTGTTGCGTGGAAAGGATGTGGTTGTACATAGCCCGCTCGTAGTAGTCGAGGTAGCGGGTAGATGCGCTACGCAGGTACAGCTGTTTGCTGAGCTTGAGCATGTTGTAGGTGTTGCACGTCTCCGGTCCTTCCGTGCTTTCGAGCATGGAGGAGAAGTTATCAACCGGGTTGAAGTGCTCACTCACACTGTTGCCCCCAATCGATACGGTGCGGTTTTCCACCACGGTTTTCCAGAAAAACGTGGCTGCGTTGGACCAGGTAGGGTTGCCACCAGCTTCTGCCACGCGCTCAAACCCAATAACTTTCGGAATCTGCGTATTGGCGTGCATGCCGCTGAGCACGTCTTGGCTAGCCAGCAGCGGTTCTAGCACGGCCTGATGCGAGAAGCGCTGGGCCAGCTTCAGGTACTTTGCGTCGCCAGTGATGCTGGCTACGTCGGCAAATACTTCGTTCAGGCCGCCGTGCTCACTGCGCAGCATGTCCTGAATTTGGGCATCGGTGAGGTTGGCCGTAAGGTCCAGGCACCAATCCGTCAGCTTGATCAGCATGTCTTTGGCCTTGGCGTTGCCGCCAATCAGGTAGGCGTCGCGCAGGCCGGCGTAGGTTTTGTGCAGGTTGTATAGCGGCACCCACTTATCATTCAGCCCAAAGCTGTTGGCCTTGATGTTACCGGCCTTCACCTGCTGCCACATGGCCTTGCCGCCCGGCACGCCCCCGAGGTAGCCATTGCCGTTTTTCTGCTGGCAGCGGTCCAGCTCGTCCATCATGTAGGTGAGGCGCTGCTGCACTTGCGCGTCGCCGGTGGCGGCATACATAAGCGCCAGCGCCGAGAGGTAGTGCCCCCCAATGTGGCCGTCGAGGCCGGTGTTTTCCCAGTTGCCATAGCGCTCCGCTTTTGGCTGAATGCCGGCCTCGGTCTGGTAGGGAGCCAGCAGCCGGTTAGGGTCGAGGGCCAGTATGTAGGCCTTGTCGGTCTGCTGCGCCTGCTGAAACGGGCTGTCCAGCAGCTGCACCGCCGAGAGAGGAAAGCTTTCCAAGGCCGTGCTTTGCCCGTGGCCGAGCAGGGGCAGCAAGCAAGCGGAAAGAAGTAGAAAACGATGCGTCATGATAAACAATGCTCTGGTTGTATGCGCTAAAGAGAGTCCGGTGCCGAAAAGGTAACGAAATAGAGCACGCCATGCGGGGTAGCACTAGCGCTGCCCCACGCTGTTTTTCGTTGCCGCAGGAGCTGGCTTGGTACCCGTAGCACTTTCCGGCGGACCCAGGTAGCTGGGCTTCAGTCCGCCGCAGTCTACCACCAGCTTTTCCAGCACCACGCCCGGATCAACGCGCCAGAACTTCAGCATGTGCTTGCCGGGCGTGGCAAGGGTGTGCTGAGTGGTTTTCAGGATGATATTCTCGGCCACAGCTTTTTCCCAGGGGCGGTTGCCGTTGTCGGCTACCATGCCCGTGTGCAGATTCACGATTTGCGGGGCTTCGTCGTCGAACGACACAGCGTAACGCAGCCCCTCGCCACCCGTAAAGTTCAAGGTAGGCGCCAGGTAGGCTTGTACAGTGACGGGACCGGCCGTAGAAAGCTGCATCTGATATTCCAGATGTGGACTGTTGCCGCCAGGTTGCGTAATGGGCGCCGTCGTTGGATATGTGCTGATGCCGCCCAGCGTGCGCCCCAGGTTCGGAATAGTTTGCCATTTCGCTTGGCTACCATCCACAGCCTTGCTGTAGTGCGGTGCCTCTACGGACACGTAGCCATCAGCTTCCACAAAGGCCGCGCCCGACGCGGGTTGTGGCTGCGGTTTCTGCACGGCCGCGGCAACAGATAGCGCCGGTGCCGTGGCCGCCGCTTCGGCAATGGTTTGCACCTCCGGCATTTTGTCGGCCTTCTCGTCGTGCCAAGCCTTGTAGCCGATGTGCATCTGGTCCATCATGTGGTTCCATTTGCCGCCGGCAATGGCGTTGTAGCGCTTCGAAATCTCGGCGTCTTTTTCGAATAGCGCCTTGGCTTTAGCAGCTAGCTCGTTGGTATTTACCCGGTTGTTCTTAGCGGCTTCGCGGTTCAGAGCTACGGTGTAGTACAACTCGTTGAGGTTGGCGCAGGCCAGCACAGGGTGCAGCACCAGCTCGAAATACGCATCCTGGTAGGAGGCGGGCAATTGCCGGCCAATAGCTTCCGCCTGGGTCAGCAGCTGGTTGTAGTCAGCTACCACCATGGGCCACTCGTTGTAGTTCGTCAGGCTGTAGGTATCAGGAGAGAGTAGCTCGGGCTTGCGGCGAGCATTGTACTTGGCATATTTGGCCAAAATGTCGGCAATGCCGGCGGCGTGCTTCGGTCCGAATTGCTGAGCGGCCCACTGCTGAGTATACTTCCCTACCTCGTCGGCTTTGATGTTGTCAGGGTTCCAGGCGTAATCGAGGAAGAAGCTGATGGGCAGTTCCATGGGCTTCAGGTCCCCCACATTCACTACCCAAATCTGGTTGGCACCGTAGGCATGAGCCAGGTGCATTTGCTCACGGATGCGTGGTAGCGGATTCGTATTCAGCCACTTGTAATTACGCGGACCGCCCACGTAGTCGAAGTGGTAGTAGATGCCGTAACCACCGGCGCGAGGCTTTTCGCCCAGTTTGGGCAGCTTGCGCAGGTTGCCCCAGTTGTCGTCGCAGAGCAGTAGCGTTACGTCGTCGGGCACACGCATGCCTTTGTCGTAATAGTCCTGTACCTCTTTGTAGAGCGCCCACATTTGCGGCGTTTGCTCGGCGGGTTTGCCAGTAACATCGGCAATAATCTGGCGCTGATCGGCCACAATTTTTTCCAGCAAGGCAATATTGCTACCCTCGCTCATAGGCTCATCGCCGTCGCCACGCATCCCAATGGTCACTACGTTTTCGCGGGTGCCCATGCGCTGCATGCCGCCGCGCCAGAAGTCGCGCAGCACGTCGGGGTTAGTCTGGTAGTTCCAGGGGCCTTTCCCGTAGCGACGCCATTCGTCGTGGGCGCGGGTGAGGGGTTCGTGGTGGGAGGTGCCCATCACAATACCGTACTCGTCGGCCAGCACGGGGTTTTGCGGGTCGTCGTCGTTGAAGGCGTTGCCCCACATGGCAGGCCAGAGGTAGTTACCTTTCAGGCGTAGGATCAGCTCAAACATGTGGGTGTACATCTTTGAGTTGAAGCCGCCAAACTTCTCCTTCGTCCAGCCCGACATGGCCGGCGCCTCGTCGTTGATGAAGATGCCGCGGTATTTCACCTTCGGTTCGCCCTGCGTGTGCCTACCCGCCGCCACATACAAGGCCTTTTGGGGCTTGGTTGGCACATCGGCCCACCAGTACCACGGCGATACCCCCATCTGCTCCGACAAATCGTAGATGCCGTAGATGGTGCCGCGTTTGTCGCTGCCGGCAATCACCAGGGCGCGGTCTACGCCGGGCATTGGCTTGTCAACTATTTGTTCCACAAACACTTCCCACTTGCCCACTACCCCCGACACGTCGAGCTTCTTGTCGCGCACCAACTGGTCGATGAGCGGGCTCTTGCCGATGGTGCCAATCAGTACCACTTCCCTACCCTTCGGCGCCTGGTCGGTGGTGAGGGTAGGCGTCACGCTGGTCACGCGGTGGATGTCGGCCTGCAAATCTTTAGCCGCTCGCAGCACGCCTGGCCAGTCCTGAGCGCTGGCGTAGAGTGGCGCGGCTTTGCCGCCAGCTTCCAGCGCGAAACTGCCCTTTTGCTTTTTCGACGTGACGTAGGAAGTGCCATCAAGGGCTTGAGCGGGCTGCGTGGCACCGAGCGTCAGGCCAGTAACAAGCAGCAAGATGAAGCGCCGAGGAATAGATAAAGAAGGCATAGTGGGTGGGTTAACGCGCGGGTAGGAAACAGGGTAGTAGGGGCGCGTTGCACGCGCCCGTCGTTGCATATGGCAGGTAGGGAAGTTGACCACAACGCCCACGAAAATGAGCTGTGGTGCAACGCGCCCCTACCGCGCAGCCTGCACCACAGCCCGGAAGGCGGGCTTGGTCTGGTACTGACGGTCGAACAGCAGCGGGTAGCTGGTGCGGCCCTTGATGGGCCAATCGTTCAGCCAAGAATCGGCATCTGTCACGCCCCAGAGGGTGATGCGGTCAATCACGTCGCGGTGCTTCCGGAACAACGCAAATAGGTCGGCATATCGTTTCGTGAGCTGCTGCTGCACCGAGTCGGGTAGGCCGGTAGTGTAGACGTTGTACTTGGCATCGGCACCGAAGGTCTCGGCAATGTCGGCGCCTTGGCGGCGGCTGGGGTTCGGCAGCACATCAATATCCAGCTCCGTGAAGTTGACGTGCACACCCAGCTTCGCGAAGGCCACAATACTTTCCTCCACCTGCGCAATGGTAGGCTTGGTGAGGCCGTAGTGGCCCTGCATGCCGATGGCTGTTACCTTGATGCCTTTAGCCTGCAAGCCTTTCACAAGTTTAATCACGCCTTCCCGCTTTTCGGGGCGGTAGAGGCTGTAATCGTTGTAGTAGAGCTCAGCCTTGGGGTCGGCTTTGTGGGCGTACTCGAAAGCTTTGGCGGCGAAATCTTCGCCCAGGATTTCCAGCCACTTGGTCTTGCGCAGGTTACCCTGCTGGTCGTCGATGGCCTCGTTCACTACGTCCCAACCGCCAATCTTGCCTTTGTAGCGGCCCACTACGGTGTTGATGTGGTCCTCCAGACGTTTCAGCAGCACCTCGCGGCTAGTGGGTTGGCCGTTCTCGCCCTCAAACACCCAATTGGGCGTTTGCTGATGCCATAGCAACGTGTGGCCCACAATGAACATCTTGTTCTGTTGGCCAAAGGCCACGTAGTCGTCGGCAGGCTTGAAGTTGTACTTGTCGGGCTGCGGGTGCACCGGACCCCACTTCAGCAGGTTTTCGGGGCTGATGGTGTTGAATTGCTGCTTGATTAGGGCCGTAGCCTGGGCGTCTTGTCCGCCGATTTGGCGGTAGTTAAGCGCCGCTCCCACGTAGAAATCCTTCTTATAAGCATCTTTTAGGGTCGGCTCTGATTTCTGCACAAATCCCAGGCAGAAGCCAGCCAAACCGAGATACAATAAGCTGCTTTTAGTTTTCATTGGAAAGTCGATAAGGAAGATCGTAACAGGATATACCGCCCCGCGCCTACCCCCATGTGGGGTGGCGGGAATACATACATGGAAAAAATGCTCCCCCCGGTTCGTTGCTAGGCAGCCAACCAGGGAGAGCATTTCATCTTTTCAGCTTAAATATATTGGTTGATCAGGCTTTCCAACCACTCCTGCTTGCCGCTGCGAGGGGTAGGCTCGCCGTGCTCGAAGGCCAGACGGCGCAGGTCATCCAAGGTCAACTCACCGCGCTCGAAGGCCGCACCCGCACCCGAATCGAACGAGGCGTAACGCTCCGTGCGGAATTTCTTGTAGGCCGACTTCTCCAGAATGTCGTTGGCAATCACCAGCGAGCGGGCGAAGGCGTCCATACCGGCAATGTGGGCAATGAAGATGTCCTCCAGGTCGGTGGAGTTGCGGCGGGTTTTGGCGTCGAAGTTGATGCCGCCGTGCTTGAAGCCACCGGCCTCCAGAATCACCAGCATCGACTCAGCCAGCTCGTTCAGGTTGTTGGGGAACTGGTCGGTGTCCCAGCCGTTCTGGTAGTCGCCGCGGTTGGCGTCCATTGAGCCCAGCATGTTGGCGTCGGCGGCCACTTGCAACTCGTGCTGGAATGTGTGCCCAGCTAGGGTAGCGTGGTTCACTTCTAGGTTCAGCATGAAATCGTTTTCCAGGCCATACTCTTTCAGGAAGCCGATTACCGTGGCGGCGTCGAAATCGTACTGGTGCTTGGTAGGCTCAGCGGGCTTAGGCTCGATGAAGAACTTGCCAGTGAAGCCCTGCTTGCGGGCGTAGTCGCGGGCCGTAGCCAGGAAGCGGCCCATGTGCGCCAGCTCGCGCTTCATGTTGGTGTTGAGCAGGGTCATGTAGCCCTCGCGGCCACCCCAGAACACGTAGTTTTCACCGCCCAGCGCGATAGTCGCGTCCAGCGAGTTTTTCACTTGGGTAGCGGCATAAGTCAGCACCGAAAAGTCGGGGTTGGTGCTGGCGCCGTTCATATAGCGCGGGTTCGAAAACACGTTGGCCGTGCCCCATAGCAGCTTCACACCGGTTTCCTGCTGCTTCTGCTTGGCGTAGCCCACGATGGCTTGCAGGTTGCTTTCGTACTCTTTCAGGGAAGACGCCTCGTCCACCAAATCCACGTCGTGGAAGCAGTAGTAGGGCGTGCCCAGCTTGGTGAAAAACTCGAAAGCAGCGTCCATCTTATCGTGAGCACGGCCCAGGATATCACCCTTGGCATCCCAGCCAAACTCTTTAGTACCAGGACCAAACGGGTCGCCGCCGGTGCCGGTGAAGGTGTGCCAGTAAGCCACAGCGAAGCGCAGGTGCTCCTTCATGGTTTTGCCGGCTACCACACGGTTCTCATCGTACCATTTGAACGCCAATGGGTTGTCCGACTCGCGGCCTTCGTACTTGATAACGTCTATGCCTTTGAAATGCTCCGTCTTAGTTAGCGTGTTGCTCGACATGGTGGGAAATAGTTGAAGTTGAAAGAATCTGTTGGGTAAGCGCCTGGTGCCATCGGGCATAGGCTGCTTGGTATTGCGTTTGTAGCTCAGAGGTAGGCGCCAGCGTGAGAATGCGCTCCAGACCTACAAAGGCGTCGGCAGGCGAGGCGTAGAGCCCCACTCCTACCCCCGCACCGCGGGCTGCACCCTGGGCGGCGTCGGTGTTAAACAGTTCCAGTGTTACGTTAGCCGTATTCACAAAGGCCTCCCGAAACACTGGGCTCAAGAACATATTAGCGTTGCCGGCGCGCACGGTATGTACCTGCACGCCCGCCGCCCGCATAATGTCAATGCCATAGTTGAGCGCATACACGATGCCTTCCTGGGCGGCGCGCAGCACGTGGGTGCGGTCGTGGCGCGTCAGGCTGAGGCCCAGCAGCTCGGCAGTGGTCGGCTCGTTTTCCAGGATGCGCTCGGCGCCATTGCCGAAGGGTAGGAACAGCAGCTCCTCGGCCCCTACCGGCGCTTGGGCAGCCAAGCGGTTCATCTCATCATAAGGCAGCTCGCCCACAATTTTGCGCAGCCAGCTATTGAGAATACCCGTGCCGTTCATGCACATCAGCATGCCGTTGCGGGGCTGATCGGGCTGGCTGTTCACGTGCACAAAAGCATTCACGCGAGAGCGCGAGTCTACCACCGGCTGGTCGCTGATGCCGTAGACCACGCCCGAGGTGCCAGCCGTGGCGGCAATTTCGCCGGGCTGCAACACGTTCAGGGAGAAGGCGTTGTTGGGCTGGTCGCCGGCGCGGTAGCTCACGGGCGTGCCGGCTGCCAGGCCTAGCTCTTGGGCGGCTTCGGGCGTCAGGCGGCCCTGCTCGGCAAAGGTGTCTACCAGGGTAGGCAGCAAGTCATGGTCGAGACCATAGTAGTCGAGTAGCTCTTGCGCTACCGCTTGCTCTCGGAAGTTCCAGAACACGCCTTCTGACAGACCCGACACGGTGGTTTGCAACTCACCTGTCATCTGAAAGGCGATATAGTCGCCGGGCAGCTGGATTTTGTGGATTTGCGCGTATACCTCCGGCTCGTTATCGTGCACCCACTTCAGCTTGGACGCCGTAAAGTTGCCAGGCGAGTTAAGGAAATTTTGCAGGCAATATTCTTCGCCCAAGGCCTCGAAGGCCGCATTGCCGTAGTCCACGGCGCGGCTGTCGCACCAGATAATGGCGGGGCGCAGCACCTTGCCGGCCTTGTCCATCAGTACCAACCCGTGCATCTGGTAGGTAATACCTATGCCGGCCACCTGCGTCGCATCGAAACCGTAGCTGGCCTTCAACTCCTGAGTGGCATTGATGGCTTCCTGCCACCAGCGCTCAGGACGCTGCTCGGCCCAGCCCGCCTGCACAGCCAGGATTTCCATTTCCTGCCGGGGTGAGGTGGCGCTGGCCAAGCACTTACCCGTGTCGGCATTCAGGAGCGCAACTTTCACCGACGAGCTGCCGATATCATACCCAAGCAGGTAGTTCATAGAAGGAAAAGGTAGGGTTAATATTCTCGAAATATACACCCGCACTAAGCAGGATACCAGTCTAAAAACCGCTTAAACGAAGCGTATAAGCCTTTTTTATATCGGAACCGTTTTCGAAAACGTTTCCGATAGGTGCAATAAACCTATTTTTTTCTTGTATGGTCTACGGAGTTCATCCTGCTTTGAACACCATCTTGTTACCGTACGACGACTGTAGCCACGGCTGGCGCGCTGGCCCCTAGCGCCTGACTGCGCTTGCCGGGGAGGGCGCCACCCACCGAAATCGTAACGGGTCCGTTGGCGGCTACTGTTTTGCCTTGGGCGTTAACCAAGGCCAGTTGTTCGGGCGTGAGTGTAAACTTCACAGTGGCGCTGGCACCCGGTTCCAGGCGCACGCGGCGGAAGTTCTTCAGCGCAAACAGCGGCACTTGCTGCCCAGCGCGGGACGGATGCGTTACGTAGAGCTGCACCACTTCCTCACCGGCCATTTTACCTGTATTGCGCACAGTAGCTTCCACCTCCATGGGCTTATTCTTGGCTGCTTTCTTGGGCAGCTTCAGCCCACCATACTCGAATTTGCCGTAGCTCAGCCCGAAGCCAAAGGGATACAACGGCTCCTGCGTCATGTAGCGGTAGGTGCGGCCCTGCATCGAGTAGTTTTCGTAGGCAGGCAGTTGCTCCAGAGATTTGGGGAAGGTGATGGGCAGCTTGCCCGAGGGCGCTACCTTGCCAAACACTACGTCGGCAATGGCGTTGCCACCTTCCTCGCCGGGGTACCAGGCCAGTACCACCGCATCGGCCAACTCGTGCACTTCGGCCAGATTCATGGGTGAGCCGCCCGTCACGATGGCCACAATGGGTTTGTCGTTGTTTTTGCGCAGGCCGCGCAAGAAGTCAATCTGATTTTTGGGCAGGTTGTAGTCGAGCCGGTCGCCGAATGAGGGGGAAGCAATGGATTCGCCCTCTTCGCCTTCCAGCAACCCGTTGATACCCAGCACCACAAACGTAGCATCCACGGTGCGGGCCGTGCCGCTCACCCAGTCCACACCGTTTTGGTTGGGGCGGTCGAGCAGGGCGCCGGGGCGGTACTGCATCTGGCTGGCCGGGCTCACGCCGGCCACCAGGCCTTCCAGAATGGTGCTCATGGACGGATTTACGCCGTAGTAATTGCCCAGCAGCGCGTCGAGGTTGGCGGCGTTGGGGCCGGTCACGAAGTACTTGGGCAAGTCGTTGCGCAGGGGCAGCACGCCGTTGTTTTTGAGCAGCACAATGGACTTTTGGGCCGCCTCGCGGGCAAGGGCGCGGTGCTTGGCGCTGTTGATGATTTCGGCGCCCAGCTTATCGTAGGGGCTGCTACCCTGCGGATCAAACAACCCCAGTTTGAACCGGGTGCGCAGCAGAATAGCCAGCGAGCTGTCCATTTTCGCTTCGGTGGTGAGTCCCTTCTGCACCGCTTCGGGTAGGGAGGGGTACACACTGCCACAGTTCAGGTTTACGCCCCGCTCCAGGGCTAGGGCGGCGGCTTCGGCGGGCGTTTTCACCACTTTGTGGCCTTGGTAAAAATCCACCAATGCCCAGCAGTCGCTCACAAGGTGGCCCTTAAACTGCCACTGGCCACGCAGCACGTCTTGCAGCAGGTAGCTGTTGCCGCAGCATGGCTCGCCGTTAGTGGCGTTGTAGGCGCACATCACGGCTTCTACCTTGGCATTCACCAACTGGTGAAACGCGGGTAGGTAGGTTTCCCACAAATCCTGAGGCGAGGCCTGGGCATTGAACTCGTGGCGTAGTTTCTCGGGGCCACTGTGCACGGCAAAGTGCTTGGCGCAGGCGGCAGTTTTGAGGTAGCGCGGGTCGTTGCCCTGCAAACCCTCCACGAAGGCCACCCCCAGCCGACCCGTGAGGGTAGGGTCTTCGCCGTACGTCTCCTGTCCCCTACCCCAGCGCGGGTCACGGAAGATGTTGATATTGGGCGTCCAGAAGGTGAGGCCACTGTACTGCTGGCGGTAGCCCTTGGCTACCGCCACGTTGTACATGGCCCGGGCCTCGTCGGAAATAGCCGTCGATACACGCTGGGCCAGGTCCTCATCAAAGGTAGCGCCTAGCCCGATGGCCTGCGGAAATACGGTGGCCGCCCCGGCCCGCCCTACCCCGTGCAGGGCTTCGTTCCACCAGTTATACGCCGGAATGTTCAGCCGCTCAATGGCCTTGCTATTGTACATCATCTGATCGGCCTTCTCTTCCAGCGTGAGCTTGCTGATCAGGTCGTTGACGCGGGTGTTCAGCGGCTGCTTGGGGTCCAGGTAGAGGGCCGTGGCCGACTGCTGAGCCTGGGCACTGAGGCTCAGGCCCGCCAGCAATAGGCTCGTTAGAAAGCGTTTGGAATTAGAAATCATCGGTGCGGAATGTAGAAGCGGGAAGGCCTTCTTTGTTGGCGAGGTTGGCGTTTTCGGGGTTGTCGGCCCAGGCGTAGCGCACGGCTACGGGGTCCTGCACTTGGTCGCTCCACACCACCACCTTATTGCCTTCGATACGAGCCTGCGCCCAATGGAATTGATGGTCGGGCCCAGCCACAGCAAAGCCTTCCAGCGGGCCCTTGCCCTGGGTTACCAAGCCGCTGCCTACCCCCGAAAACGTGAGGGTAGCCTTGTTGCCGTTCTTTTGCATCGACTGGTAAAGAGGGCCCGAGGCCACCACATTTTTGTCGCCGTAGGCTACCTTCTGGGCGGCCAAGGCCAGGCGGTGCCCCACAGGCTGCTTGGTTACGGGGTGAATGTCGTTCCACTCGCCCAGGCCCAGCGTCACGGCCATGCCCGTGTTGGGCACTTCCAGCAAGTGGCGCTGGATATCGCGAATCATGGCCCAGCCACTCTCACCGGGCTCTTTCTTGGCGGCATTAAAGTTGGGTAGCTGCACGAAGAGGAACGGCAGATTGGGCTGCTGCAAGTGCTGGCGCCAGTCGGCAATCAGGCTGGTCATCAGCGCTTGGTAGTCCTGCGTACGGCCGGCATTCGATTCGCCCTGGTACCACACAATGCCTTTGATGGCGTAGGGCGTTACAGGGGCAATCATGCCGTTGTACAATCCACCGGGCTGGTACTGAAAGGTGGTGCTACCGGGTGCGGGCGACATCGTGGCGCCTACCTTGTACTGCCAGGGGCCGCGCAAATCCAGCGTCTGGCCGCCAGCCATCAAGCGGTACTCCTTGTCGAGGGTGAAGCCCCCACGGCCGCCGTTGCTGACCAAGCGCACCACCACCGTGTTTTTACCCGGCTTCAACACGCCTGGCCCAAAGTCGTATTTGCGGGGTGGGTACTGGTAGCCGGTGCTGCCCACTAGTTTCCCGTTGATGTAAGTGGAATCGGCATCAACCAGCGTACCCAGCTCCAGGCGAGCGGGCTTGCCCACCATGCTGGCCGGTACGTCCACTTCCTTCCGGAACCAGAGCACACCGTTCACGGGTCCCAACGGGGTTTGGTTGGCCCAGTAGCCGGGCACGTTCATAGTGGCCCAGTCGGCGGCGTTGTAGCTGGGGTCCGACCATTTGGTTTGGCCGGGCGCTTCGCCCTGGTCGGCTTTGTAGAGGCGCTGCTGCCAGTCGCGGCCGGCGGCTTGGTCGCGCTGCTGGGTGCTGGCTACCAGAGTGCTATCCTTATACTTCTCGGCGGCTTGCTGATAGGCAGGAAATTGCTTGAGGGCGTCGGCGCTCAGCCAGGCTTCGGCCGGCGAGCCACCCACAGCATCTTTTATGATACCAATGGGTACTTTATACTTGGCGTACAAGTCCTTGGCAAAAAAGTAGGCCACGGCCGAGTAGTCGCCAATGGTTTGCGGCGTCACGGGTACCCAGCTGCCGCCTTTCAGGTCGGCTTTCGGACCGTTGAACGCATAGCTCATCGGCACGTTGAACTGGCGGATGCGCGGGTTGTTAGCGGTGGCTACCTCCTCGGGGTATTTGTCGCGCACGCGGGTCATGGTGGTTTCCATGTTCGACTGCCCCGAGCACAGCCACACGTCCCCAAGTAGAATATCACTCACTTTCAGCTGATTGCTAGCCGTCAGGGTCATATCGTAAGGACCACCGGCTTTCATGGCGGGTAGGCTCACGCGCCACTGCCCCTTGGTATCGGCAGTGGCGCGGTAGGTTTTACCCTGAAAAGTGATGGTGACTTTCTCCCCCGCTGCGGCCCAGCCCCAGATGGTGATGGGCTTCTCGCGCTGCAACACCATGCCATTGCTGACCAGTTGTGGCAGCCGGATCTGGCTGAATGCCGCCGAAGCGGGCAGCACACAGGTGCAGGAAAACAATACTACTACTTTTAGAAAAGAATTCATGCGTCAGTATTTGAATGCGCTTGCTCGCGGCCAATCCGTAGCTGCCAGGAACGAACGCGGCAACCGATACTCTCAATATCTATAAAAGACTGGCTCGCACTTCCTTGCACATACCAGCGACTTGCCGTGCGTGCTGCTATACAATTGGCTTTCCCTTCTGCGCACACAATGCCTCAGAGGGTAGAGAAAAGATTGGCTGCCCATCTTGGGCAGCCAATCTTTCGCATCAGCCTATTGATAGCTTGGGTTTTGATAAGCCGCCTTTACATCTGCTGATACGTCTAAACGCTCAAGCTGGAACTGCGGTATAGGACGCAGATAGTGATACGGTTGGATGGTGCGCGTAACGGTTATAGGGGTATGGTCTCCGTAGTTAGTGCCCCCAATACGGTAGGTAGAAGCTAACTCATTCCATTTTTGAGTGCGCACTAGGTCAAACCAACGGTAACCTTCAGCATAGTATTCACGCGAACGTTCTGCCAGGATGTAGTTGATATCTATAGTGTTCGGAGTAGCCGCCACCATCGCAGCGCTGTTATCCTGCACTTTGGCCATGTTCCCGTTGTTATCGAAACGCCACTTACCGGCCCGGGCACGAATTACATTAATTAATTCCCGGGCGCTCTGACCAGATTTGGTAGTGGCTCCTTTTACGGCGGCTTCGGCCGCTACGAAGTATAGTTCCGAGAACTTGGCAATGTTGAACGGCCGCGTGCTGCCGGCATTGGGCTGTCCTAAGCCCGTACCGTTGTCGGTACGGTAGGGGCCGAGTTTCCAGAGACCAGGATACACAATCCGGCTGATCCCAAGCGGCGAAATCACATAATCTGCTCTACCGGGTAGCACGCCTGCGCCTACATTGCTCGCGCCAGTGCCGGTGGGGTACGTAATGGCAGTAGCGGGCTCTGCGTTCAGGAAAGTCAGGATTGGGTCACCTGGATTTACTGGCAGATTGTTGGCGTTCCATGGCTCTGTGGGCAGAACGCCACCTGCTTTCGGCCAGTTACCACGATAGACAGTAGTAAAGGTGCCATCGTAGCGCGAATCGTTGGTTTTGTCGGCAAAGGTGTTTACAACAGCACCAATGGTAGGAGCCATACGGTTCCAAGGACGGCCTAACGCCTGTACTGCTTCGCGCTGTACAGAAGAGAAAGGGCCACGTACCCCTTTTGCGTCTAGTCCTGTGCTTCGGATGTTGGTGTAGTTCCACGTCATCATCCAGCCGGCAAAGTTGTCAGGGGAACCACCACTACCAAAGGTGATGCTGCCACCATTGTATAACTCGCTGGCTTCGGTGTGGTCCGCGAACAGCAGCATTTCCAAATTGCGGTCATTCGTTCCCACGTGCACATCGTAGTACGTTGGCTGCAGGCGGAACGGCCCCGGGTTATCAATACCAGCAGTAGCGACATTGTAGGCCTGCTGATAATAATACTGGGCGTCATGGCCGTCCGGATCGGTTCTTGGAGCCGCGGGATAAGTGGGAATGTTGTTTGGATTTTCAAGCCACCAGGCATAGGTTAGGTAAGCTTTAGCCAGATAGAGGCGGGCAAGCGTCTTGGTTGCGCCTCCTACAACCCGTGGATTCGCCGGCAAGTCGTTGACGGCTTGAAGCAAATCAGGAAAAACAGCTTTGGTATAGACCTCGGGCACTGTGTTGCGGACCGAGGTTCTGATAGCATTGCTGTTGAACTCCAACTCTCCCGAACCCAAGTCTAGGGGCACCCCGCCAAACGTTTGGACTAGCATGAAGTAATCGAAGGCGCGGAAGAATCTCGCTTCGGCAATCAACGCCGGAGAAATGGTACCGACGGCGGTAGCATTCTTAATAATACCACTGGCGGTGTTGATATTAGGAAAAGCAGCTCCCCACAACGCATCTGCCCGGCTGTTATTGGCATTGAGCACCGCTCTGCCGGAGAGGTCCATGGCCAGAAAGTTCTCATCGGCATCCCGGCCGTAGGTTACCTCATCGGTTCCGGTTAGCGTAGCATTATAGTAGTAAGCGTTTCCGTAGATGTAGCGCAAGTGAGCGTACATAGAGGTTAACCCACCGCTAACGCCCCTTTCTGTTTGAAAGTAGCCGGGCTCGTAAATGCTTCGGGGTTCTTCTTCCAAAAGATCCGTGCACCCAGCGGCGGACATGGAGATGATGGCCGCTCCAATAAAGAATTTTATGGTAGAGGTTTTCATATTGATCTTTTCTTAAAAGGTAAGGTTGAGTCCGGCGATGAAGGCGCGGGTTGCCGGGGCATTGGTACCCAGCGTCAGAATGCGGCGCAGGTTCTGGCCCAGGGGTACGGCCGCGTTTTCGTCGCCAAACGAGTTAGTCTCCGGGTCCATCCCTGATTCTTTGTGGTAGGGCGAGAACAGCACGAAGGGGTTTTGTGCCGTTGCGTACAACCGCAGTCGGTTAACGCCAGCATTCTTCAACCACGCCATATTGTCGAAATTATAGCCGAGCGAGATGGTACGGATCTTCAGGTAAGAGGCATCGAAATAGCCAAGCGTAGAGCCGTACTTCGGGTTGTCGCCGCTCGCGAGGGCACCTGGCCGAGGATATTTGGCATCCGTGTTTTCCGGCGTCCAGTAATCCACTTTTACGTTTCCGCGACGACCATTCAGCAGGTTGAGGTAGCCCGACGAACCGTAAATCGTACTGTTGAGCAGGCCGCCGTTTTGGAAGGCCCCTACGATGGACAGGTCAAAGCCTTTGTATGCCACCCGGGTGTTCAAACCTCCCTGAAAGTTGGGGTTTACATCCAGAATCTGACGGTCTTGGGTGCCAATGGGGCGAGTAGGGGTACCATCCGAGTTATAATCACCAGTATATTTCACCTTAATCATACCAATTGTGGCATCCGGGTTGGTAGATGGCTCCAGAATGGTTCTGTAGGGGTCTTCAGGTTGCCACAGCCCTATTTTTTCGTAATCAAAGACTACATTGATCGGTTTGCCCACAAACCACCAGTTTCCTTCGTCTCGGTCTTGCTCCCCTGCCAGCGACGTAATCTTGTTGCGGTTAGCATACACGTTGAAGCCCGCTTCCCACGTCCAGCCGTTAAGATTGTCCAAAATCAACCCGTTCAAGGAAAGCTCTATCCCTTTGTTTTGAGTGGAGCCAATGTTGGCCGTATAGCTACCCACACCGGAGGTGGGAGGCAAAGGCAACGCCAGCAGAAGGTCTTCGGTGTTGGTAAGGTAGTACTCCACGGTACCCGAAAGACGGTTTTTCAGGACTGCGAAATCCAACGCATAGTTCCAGGTTTTAGAGAATTCCCAACCCAGGTTAGGGTTGGGCAACTCATTTACAAACAGGCCCGTCTGGTAGCCGGTAGGGCTAAGGCCAAAATTGTAGGGCCGGGTGGCCAGGCGGCCCAGGGTAGCGTAGGGATTAATGGACTGGTTTGACGTTACACCGTAGCCAACCCGCAGCTTCAACATGTTTACGGCCGCAACACTCTGCATGAACGATTCTCTGGCGATGTTCCAGCCAGCTGATACCGCCGGGTACGTGTTCCATTTTCTTCCTTCGGCAAGTCGAGAGGAGCCATCCGAACGGACTGTAGCGGACAGCAGATACCGGTCATCGTAGGAGTACATCACACGCCCCATGTAGGACAACAGCCCGTATTTTACATACTGCTGGTCGTTGGGGTTTACTATTATTTCGCCGGCCGCCAGCCCCAGATTATAGAACTGGAAGGCGTCGGCAGGAATATCCCGGGCATTAATCTGCGACCGATTGAACGTATTGCTGGAGGCAGAATACAAGGCTAACGCATTGATATTATGCTTCCCGCCCAAGGTACGGTCGTAGGACAAGATGTTTTCAACGGTATAATCCGTGGTAAGCGAGTTGCTAGTGGATGCCGAAGAAGGATTAGTAGCGAGAACCGCGTTGATGCCCTGCCCCGTATAACTACCACCCTGGCCTTGCCGGTAGTTTACACCCAGGTTGATACGGTATTTCAACCCATCGACTCCTGGCATACTGAATTCACCGAAGAGAGAGTTGTAGCTGGCAAAGTTTCTCGATTGACTCAGCCATCTATCTTTATTGGCTTCTATCACCTCCTTGGTAGCTACCCACTGTTCATCCAAGGGCATTTTGATGGTTCTTCTCAGCGTCCCATCCGCATTGTACGGACTAGCGAGTGGCGATGAAGTCAAGGCACCATACACCCCCACGTTGGAGCCTTCCGTTAAGCTATAGGTATTGTTGGTAGTAAAGCCCAAGCGGACATATTTACCAACGCCTTGGTCAAGCGAGCCACGAACAGAATAGCGGGTATACTGCTGGGTAGGAATTACGCCTTCTTCCTGATAATAACCCGCATTGAAATTATACCGCCCGTTCTCCGTACCACCGGTAAGCCCTAAGTTATGGTTGGATTGAATGCCGGTTCGGTACAATAGCTTCTGCCAATCGGTATCGACGTCATCGGATTCGTCTAGGGTGTTAGTGTACAAGGGTTGCCCACTAGGATTGTACAAGGCCGTTGCTTTACGAAGCGCCGCAAACTCTGGCCCGTTCATCATGGGGTATGGGGCGAAAAGGGTTTTCGCTCCCACAAAACCATCGTATGTTACCTGTGCCTTTTGCCCTTTTTTTCCTCCTTTGGTGGTTATCAAAACAACTCCATTCGCGCCCCGCGACCCGTAGATGGCTGTGGCCGATGCATCTTTCAGGATGTCAACGCTCTGGATATCGTTGGGGTTGATGTCGCCGATAGAGCCCGGAAACGGAATGCCATCCAATACGATCAACGGATCATTGCTGGCCGTGAGAGAACGAGTACCGCGGATTCGAATCTGCGTAGTTGCGCCTGGCTGGGAGGAGGTTTGGGCAATTTGTACCCCCGGCAACCGGCCTTGCAGGGCCTGCGAGATGTTAGCCGTTGGTACTTCGCGCAAAGCCTCGCCGCTGATAGAAGCAACGGAACCCGTTACTGCTTCTGCTCTTTGCACACCGTAGCCTACTACCACCACCTCATCTAGAGCCTTGGTATCGGTGGCCAGCGTGACGTTCACAGTGGGTCCGGAAACAACTACCTCTTGGCTAATGGAGCCGATAGCACTAAATACCAGCGTGCTCCCAATAGGCACTGACAACGTAAACTCTCCGTCAGTATTGGTTGAAACCCCGTTGGTGGTACCTTTCTGCAGAACCGTAACACCAGGCAGACCTTCGCCACCTTCCTTACCGACAACTCGGCCGGAGACAGTTTGTGTGGCCTGCGCCATCACCTGCGTGGTCGGTAGTAATACACTAACTATGGGTAGTCCCGCTCCCGCAAAAAGCGGCAAACTTAAGCTTAAGACCGTCTTTCGTAATGGTGATTGCATGGCATGTGGGAGTTTATGTTGAATATTTAAAAAACTAGAATCCAATAGAATTGCCACCATCCACGGGCAGCGAGGCGCCGGTGATGTAGCGGGCCGCGTCGGAGGCCAGGAACACAGCGGCATTACCAATGTCCTCGGGCTGGCCAAACTTGCCCATGGGCGTGCGGCGCATGGCCCGGTCGCGGCGGTCGGGGTCGTTGTTCATGGCGGTCCGGCTCATGGCTGTTTCGATGAAGCCGGGTGCAATGGCATTCACCCGCACCCCAGCGCCTGAAAATTCCGAGGCCAGCACTTTTACCATCCCTTCCAAACCTGCCTTGGAGGCTGCATAGGCGGCTACTCGGTCGATGCCGTAGTAGGCGGCCATGGAGGAAATCATCAGAATTACGCCGCGCTGGCGGGCCATCATGCGGCGGGCGCACACGCGGGTGAGGGCAAATACCGCGTTCAAATTGGTGTGCACGATGCGGTCAAATTCCTCGTCTGTGACTTCCAGCGCGGGCTTCTTCATGTTGATACCGGCGTTGTTGACGAGGATATCCAGCGGGCCGTGTGCCGCCTCAATCTGCTCCACCAGTTCCTCCAGCGACGTCCGCTCCGTCACGTCGTTTACCATGTAAGCGGCCCGTTCGCCCAAGCCGGTTACAGCCTCCTTCAGGACTTCCTCGCGGCGGCCGGTAATCACCACAGTAGCACCCGCCGTGAGCATGCAACGGGCTATTTCTAGCCCAATGCCGCTGCCACCGCCCGTAATAAGGGCCACGCGGCCTTCCAGGGAGAAAACGTTATGCGGCTGCGCCGTCGGGTGCGACGCGTGGCCGTTAGAAGCAGGAGAAACCAAATGCGTGTTCATGTACCAGGAAGCCAGGCAATTGAAAATGAGAAAAATAACTAGCGAAGTTGATAGGTATCAACTTGCTCTTTGATGTCGGCTAGGGTGCGGGTGGGCGGCGGCAGGCCCGGCGGCAGCGGCAGGCGCGCTATCGACTGGAAGTACAGCACGCAGGCATCGCGCCACCACAGGGCCTCGCGCTGCTGCACCAGTAGGCGGGCTGTCACGTCGGCGTGCAGGGCGGGGTCTACGGCGGGCTGCACCTGCGCCCACTGCCGTTGCATCCACTGCACCGAGTCGGCGCCGGTGTAGTAGCGAGTAGTTAGTTCGTTCCAAAGGGTGCGGCCGGTACTGAGTTTATAGTCCCAGGGCACGTGGTGAAACCAGAGCAGGTAGTTGAGCGGGCAGGTAGCCAACGTGCCCCATTGCTGCTGCACAGGCGGGTAGTAGAGGCTGAGGGCATTGCTACCTTGGGCGGTACGGTCGAAACCCAGGCCCTCGGCGTCGGCCCGGTGGTAGTACACGGCGGTCCAGTCGGGGCGGGCACTCTTGGCCAACCAGGGCTCGGGACCATAGTGCAACGTCTGCCCCATGATGTGGTGCAGGCCCATCGGCGTAGTGTAGCGCACGTAAATGCTGCGCGACTGTTCCAGCAACGCCACAATGGTAGCAGCGGCCTTGGGTTCTTGGGTCAGCGTCATTTGCGTCCACTCTTGCGCAATAGCCTTAGCAGGTAGTGTATGGTCCCAGGCCAGGCGCCCGAAAGCGTACCAGTTGGCTTGGCCCATGGGGTGGCCCGTCCAGTTGCGGTCGGCGCCGATGTTGGCTACCCCGGCAATACCGCTGATGCGGTGCTGGTCTAAGCTGCCGTCTACCACCTTGGCTACAGTCGAGCCCAGTCCTTTAGCGTGGGTATCAGCTTCCAAGCATTCTTTGATCAGGGGAGCGAGGTACACTAGGTGGGTAGCGAAGCCCAGGTATTCCTGCGTAAGCTGCACTTCTAGCACCAGCGGGGTGCGGGGCATCTTGCCAAAAAGCGGGTGAAACGGTTCCCGCGCCTGAAAATCAATCGGTCCGTTTTTCACCTGTACCAGCACCTTGGGGTTGAACTGCCCATCCAGTGGCTGAAATTCCTGGTAGGCTTCCTTGAAACGGTCGCCGCTCCCATCGGCCTTATAGACGAAAGCGCGCCACATCACAATACCATCGTGTTGGCCCAGGGCTTCGGCCAGCATGTTGGCGCCCTGGGCGTGGTTGCGGCCGTAGTCCTGCGGGCCTGGTTCGCCTTCAGAATTCGCCTTCACCACGAAGCCCCCAAAATCAGGCACGGCCCGGTAGATTTCGTCCATTTTGGCCGCCCACCAGCGCTTCACCTGTGGGTCCAATGGGTCGGAGGTAGGAAGGCCACCCAGTACTTTGGGCGCCGCCCAAAACACCGACAGATACACCCGAATACCATAGGGCCGCATTACGCCGGCCAGGGCGGCTACTTTGCGCAGGTACTCGGCCGTGAGCAGGCGGGGGCTGGCATTTACGTTGTTGAGCACTACCCCATTAATGCCAATAGAGGCATTGGCGCGGGCGTAGTCTTGGTAGCGTGGGTCGAGCACCTCGGGCAGTTCCTGCCATTTCCAGATGCTGGAGCCTGCATAGCCGCGCTCCACGGTGCCGTTGGGGTTATCCCAGTGATTGAGAAGGCGGTATTGAATTTTCGGCTGACTGCTCAGGTTGATGCCTGCCAGCGACTGACCGGTTTGCAAGTGACGCAGCAGCGCAAAGCTCCCGTAGAGCACACCCGCATCGGTAGGGCCGCTGATGCGGATATTGCCGTCTTGGGTGGTTACCCGGTAGCCCTCACGGCCTAAGGCGGGGTCGGGGGCTACGGTTAGCAGAATCCCACCTTTGCCGCGCGCCTCCCCTACTGGCACCGCCTGCCCCAGCAGCGCTTGCAAACCCTTTTGCAGCTCGCGAGCAGCGGTTTGCAGGGTAGCCGACGCGTTGGCTGGCACAGCAATGAAGCGGGCATTGCGCAACGCCGCCTTACGCTGACTGGCCTCTGGCAACTGGTCGTACTTCAGCCACAGCCGGTAGCCATCGTCGGCGAGGCCACGGTGGGCGAGTAGACATAGCAGCAGAAACAGAAGGTAGCGGTACGGCATAGAGGGAGCGAACTGGCCAGCTACTCAGCCGGCCATTCTTGTGTCTTTTTATTTTGAAAATCAGCCAGTTATTTATTGTCAGCGCGCATCAACGGAGAGCATGGCAAGCGTCGATTTCTCTGCGGCGGCTTGGTCCGACAAGCTGCGGCGGATACCTAGTTCCAACCCGCGCAACTCGGCTAAGCCACGCAAGCGGCCAATAGCCGAGTAGCCAGGATAGGTGCGCTTTTCCAGGTCGTCGAGCATCTGGTGGCCGTGGTCGGGGCGCATGGGGAGGGTGGTTTTTTCTTCACCAGCAGCTTCCCGACGCAGCTCTTCTTCTACCAGCGCCCGCACCACGGCATACATATCCACGTCGCCGGTGAGGTGGTCGGCTTCGTGGAAGTTGCGCGGGTTTTCCTCACGCTTGGTGGAGCGCAGGTGCACAAAGTGGATGCGGTGCCCCAGGCGTTGTATCATGCCGGGCAGGTCGTTATCAGTGCGTATGCCCAGCGAGCCCGTGCAAAACGTGATGCCGTTGGCAGGCACGTCGCAGGCCGCGAGCAGGGCCGTGAGGTCGGCCTCGGTGCTCACCACACGAGGTAGACCCAGTAAGGGGTAGGGCGGGTCATCGGGGTGGATACACAGGCCGATGCCTAGTTCCTCGGCCACGGGAGCCACGGCCCGCACGAAGTAGTGCAGGTTCTCGCGCAGCGCAGCCGCGTCGATGGCAGCGTATTCGTTCAGTAAAGATTGAAACTGGTGCAGTTCAAACGCTTCCTCCGAGCCGGGCAGGCCCAGCAGCACTACGTTGGTGAGGAGTTGTACTTCCTCCGTTGTCATGGCCGCAAACTGTTGGCGGGCGGCTTCGGCCACGGCGGGCTCGTAATCGGCCTCGGCACCGGGACGGCGCAGAATGCACAGGTCGAACAAAGCAAAGTCCTGCCACACAAAGCGTAGCGCACGCGAGCCGTCGGGCATGGGGTAGCTTAGGTTGGTGCGCGACCAGTCCAGCACGGGCATAAAGTTGTAGCACACCGTGCGGATACCACAGGCCGCCAAGTTGCGCAACGATTCCTGATAGGCGGCAATGTACTGGTCGCGGGTGGGGCGACCTTTCTTGATGTCCTCGTGTACGGGCAGGCTCTCCACCACTGCCCAGTGCAGGGGTGTCTGCTTGTCGTTGTCGGCTTCAATGAGTTGCTGACGCTCCTGAATAGCCGCCACGCTCCACACTGCGCCTACTGGCATTTGGTGCAGTGCCGTTACCACTCCCGCGCAGCCTGCCTGCCGCAAAGCAGCCAACGAAACCGGATCTTGCGGACCGAACCAACGCATGGTTTGCAACATGACCTTTACTTATTATAATACAATTTTAAGACACATTACAGCTTTAGGCAGACGTATGAAGACCTACGTTACTCTATTGCTTTTGTGCCTCAATTTCTGTCGAAGTTAACCATACAATCGTCTCCGCAAACGTTACAGTAATCCTCCAAATGACTGTTTGCATAAATAAAACTATCGTAAACGTTTTCGAAAACGGTTCCGATAGGTATTTTTTTCGTTACTTCGTCAAAAAAATATTTGTAGTTTATCTTTGAATAATGAAACGACTATTCCTGTGCGTTTATTTGTTTGATACTACTTCCCTTTCCCAAAATACCATTCAACTATGATGAAGTGTACCAAGTGCGGCTTAGCCGATTCTGTGATGCGGGCTGGGTTTATTCGGGGCCGCCAGCGTTACTTCTGCAAAGCCTGCGACTATCACTTCACTGATGCCGCCTCGGCCCCTCCTACCCCACCGCGCAAGCGCCACCAGACTACCATCAGCGATGTGGCCAAAGTGCTGGGTGTGGCGCCCTCCACCGTGTCGCGGGCCATGAATGGACACACCGACATCAATGCCAACACGCGCCAAGCCATTCTGGAGGTAGCCCGCCAACTCGACTACCAGCCCAACTTATTGGCCCAGAGTCTGAAAAGCAGCGAAACCAATACTATTGGTGTGGTGATACCCGATATTGAACGGCCGTTTTTTGCTACGGCTGTTAGCGGTATTCAGCAAGTAGCAGCCGAGGCGGGCTACCGCGTGATGATCTGCCAGTCGAAGGAATCGTATCAAATGGAGGTGAGCAACGTGCAGGCGCTGGTAGCTAGCCGGGTAGACGGTCTGCTGATCTGCCATTCCCGCGAAACGGAAAACTTCGACCACGTAAAGCCGCCCGCCAGCCGGGGCATTCCGGTGGTGCATTTCGATAGAGTCAGCGACGAAATAGATAGCGCCAAAGTGATTCTGGACGACTGGCACGCCGCCTTTGTGCTCACGGAGCACCTAATTGAGCAGGGCTGCCGGCGCATTGCCATTCTGGCTGGACCTGCGTCGCTGCTCATCAGTCAGCAGCGGGAGGCGGGCTACCTCAGCGCCTTGCAGAAACACGGCCTGCCGATACTCGACGAATTACGCGCCCACATCAACTTCCGGTCTGAGGCAGCCGAAGCAGCCCTGGCTACCTGGCTGGCCCTACCCGAACCGCCGGACGCCATCTTCGCCATCAATTACACCAACGCCTTCGACCTGATTCTGGCCCTGAAACAGCGCAACCTCCGCGTGCCGCAAGACGTGGCCATTGTGGGCTTCGGCGATGAGTTTCTGGCGGCCCTTATCGAGCCAGGCCTCACCACCATCGACCTGCACCCCTACCGCATCGGGCAACAAGCGGCCCGTCTGTTCTTGGAGCAGGTACAGCAAAAGGAGAACTTCCAGCCCCGCACCTTCGTCATTGCCGGCGATTTAGTAGTGCGACAGTCGTCGTTGAAGAGGAGTTCTTAGGGGGTAAGAGAGTAGGAAGAAAATGTGTCATCCTGAGCACAGCGAAGGGCCTTATGCTAGTTGAACGAATCGTTGCTACGTCAATCGTTCTGCTGGCATAAGGTCCTTCGCTGTGCTCAGGATGACATATTTTCTTCCTACCCTACTACCCTAACTTACTCCCAACCGCCGCCCAGGGCGCGGTAGAGGTCGATAAGGAGCAGGAACTGCTCGCGACGGGTTTTGGTGATGTTCAACTCCGCCTCCAGCACGTTGCGCTGGGCCGTAATTACTTCGAGGTAAGATGAGTAATTCACGCCGTAGAGGTCGTTGGAGATGTCAACGGCTTTATTGAGAGCTTCCACTTCTTGCTGCTGTAACTCGTACATGCGCTGGTAGTTCTCAATGCCTTTCAGGTTGGTTACCACTTCCTCGAAGCCGGTTTGCACGGCTTTTTGATACTCATAGTAGGCTGTGCGTTGCTCGGCGGCACTGCGGGCATAATCGGCGCGGAGGGGCGCGCGATTCAGGATGGGGCCTGTGAGGCCACCCAACAGGCCATAGGCCAAAGAGCTAGGATTCAGCAGTACGGAGGTGCGGTAGGCATTAAAGCCTACATAGGGCGTGAGCACCAGCGAGGGTAGGAAGGCAGCGCGGGCGGCGGCCACGTCGGCTTTGGCCGCCGTTAGCTCCAGTTCGGCCTGCTGTACATCGGGGCGACGCAGGAGCATGGTAGCGGGCACACCGGCGGCCACGCTGGCGGGCAGGGGCTGCACGCCAATAGGCTCGCCGCGGGTGATGGGCTGCGGGTAGCGCCCCAGCAAGCGGTTCAGCTCATTCTCGGCGGCTACCACGCGCTGCCGGGCTTCGTATTGTAGGCTGCGTGTGCGCAGGAGTTGAGCAATAAACTGCTGCACAGCCAGCTCCGTGGCGCGGCCACCGGCCTTTTGGATCTTCACAATCTCCACGGCGCGCTCCTGCAATGCCCGGTTTTTGCCTAGCACTACTAGCTCGTTATCGAGAGCCAACAGGGTGTAGTATAGGCGAGCTACTTCGGCCACCAAGGCCGTTTGCACGAACTGACGACCTTTTTCGGTGGCTAGCACGCGCAGGAAGGCGGCGCGGCGGCGGTTGCGTAGCTTACCCCAGATATCTAATTCCCAAGCGCTACGCAGACCCAGAAAGAAATCGGGGGTAGGGTTTGGGATGAGGCGACGACCATCAATGTTAGGCGACAGGTTGGTGTCGTAGTTGCCGGTGCCGTTGAGGGTGTATTTGCCGTAGCGCTCCACCCCGGCCGATGCCACACCTGTGATGGCCGGCAGCAGAGCACCGCGCGTAATAAACACGTTGGCACGCGCTGCTTCTACGCGCTGCATGGCAATGCCCAGATCCGGGTTGGAGCGAATAGCGGTATCGAGCAACGCTACCAGGTTGGGGTCAGCAAAGAAGTGCTGCCACTGCTGGTTGGCCATGCTCACCGTATCGGTGACGCTGGTAGTATCCGTGACGGTGCCGAAGGTAGTGGGGATGGGGGTAGCGCGGGGCATGGTCACCGGGCCTACCGAGCGGCAGCTACCAGCCAGCAACAGTGCCAGACTAGCAGCCAAGGGTAGGAAACGGCGGGTCATAGAAGATGGGTTCATGCAGGTATGGAGGAGAGAAGGCAGCGGCAGCGACGGTCTTCTGCTGGGCGTATGGTTTGGGTTGTTGGAGGCTAGTAGCTAGGCAGTGAATAAAACCAGAAGTTAGAAGCCAAGGCCTAGGGTTAGTTTCCCTCCTTTTCAAGGAAGGGTGCCCGCAGGGCGGGGTGGTAAAACTGTCAGAACGACGCTAAGCCTAGCAAGTCAAAGAGTAGATAAAACTAATCCTAGATGTCGTTCTGATGACTTTTACCCCCCTACCCCCTCCTTGAAAAAGAAGGGGAATTTGTTCTAACTTCTCAAAGCATTAAGCTATAGCGTGGGCGGTTTCTTCGGCTACGGGTTCCACTGGGCTATGCTTGTCTTCCACAGGCTCTTTCTTCTCCCGCGAAAACAGCACGTACAGCCCCGGAATCAGAATTACCCCCACCAGCGTGCCGATGAGCATACCACCCGCTGCCGCCGTACCAATACTGCGGTTGCCGAGGGCACCGGCGCCGGTGGCAATCGTGAGCGGCAGCAGACCGGCAATGAAGGCGAAGGAGGTCATCAGGATGGGGCGTAGGCGGGAGTAGCCGCCTTCCACGGCCGCATCCAGGATAGATGCGCCTTGCTTGCGGCGCAGCACCGCAAACTCGATGATCAGAATGGCGTTTTTACCCAGCAAACCAATCAGCATTACCAGCGACACCTGGGCGTAGATGTTATTTTCCAGCCCCAGCAATTTCAGGAACAAGAACGCCCCGAAAATACCGGCCGGCAAGCTCAGAATAACCGGCAGCGGCAGCAGGAAACTTTCGTACTGAGCGGCTAGCAGCAGGTACACAAACAAGAGCACCACCGCAAACACATACAGGGCCTGGTCGCCGGACAGTACCTGCTCGCGCGTCATACCCGACCACTCGTAGGTGTAGCCGCGGGGCAGTTCCTCGGCGGCTACCCGCGCTACGGTGTTAATCACGTCGCCGGAGGAGAAGCCGTTGGCGGCGTCGCCGTTCAGCATGGCCGAGGTATACATGTTATAGCGCGTGAGCTGCTCAGGGCCGTATACACGCTCCAGACGAACGAAGGTGGAGTAGGGCACCATCTCGCCCCGGTCGTTTTTCACATACATCTTCAGCACGTCCTCGGGCTTGGTACGGAAGCTAGGCGCAGCCTGCACCATCACCTTATACATCTGCCCGAAGCGGATAAAGTTGGAGGCGTAGAACGAGCCCATCAGCGTTTGCAGCGTGCTCATGGCTTTATCAATGGTCACGCCTTTTTTGGCGGCCTGCTCCTGGTCTACGTGAATAAGGTACTGCGGGAAGCTGGCGTCGAAGCTGGTGAAGGCCGAGCCCACAGCGGGCGTCTTTTGCAAGGCCGCAATAAACTCGTTCGAGACGCGGGCGGTCTGTTGCAGGTCGCCGCGACCGGTGCGGTCCAAAAGGCGCAGCTCGAAGCCGCTGGAGTTACCAAAGCCCGGCACCGTGGGTGGGGGTAAAAACTGAATATCGGCGTCTTTGAGGTGGCGGGTTTTCTCCTCCAGAATGGCAATCAGGTCCTGCACCGACTCCTTGCGGTCGTCCCAGGTTTTCAGGTTGATCATGCCCATGCCGTACGACGAGCCAGCTACTTCTGTGGTCAGGCTATACCCAGCCAGCGTCGATACCGACTCTACCGGCTCCAACTTTGCGGCGATGCGCTGTACCTCATCGAGTATTTTTTCCGTGCGCTCCACGGTAGCGCCGGGCGGCGTGGTCACGTTCACGTAAATCATGCCCTGGTCCTCGGTTGGGATGAAGCCGGTGGGTAAGATGGTGGTGATGCCGTAAGTGGCGACAAAGAATACCAGCATCAGCCCAATGGTCACTACGCGGCGGTTGGCCACCACGCGCACCAGCTTCTGGTAGCGCAGGGCCAAGCCCTCGTAGTAGCGGTTGAACCCGCCGAAGAAGCGACCCAGCAGACCTTTTTGCTCACCCTCGGGGGCATGGCGCAGCAACAGCGCGCACAGAGCCGGCGTGAGCGTGAGGGCGTTGATACCCGAAATCACAATGGAAAACGCTAGCGTGAGCGAGAACTGGCGGTAGAACACACCCACCGGACCATCCATGAACGATACCGGCACGAACACCGCCGACATCACCAGCGTGATGGCGATAATAGCGCCGCCAATCTCGTGCATGGCCGCAAACGTGGCCTCCTTCGGACTCATGTGGTCCTCGGTCATCTTCACGTGCACGGCTTCCACCACCACAATGGCGTTATCGACCACAATACCAATGGCCAGCACCAGCGCAAACAGCGTGAGCAGGTTGATGCTGAAATCCAGCAGCTGCATGAAAAACAGCGTACCAATGAGCGCAACCGGCACGGCCAGGGCCGAAATAAGGGTAGAGCGCCAGTCTTGCAGGAAGATGAACACTACTAGGAACACCAGCACGAAAGCTTCTACCAGCGTGCGCAGCACCTCGTGAATACTGGCATCGAGGAAGCGCGACACGTCGTAGGCAATGTTGTAGGTCATGCCGGGTGGGAAGCTCGTGCCTTTCAGCTCGGCCATGCGCTTCTTCACGTTTTCGATTACCTCCGAAGCGTTGGAACCGGGACGTTGCTTGAGCATGATGGCCGCCGAGGGCCGCCCGTCAATCTTGGAGGTCATGCCGTAGTTCAGCGAGCCGAACTCGATGCGGGCCACGTCCTTGAGGCGCAGCACCGAGCCATCGGGGGTAGCGCGCACCACAATGTTTTCGTACTGCTTGGGCTCGAACAGCTTACCCGTGTAGCGTAGCACGTACTGTAATTCCTGGCCGGCCTCGCCCGAGCTTTCGCCCGATTTGCCGGGGGCCGCCTCCACGTTTTGCGCCCGGATGGCCTCAATCACCTCGTCGGCCGATACGTTCAGGGCCACCATGCGGTCAGGCCGCAGCCACACTCGCATGGAGTACTCACGCGAGCCCATGATTTCGGCGAAACCTACCCCGTCAATCCGCTTCAGCTCCTGCAACACGTTGATATCGGCGAAGTTGTAGATAAACCTCTCCCCCACCGCCTTATCATCGCTCATGATGTTGAGGTAGAGCAGCATACTATTCACCTCTTTCTCGGTACTCACACCCGCCTTAATTACCTCTTCCGGCAGTTCGTCAATCACCGTCTGCACGCGGTTTTGCACGTTCACGGCCGCCAGGTCGGGGTCGGTGCCTACCTGGAAGAACACAGTGATGAGCGTGATGCCGCTGTTGGTACTCACCGAGGTGAGGTAGGACATGCCCGGCACGCCGTTGATGGCGCGTTCCAGGGGCGTGGCTACTGCTTTGGTACACACCTCCGCGTTGGCACCGGTGTAGCGCGCCGTCACCGTCACCGATGGGGGCACGATGTCGGGAAACTGCGTGATGGGCAGCTGAATCAGGGCCAGCAGGCCCAGAAACACGATAACCAACGAAATAACCAGCGACAGTACCGGCCGGCGAATGAATATGTCGAACATAGAGGAGGGTAGGAATGCTTAGGTGAGGTAGTGGGTGGGAGGCTGGAAACTAGGGCTAAAAGCTAGGCTAGTTCCCCTCCTTAACAGAGGAGGGGAGTTCGTTCTAACTACTGAGCTTCAGCCAGCAGCGTTTTCATGGTCACGGGTCGGGACTGGATGGTATTGCCGTCGCGCAGGTCCTGCACGCCTTCGTACACAATTCGTTCACCGGCTTTCAGACCCGATTTCACTACATAGAAGTCCGACAAACGGGCTTGGGGTGTGAACGACTGCTGCTTGATCTTGCCATTTTGTCCCACCACAAACACGTAGTTTTTATCCTGCGTCTCAAACACGGCGCGTTGCGGAACCAGCAACGCGTCTTTCACTTCGTTCTGAAGGCGCACTCGGCCGCTGGCATTGTGCTTCAGCAGCCCTTCGGGGTTGGGAAAACGCGCCCGGAAGGCAATAGAGCCAGTAGTTTCCTCAAACTCGCCTTCCATGGTTTCAATGCGGCCGCCGTGGCGGTAGGGCGTGCCGTCGGCCAGCACCAGCGTCACGCTATCGTGGCCAGACTTCTTGGTGCGCTGGCGGGTTTTGGCGTACTCCAGGTATTCGTTTTCAGCCACATTGAAGTAGGCGTACACAGCGCCCAGGTCCGATACGCTGGTCAGCAACGTACCATTGTCGACGAGGCTACCCGTTTTCAGCGGAATCCGGTCGATGATGCCATCGAAGGGCGCTTTGATAAGCGTGTAGGACAAGTTGAAGTTGGCATTGGCCTGTGTGGCCCGCGCCTCCCGCACCATCGCCTGTGCCGCTCTCAGTTTGGCCTGGGCCACATCCAGCTCCGAGGAAGCAATGATGTTTTTCTTCACCAGCATCTGCACGCGGTTCAGCTCCAGCTCTGCTACCTGTTCCTGGGCTTGGGCGTTGCGCACGTTGGCCGCCGAGCTAGCCAGGCGCTCTTTGTACTCGCTCGCATTGATGCGGAACAAGGGCTGGCCTTTCTTCACAACCTGGCCTTCATCCACGTAAATGTGCTCCAGAAAACCAGGTACCCGCGCCCGCACATCCACGTTGCGCACCGCTTCAATATCGGCCACGTAATCGTGGTGGAGCACGGTGTCGCGGGGGGCGAGTTGCACTACCGGCACCTCCGGCACATCCGATTTGTTGGTATCGGCCTGGCTTTTTTCAGAGCAGCTACCTAGCGTAGCAGCAGCCAACGGTAAAACAAACCAGAAAAACTGGCGGAAAGAGGAATCCGAAAGAGACACGGAGAGAAAGTAAAAAGGTGTAGGAGGATTGATTCACAAACAAAAAAGCGGCTCGTAGTCATCTGAGACCAGAGGCAGCAGCCGTTGCCGGCAACTTGCTGGCGGCTTCACTTACCAGTAAACTGTCCTTACGTAGATGCTCGGCCTGACAGCGAGCCAACATGGCACGCGTGAGGCGTAGTTCTTCAATGGCATTGGGCACGCTGGGCAACTCCTCGTCTTCATCTTCGTCGTCGGAACCCAGCCAGCCTACCCAGGCGGTGTCGTTCTGCGGCAGCACGAGGTAGCAATTCAGCCCCGTTGACAGCAGCAGGGCTCCCAACAGCAGCCAAATCAGCATGATGTGCCGGCTATCTTGTTGCATTCGGTTTTCGGGCTTGTGTACTACAAAGCAACCGCTACGACGTTAGAGCCGTCTTAGAATAACATTAGAAAAGATTAAAAAAGACCGCAACCGCGATAAAGTGGCTGGTCTATCTAGGGCGCGACGTTGCGCCGAGCGCACGGCGCCGGAACAGTTCTACCGCGAATAATCCCTCCTACAGTAGAGCGGATGTCAGCGTATCGTGTCGCATAATTATACCAGCCAAATCAGTTTTTAGCGGTCCGCTTGCTGATTCAGTCGGCCGTAACGCTACGCACAGCCCGCCAGCCGGTATTTTCTGTTTTCGGTAGAATCAGATAGGAAAGAATCGAGATAAAGGCGCTGCGCTACCGGCTCCGGCTGGCGCCGCGGCTGCCGCTGGATTTGCCTTTGGCCGGTTTGCCGGCCCCCTTGGCCAGGCGCTTGGCGTCGCCCTGGGGGCCGCTTTTCGGGCCGGTCGATTTACCGGGCCGAGGGCCGGCCTTGTCGGTAGGACGACCGGAGGCGACACTGCGGCCGGCCGTAACCAGCCGCTTGGGCTTCGCGCCGGGTCGCGCAGTGTCTTTATCGAGCCAGGTGCCGGCAGGAAGGGACTTCGCTTTGCGAGGAGCGTCGTCACGCAGGGAAGGGTCGAAGGCAGGACGCACGATATCGGCCCGGCCGGTGGTGGGGCGGTTTGTTTTGGGGCCCGAACGGTCGCCCCACTGATCAGCCGTCGATACCACTTTGCGGCGGCGCGGCGTGCGGCCATCGTCGGTGCCTTTCGAGTCTTCAATCATTTCAAACAGCACCTTCAGCTCCTTTTCGCGTAGCTCGCGCCATTCGCCGGGGCCCAGGCCCTTGATGCTGATGTTCATGACGCGGATGCGCTCCAACTGCACCACTTCGTAGCCAAAATACTCGCACATGCGCCGAATCTGGCGGTTCATTCCTTGTATCAGCGTCAGCCGAAAAATGTAAGGCGTTTCCTTCACCACCTTGCATTTCTGGGTCATCACGCCCAAAATGGGCACTCCATTTTGCATGGCTTCCAGAAAATCATCCTTGATGGGCTTGTCTACCATCACGATGTACTCCTTCTCGTGCTGGTTGCCGGCGCGCAGGATTTTGTTGACGATGTCGCCGTTGCTGGTCAGCAGCAGCAGACCCTGCGACTCCTTATCGAGGCGGCCGATGGGGAAGATACGCACTGTGTGCTTGATGGCCCGGATGACGTTGTCCTTCACGCCCAAATCGGTGGTTGTAACGATGCCGGGGGGTTTGTTGTAGGCCAGGTACACCGCCTCCTCCTCGGGCCGGGGCTCGATGTGGACACCGTTCACCACTACCCGGTCGCGGCTCGTTACCTGGTCGCCGATGGCGGCGCGCTTGCCGTTCACCGTCACGTTGCCTTGCTCGATGTGGCGGTCGGCTTCGCGGCGCGAGCACACGCCACTTTCGCTGATGTATTTATTGAGTCGGGTTGCCATAGTAGTAGAGCGTAACGCGGGGTGCGGGGTACTTAGACCAGCGATAAAAAAAGCAGTGACCAGCCCGCTGCGGGTCGGCTGCCGGCAAAGATACGGCTAACCTTGCAGGGCATTTCGATTGAAGTAAGGAATCTAGCGTGGATTTCAGCGTGGCACATGCGGTAACCACACAGGGCAAACCCGTTTTGGGTGCCTCCTACCCCACATCCTGCACGGCGGCCAGCAGCACCGTAGCCGTGGTACCCGCGCCGGGCTCTGACGCCAGCGTGAGCTGCCCGCCGTGGCGCTGCACAATCTTGCGGGTGATGGGTAGGCCCAGGCCGTGGCCGGGCATGTGGCGGCCACTTTCACCACGATACAACGGCTCAAACACGTGCGTCAGCTCGGCTGAGCTCATGCCTTTTCCAGCATCAGTGATGGTGAGGCGTAGAGTAGCAGAATCGGCGTAGCCCAGGGTACTACTCACAGCGCCCGCCGAGTATTTGCAGGCATTATCCAATAGGTTGAACACCACGGTGGTCAGCAATTGAGCGTTGCCCAGCACCATAAACGGGTCTTCTACCTCCTCGGGCAAATCGTCGAAATCCAGGCGGATGGTACGGGTAGGGTACTTGGTCTTGCACAGAGTCAGGGCCTGGGTCACGCATTCATCCAGGCGTACGGGCTCCCTTCGGAACGCCGTGTCATCGGCCTTGGCTAGGGCCAGCAGGTCGTTGGTGAGGGCAATGAGGCGGCGAATTTCCTCCATCGCCGACGCGGTACTCTGGCGGGCTTCGCTCAGGTCGTGGTCGTAGGCCAGGGAGGTTTCCAGCGTGCCCAGCAGGTTGGCCAGGGGCGTGCGCAGCTCGTGCGAGGCGTGCGACAAGAAGCTTTTTTGCGACTCGAAAGCTTGCTCCAGCCCGCTCAACATCTCGTTGAAGGTGATGGCCAGCTGTGCGATTTCGTCGCGGCGGTTGCCCTCGGCCACGCGCCGGCTCAGGTTGGAGGCCGTGATGCGCTTCACCTGCCGCACCACGCGGGCAATGGGGCGTAGGGCCTGATCGGTGAAGTACCAGCCGGCCAAAATAATCAGCACCAGCGCACCCAGATTGCCTACCAGCAGCAGCAGCCGCAGCTTGGCAAATTCCCGCGCCCCAAACACATCCTGCCCCACCAGCAACACGCGGTAGCTCCGGCCCTGATGCTGATACAATATCCCTACCCCCTCGCGCCCGTCCAGCTGGAAGTGCGCTGGGCGTGTGCTTCTAATTTGATTGAGATACACAGAATCGGGTAGGGGGCGCAGTGACTTGCCTAGCCCGTATACCAGCTGATTCTGCTCGTCGTAGATGCCGATGTATTCCTGGTGCATGGTCAGCAGGTCGGCGCGGCGGAAAGTGCGCAGCACGGCCGTATCCAGGTTGGCCCGCCGGATGAGCAGCCGCGCCGCCAGCACCGCCTTGCCCTCCAGACGATGGTAGTAGCGCTGCTCCCGCGAAAACGAGCTGAAGTAGTAAATAAACGCCGACAGCGCCAGCTGAATGCCTACCACCAGCAGCGTAAAGCGCAACAACAGCTTATTCCGAATCAGCAAAGGAGAGGTGGTGAAATTGTGAGCGGTGAAGTTGTAAGATGATGAATTGTCTGGTCATACTGAGCGTAGGTACAGCCGGAGTCGGAGTATCTCTACTGATAGTAATTCCCGATGACAGCAGCGAAGCGGTAGAGATGCTTCGACAGGCTCAGCATGACAAGACGACTTCACCCCCTACCCTTCCCGCATCACGTAGCCCATGCCTACCATCGTATGAATGAGCTTAATAGGATAACCTTTGTCGAGCTTTTTACGCAGGTAGCTCACGTACACATCAATGACGTTGGTGTTGGTGTCGAAGTTCAGCTCCCACACCTTCTCGGCAATATCTACCCGCGAAATCACCTTGCCACGATTCAGCAGCAGATATTCCAGCAGGGCATACTCCTTGGTAGTCAGCTCGATGCGCTGGCCGCCGCGGGTCACGATTTTGGATTCTAGGTTTAGCTCCAGGTCGGCGATGCGCAGTATCCGCTGCACGGTGCTGGCCTCAGTGGCGCGGCGCGTGAGCACGCGGGTGCGCAGCAGCAGTTCCTTGAACTCGAAGGGTTTCACGAGGTAGTCGTCGGCGCCGGCCTCGAACCCCAGCACCTTGTCGTCGAGGCTGTCGAGGGCGGTGAGCAGCAGCACGGGCACCGTAGGGTGCAGCTGCCGGCTCAGGCGGCACAGCTCCAGGCCATTGAGGTAGGGCAGGTTCACGTCCAGAATCACCAGCGCGTAGCTGTTCTGCCGCAGCAGCGACTGGCCCACACGCCCGTCGTAGGCCACTTCAATATCATAGCCTTCATTGGCAAAGCCTTTCTGGATAAACGAGGCCAGCTTGGGTTCGTCCTCGACGAGCAGCAGTTTCATGCTGTAAAGATACAGGTGGGGAGAGTGAGAAAAGGAGGAATGGGGACAAGAAGTCTGTCATCCTGAGCGCAGCGAAGGACCTTCTCACGCCAGAGCGACAAGCGTAACAACGACCCGTTCTGTGGGCATAAGGTCCTTCGCTGCGCTCAGGATGACAGACGCCCTACCTCCTACCCCTCACACTCTCCTACCCCCACACCCTCCTACCCTCACGCACTCCTTTGTACCTTTGCCTGCGTGAGAACGTCCACTTTCCTATTAGGGCTGCTGACGCTGGCCGCCCTACCCGCCTGTCTGTCGCTGGAAAGCGACAAGCAAAAAGAAGAAGCCGCCGAAAAAGCCGTGCTTAGCAAGCACGACGAGGCCATGGCCCAAACCACCGGCCCAGTGTACGAGCTGCGCCAGCAGCTCCAGCAGCAGCCCGGCCCCGACACCGCCCGCACGGGCCGGCAGATACGCAGCCTGCTCCGCGCCGAAGCCGCCATGACCGGCTGGATGCACCAGTACCGACGCCCAGCCGACTCCACCGCCCACGAGCGAAAGTTGCAGTATTATGCCCGGCAGCAGCACAAAATCGACTCCGTGGCTGTTCTCATTTCCAGTAGCCTCGACTCGGCCCGGCAAGTGCTGGCCGCCGGCGCGGCGCCTACCCCTAGTTCTGCTCAATGATTCGTTTTGCCCTGCGCCGCGCCCTCGGCTCGTTGTTCATTGGCCTCGGCAGCCTTGCGCTGCTACCCGCCTGCTCGTCGTCTTCCGCTGATCAGCAAACCGCCCAGTTGCCCTACATTGGGGAGCGGGAGGTGGTACCCAGCCCCACCGGCGGCCCCGCCGACACGGTGTACGCCACCATCCCTACCTTTCACCTCACCGATCAGGCCGGGCAACCCGTCACCAACAACACGTTCAAGGACAAGGTCTACATCACCGACTTTTTCTTTGCTACCTGCCCCAGCATTTGCCCCAAAATGCAGAGCGAGCTGCTGCGCGTGTACGAAAAGTATAAAGACAACCCACGCGTGGTGTTCCTGTCGCACACCATCGACCCGGCCCACGACTCCATTCCTGTGCTGCGCGACTATGCCGAGCGCCTGGGCGTGACCGACGCCTCGCGCTGGCACTTCGCCACCGCTCCCCACGATACGGTGTTTGCGCTGGCCCGCGCCTACATGACGGGCGCTCAGGTAGATAAAGAAGCCCCCGGCGGCTTTGCTCACACCGGCGCTTTTGCCCTGGTAGACCCCAACCGCCACGTGCGCGGCATCTACGACGGCTTGAACAAGGACGAAGTGGACCGCCTGATCAAGGAAATTCCGGTGCTGTTGCAGGAAGTGAGTGCTACCCCTGCCACCGCTACGGCCCCGCGGCCGTGAGGCGCTGGTGGCTGCGCGGCGCGGCGGGTCTGGCAGCGGCTAGCTTGCTGGTCAGCTGTTTTTCCAACCGCCAGAATGAGGGCGAGAAGCTCTACGCCACACATTGCGCCAGCTGCCACGGCGAGCAGGGCGAGGGCCTGCGCCGCCTGATTCCGCCTTTGGCTGGCGCCGACTACCTGCACCAGCAGCGCGCTGCCCTACCCTGCCTGATCCGCGAGGGGCAGCAAGGCCCGATCGTGGTCAACGGGGTGACCTTTAACCAGGTGATGCCTGGCCACGACGACCTTACCGACTCGCAGATTACCAATATTCTCAACTTTGTGCAGCAGCAGTGGGGCAATCAAAATCAGACGTACACCATCCGGGAGGTGTCGGAGCTGCTGGATGCCTGCCACGGCAGCGACGGCCAGTAATTGGCACGCCACTGCATAAATTTGCCCCAAATTGCCTAGCTTGGCCTTCCTAAGTTGTCAGATATTAGTTGTCAATTGTTGGTTTTAAACTAAATCGTTGACTGACAACTATCAACTGCTCCCTAACAACTTTTCTTATCCCTTTGCTTCGTTATTGATTCCTTTCCTATGGGTCTGTTTGACTTTCTGAAACCTAAAAACGAGCCGACTTCCACTCCTACACCGTCGGCAACGCCTACCCCTTCTACCCCCGAGCAGCCCGCTACCCCTGGTGGCCCTCGCTACAAAGGCTCCAATTATACTTCGCCGCCGCAAGCCGGTGTGCCAGCACCGCCGTCCATGCCCCCTATGCCTCCTATGCAGGAGCCGTATATTCCGCCCATGCCGCCTATGCCCGACTTCGAGCCCACCAACGTGCTGGAGGAATTGCTGATGCGCGCCGCCGCCGAGCCTAATGCACGCCCCATTTTCTACCGGGCGCTGTTACAGGAAGAAGTGGTAGTAGTACTGCACCCCAAAGAAGGCCTGGAGCCCGGCGAAGTGACGCCCACCGAAGGCATGGAAATTCAGTTGCAAGTGCTGAACGACGGCAAGATTCCGGTATTTACGTCGCTGGAGCGCGTGAGCGACGGCGCCGTGGAACAGGAGACGATTTCCTACCTGCGCCTGCGCGGCATCGACCTGTTTCAGATGGTGCAAGGTGCCGATTGTGCCCTCAACCCCTTCTCGCCAGTAGGCAAGCTGCTGCCCGCCGCCGAGCTGGCCGATTTGCTGGCTGGTAACCTCACCAATATTCCCGGCGAGGGCGAAGGCCAGGAAATGCAGGTGATGTTGGGCCCGCCCCACGAGTCGACGGCTGGCCTGGCGGAGGCCGTGCGCACCTACTGCGCCACCAACCCTGACATTGAAGCCGCCTACCTAGCCCAAATGCAGATACAGGGCTCACCTGAGCCGCCACGCCTGCTGCTGGCTTTCCACTCCACCGCCGCCAACCCCGATTTCCTACAGGAATTCGGCCCCACGCTGCAAGAGCACCTCACCAACCAGCCCCAGCTGGACATGATGCTCATCGACCCCGCTTCGGGCGAGCCCATTAATCAGTACTTCCTACAAAGCGAGCCGATTTATCAGAAGTAGATTAGGAAGGAAAAAGATCAGGCTGTCATGCTGAGCTTGTCGAAGCATCTCTACAGGTAGTAAATTGATTACTCACAATAGAGATGCTTCGACAAGCTCAGCATGACGGCTTTTTTTACTTTAACGACGTAAGTCCTCTACTCCTTAGCCCTCCAACTCCTTCAGAGCTTTCTTCTGCAACAGGCCCTGGTAGATTGGCCGGGCACTGAAATACAGGATAAGGCCCAGCGGCACCGCGGCCACCAGCCACAGCAGCAGCGCGCCCAACTCGGCGCGCCACAGCAGCGTGAAGGCACCACCCAGATCATGCGTGAATAGATAACGCACGCGGCCCATCGTCAGCGTTTGGGCGTTGGCGCCCAGCAGCGGCGCCCCAAACCGCAGCAGCGGCAGCATAAACAGCAGTTGCAGCGGGCTCATTAGGTGACTGATGAGCAGCATGGCGGCCACATTCAGACGCAGGCGTACGGCCGCCAGCGTGCCCAACAACGTGGTGGCGCCCAGCACCGGCACAATGCCAATGGCTACCCCTACGGCTGTGGTGAGGGCCAATTGGTGCGGAGTAAGCCCTTGCTTGAGAATATTTTGCAAAGGCAATAGCACCCGGCGGCGCAGCCAAGAAGGCGGCGATGAAGAGGGCGGTAGCGGGGCGGCGGGTTCAACCAAAACAAGGCAGGTTTTTGAGGCAATGATAGACGACGGGCATCCCCGCGTTGTATCTTCGCAGTTCGCTCCGGCGCTACTTGGCCAGCGAATCAATCAGGGAATGACAAAAGTACGCGTGCCAGGCCAGCCTCGGTCAAAAGAGTGGAAGGATTTCTTTGTGCTACTGCGCCGTGCCAGTCGGATGCTGTCGGCCAATGACCCACTGCGGCTAGGGGCGGCCACGGCGTTTTTCACCACGTTTGCCCTACCCCCTATCGTCATCATCCTGATTCAGGTGCTGGGGTCGCTCTATTCCAAATCTATTGTGCGGCAGATGCTGCTCACCAAAGTGGCCGATTTGCTGGGCGCTTCGGCTGCAGGGCTGGTACAGCAGATTTTGCAAAACGTGACCAACGTGGAGCGCAGCCGCACCGTGACGTGGTTGGGTTTTGCGTTCCTACTATTCATCGCCACTACGCTGTTTGTCGTTATTCAGCACTCCCTCAACCAGCTCTGGAGCATCCGGCCGGAGAATGGGTTTTCGCCGTTTTCCAATCTCCTGAAGGAGCGGGGCCGCTCGTTACGCGTGTTGCTGGCTACGGCGGGCCTTTCCATGCTGGCATTTCTGGTAGACGCGCTGCTCTCGCTATTCGCTCACTCGCTTGTCGATTTCAACGCCCCTTTCGGCTATTACGTAGTTCAAACGCTCAACCGGCTGGCATCTTTGCTGATTCTGGTGGCGTGGTTTGCCTTCACCTTCCGCACGCTTAGTTTGGCCATTGTTTCGTGGCGGGCCGTGCTGCCCGGCGCCGTACTCACGGCCATACTTATTGATTTGGGCGAATTTATCCTAGGCTATTTGTTGGTACCGCGCAATCTTGGCCCCATTTACGGACCGGCATCCAGCATTGTGCTGGTGCTACTCTTCGTATTCTATTGCGCCATGATTTTCTATTTCGGCGCCTGCTTTACGAAAGTCTATGCCCACTACATCGGCCACGACATCAAGCCCAAACGCCACGCCGTACGCTACCGGCTGGTGAATTTAGCTGAGGAGGAAGAAGAGAGCCAGGGGTGAAGTGGTTAGGTTGTAAATCAAGAAAGCGTCTGTCATGCTGAGCGCAGCGAAGGACCTTATGACAGTAGAACGACAAGTGTAATAACGACTCGTCCTAACGTGATAAGGTCCTTTGCTGCGCGCAGGATGACAGACGCTTTGTCTATCTATTCACTCATAAATTCACCTCTATTCCATCTGCTGGCGCTGCATGAACTCCTGCGTTTTCACATCGTCTTTGCGCACGTACGGACTGATAATCACGCGCGTACCGCTTTGATAGGTAAAGAAGCGGTACACCCAGTTGGCCATCACCACCAGCTTGCTGCGGAAACCGATGAGGTAGAAAATGTGCACGAATAGCCACGCGGCCCAGGCCATAAAGCCGCTCAGGTGCTTACCGCCGGGTAGATCGGCCACGGCGCGGTTGCGGCCGGTGATGGCCAGGGAGCCTTTATCGAAGTAGGAAAATGGCTCTAGTATCTCACCTCGGCGCAGGCGGTGTAGGTTTTTGGCCAGGTGCACGCCCTGCTGAATGGCAGGTTGCGCCACGCCGGGGTGGCCATTTGGCCATCTCTCGCTCCGCATCAGGGCAATGTCGCCGATAGCGAATACGTCGGAGAAGCCCTGCACTTGGTTGAACAAGTTGACCACATAACGGCCGCGCTCCAACGTTTCCTTGGGCATGCCCTCTACTGTGGCTCCCGTTACGCCGGCGGCCCAAATCAGCGTCCGTGCCCGGATTTCTTCTCCATTTTTCAGCTTCACCACCTGCCCGTCGTAGTTTTCAACCAGCGTGTTGGTTTTCACGATAACGCCTAACTCTTTCAAATCCTCGTGGGTGTGAGCACTGGACACAGGCGACATGGGCGGCAGCACGCGGTCTAGTCCTTCTACCAGGTAGATGTGCATCTGGCTGAAATCCAAGCCAGGGTAGTCTTCTGGCAGCACGTGGGCGCGCATTTCGGCAATGGAGCCGGCCATTTCTACGCCCGTAGGGCCGGCGCCTACCACTACCACGTTCAGCAGCTGCTCGCGCACGGCGGGGTCGCTGGTCATGTTGGCTTGCTCGAACGCCTGCAATAGCTGGCTGCGCAGGCTCACAGCATCCGACACCTGCTTGAGGGGGAAGGCGAATTGCTTCACTTGGTCGTTGCCGAAGTAGTTGGTGCGCGTGCCAGTGGCAATTACCAGATAGTCGTAGCTCAACTCGCCTACCAGGGTCGTCACGGTTTTGGCCGTTGGGTCGACGTTGGTTACCCGCACTGGGCGGAAGTGAAAGTCGGGGTAGTCTTTATCGAACAGCTTGCGGATGGGCTCGGCAATCGTTTCGGGCTCCAGGCGGGCCGTAGCCACCTGATAGAGCAACGGCCAGAAACCGAAGTAGTTCAGCTTGCTGAACATCACAACTTGGAACTCGTGTCCGGCCAGCTTTTTAGCCAAATTGACGCCTCCAAAGCCACTACCAATAATGACAACGCGGGGCTTTTTAGTGGCCGGAATATTCAGAGAAAGGGTTTCGGGAGTTATCATACAGCGAGAGGGAAAGGATAGCGAGAGAACCAAACAGGGAGAATAGGCCGTCGCCTTCAGATATTAACTGCAAAAACGCCCCTGTGGTTTAGGTAACTTCTGCCCACCGTTGGGCTTATGCCCGCACTTCCGCCGCTAGGGGTTACCTTTACGGTTTCGTTTCTACTCGCATGACTGCTACCCCCGCGCCCACCCCTACCTTCGCCGACCTCGGCCTCGCCCCTACCCTGCTGCAAGCCCTCGACGAGCTACAGTTTGCGGCCCCTACCCCCGTGCAGGCGCAGGTGCTGCCCCTGGCCCTCGATGGGCAGGATGTGGCCGGACAGGCACCCACCGGCTCGGGCAAAACGGCGGCCTACGGCCTGGCCGTGCTTCAGCAGGTTGATGTGCAGCAGGATACGGTGCAGATCATTGTGCTGGTGCCTGCCCGCGAACTGGCCCTGCAAGTGCGCGACGCCCTTAAAAAGCTAGGAAAATATTTGCCCAACCTGCGCGTGGCGGCGTTCTACGGCGGCCACGCCTTTCGGGAAGAAACGGCTTCGCTGAAGCAGGCCCCGCACGTGGTAGTGGCCACGCCTGGCCGCCTGCTCGACCACTTTGAGCGGCGTACCATTATACCCAATCAGCTGAAATCGTTGGTGTTGGATGAGGCGGATAAGCTGTTGGAGCTGGGTTTTCAGGATGAGTTGGTAGAAATTGTGAAGCGCCTACCCCGGCGCCGGCAAACGCTGCTGTTCTCGGCTACGATGTCGGAGAAAGTGGTAGAGCTGATTCGCAAGAACCTGACCCGCCCCCGCGTGGTGAATGCCGGCGAAGACACCGCCGAGCTACCCGAAAACCTGACCCTGCTGGGCCACGTGGGCACCGCCGAGCAAAAGCCCGCCGCCCTCTACCACCTTTTGCAGCGCCCCGATACAGGCCGTGCCCTGGTATTCTGCAATACCCGCGAGCGATGCGAGGAACTGACGCGCTTCCTGCAAGGCCGCGGCGTTGCCGCCGAAACCCTGCACGGCAAAATGCCCCAGCCCGAGCGCGACAAGGCCCTGCTGAAACTGCGCAACGGCTCCAGCCAGGTGCTGGTAGCCACCGACGTAGCTGCCCGTGGACTCGACGTGACAGCCCTCGACAGCGTAATTCAATACGATGCTCCTGACAAGGCCGACAGCTTCCAGCACCGGGCCGGACGCACGGCGCGGGCTGGTGCCGCGGGCACAGCGCACTTGCTGGCTACCCCCAAGGAGCAGGCGCACGTGCAGAAATGGCCTGTGGCCGAAACCATCAAGTGGCAGCCCATCAAGGCCGGTAAACTACCTGATGCCCTACCCAAAGCCCCACGCCCCGAGAACGTGACCCTGCACGTATCGGCGGGCAAAAAGGATAGAGTTAGCGCCCACGACCTGGTAGGCGCCTTCGTGAACGTGGGCGGCGTAGCCCGCGAGCAAGTCGGCCACATCGAGGTGTTCGATTATTACAGCTACGTAGCCGTACCGCGCCAGCAAGCCCAGGAAGTAGTCGAGCGCTTGACCGGCGCCAAGGTGAAAGGCAAGAAAGTGCGGGTGTCGGTAGTGGCGTAACTTGGGCTAGGCGGGCGGCGCGGTGTAGGGGCGGCTTGCAGCCGCCCGCCGTTCAGGCAGTTGTTATGTTGAAGCCCAACAAGCTCTCTACTTAACTTAAGCTACTATAAGCCAAATATTTGTTTTAGTATGAAGCTCGTTCATCCCCTCCACCTCATCGGCTTGCTTTTCGCCGGCGTTAGCTTCGGAATCAGCTTGGGAGCTGGCCTTGCTACTGCTGAAACAGGTGCGGTGCTGTCTTCAACAGCCTATCTACCGCTGACTATCAGTGGCGGATTGATTATGTTTTTGCTGCAACAGGCTTTCCACAAGCAAAAGCCTATTGCATAGTATGGGCTTTTGCATACACTATGAAGCTGTTTAGGAAGTAGGGTCGTACTAAAAAAGGCCCCACGAGACGGCGAAGTTTGGGGTGCGCCCTACCTTATTACTACCCGCCTTCATAGGAGTCCTGTTCGAAGAATAGGAGTACCCACTGGATCCTGCCTCATCTGCTGGTGCCGCCGCGCCGATCTGGCCGAGGTCATGGGGCAATCTGCGATAAACTAAAGACCGGCTGCACCTGTTCGACACCCCAGGCATGTGAGCAGGAGGTCGGGGCCGCTCAGGATACAAATGGCGGCGGGGCCTCCAGAAACAGCCGTTGCAGGCGTAGGCGTTGGTTTTCCCGCTCGCGCCGGGCGTACACCTGCTCGGTCACATCGTAGGTGTAGGTCACGAAGCCGTCAATCTGCCCGGCCTTATTATAACGGGCCAGGTAGGTGAGGTCACAGTAGATACCCTCAGGAGCCATCTCGTGCGGCTGCTTGCTGGCCATCACCCGCCGCAACGAGGCGCGCACGTTGACTTCGGGCGTTTCGGGGTTATCGGGAAAGACGTCGAAGATGTGCTGCCCTATGATCAGTATCCCGCTGGGTGAGGATAGCGTAGCGGCTAGGTCGTCGTTGGCCCCCACAATTACCAAGTCCGGGAAATGTATAAAACAGGCGTGCTCTTCTGTTTGCTTCTGTCGGAGTAGCCTTCCTACGCTCTGCAACAAATCCTTGCTTGGCACAAACCGTCTACTTGTACTGCTTATCCAAAACTACCTTCTTATCCGAGAACTGTGAGCAGTACACGATGGGATATGCTCCTATCTCAAAGTAAATTTGCTGGTCAACAACCTGCTCGATTGTACGCTGAGTATGGTACCCTGGCTGCGCAACGACCTCTACTACTAGGTTTCCTAGCTGGGTATCAATGGCTGTTTGTCGGCCAGCTATACGTTGTTAAGCACACTGTTGCGCGGATTTTACAGTTCACGCACGGCCATCTCTCCTTTTATGCTGCAAGCTGAAAACCTAACCAAACGCTACGGCACGCACCTGGCCCTCGACCATCTCAACCTGGCTATTCCGTCCGGCGAGGTGTACTGTTTGCTCGGCTCCAACGGGGCCGGCAAGTCCACGACCATTAATATCTTTCTGGGCTTTATGCCGGCCAGCAGTGGGCGGGCGCTGATTGACGGGCTGGAGGTAGCGGTGAACAACCACGCGACGCGCAACCTGGTGGCCTACATTCCCGAAATCGTGAATCTGTACCCAACGCTGACCGGCTTGGAGAACCTAGCATTTTTCAGTGGGCTCTCCGGCTTCCGCTACTCCCACACCGAGCTAACGGATTTTACCCGCACGGCGGGCCTGCAAGCAGAGGCCCTGGACCAGCGAGTTAGTGGCTACAGCAAGGGCATGCGCCAGAAGGTGGGCATTGCCATTGCCTTGGCCAAGCAGGCCAAAGCGCTGTTTCTAGATGAGCCTACCTCCGGCCTGGACCCGCACGCCAGCAACGAGTTTGCTCAGGTGATCCGCCGCCTTAGCCAGCAGGGCGTGTGCACGCTTATGGCGACCCATGACCTGCTGATGGCCAAGGAACTGGGTCGCCGCATCGGCATCATGCACCAAGGCCGTCTGCGCCAGGAGCTGCGCGCCGACCAGGTAGACTACGCCGAGCTGACCAACCTCTACCTCGCCACCGTTAATCAACCAGCCTAAATGCTGCGCTTACTCATCGGCAAAGAACTGCGCGAGCTGCGGCGCACCACCAACGCCACCTGGCTGCTGGTCGGGCTGGCTCTATTGGTGGGGCTGGCCCTCTACAACGGGTATGCGTACTACACCACGCGCAGCGCCTTTCTACGCCAGTCGCAGCAAACCACGTACGCGCAGTTTATTGCGCAAGGCGACAAGAATCCGCACCTGGGGGCGCATTTCGGCTTCTATGCCTACAAGCCCACGGCCGACCTAGCCCTGCTCGACAACGGGGTAGAAGACTACACCGGCAACTCGTTTTACCTCGAGCCCCACAAGCGCGGCGAGGTGAAGTTTCGGGAGGTGAGCGACGCAACGGCCCTGCGCAGCTTCGGTTTTCTGAACGTGGGTTACTTTGCCCAATTGTTGCTGCCGTTGTTCATTTTTCTACTCACCCACAACCTATTTTCCAAGGAATGGGAAAACGGCACCATCAAGCTGGTGCTCAGTGCACGCGTGAGCACCGGGCAGCTATTAGCAGGTAAGTTGCTGGCGGCGGGGGTGGTCGTGGGGGCCGTGGTGCTGCTGCTGGCGCTGGGGCCGCTGGGGCTGTTGGCCTGGCACCTCGGGCCGAGCGGGCTAACGCCGCTGCTCCTTACCTACGCCTGCTATGTGGCCGGGCTGGTGCTGTACGCGGCGCTGCTCACGGTACTGGGCGGGGCCGTGTCGCTGCTCACGCGCAACTCGGCGTTGTCGCTGGTGGTGCTGGCTGGCTTCTGGCTGCTGGGCGTGTTTCTAGTGCCGCGGCTGACGGGTGAGTTGGCCCGGCGCACGCATCCCGCCACCACGGCCGTCGAATTTGATGACTACACCTTTCACGATATGCAGTACGGCGTCGGCCATGAGGGGACGAAAGACGAACGCCGCGCCGCGTTGGCTGACAGCGTGATGGCCTATTACGGTGTCAAGCGGCTGGAAGACTTACCCGTCTACTTTATCCCCATCACCATTGAGGCGGCCGAGGAATCGGACGGGCGGGTGATGGACCGGGCCTACGCCGCCATTGAGCGCAACGAAGCCCGGCAAAACCGGCTGGTGCAGCTAAGCGCCTTGCTCTCGCCCTTCCTGGCATTCCGCGAGCTGTCGCTCCACCTCACCGCCACCGACCTGGATACCCACCGCGACTTTGCCGCCCAAGCCGAAGCCCACCGCCGACGCGTGGGCCGCGTTGTGGATGCGTTCTACCAGAAAAACACCGTGGCAGGCAACGCCTTTTGGCGCACGGTGCCCCAGTTTGCCTACGCGCCACCTGGCCTGGGCTGGCGGCTGCGCCACGCCGCTGGGCCCGTGTTGCTGTTGCTGGGCTGGAGTGTGGTAGCGGTCAGTCTGCTCGTGCTAGCTAAAAAAATCAGCTTATAGCCAGTGGCTGCTACCTGTTCGCTTCTTTCGAATGGGTCGTCAATCGCAGCTTATCGCTACAAACCAATCGCTCATCGCTTTGTATGTCTGCTTCTTTATTCCGGGTGCTGTGGCGCCACGAGCTTACCTGCCTGTACCGCAACCGGGTGCTGGTCGTTCTTTTTTCGCTGGTGCTGGTGGTGCTGCTGGCCGCGCTGTGGGCCGGTAGCAGCCAATGGCACACCCAACAACGCACATTGGGCCGCATCCGGGCGCACCGCCACGAGATGCAAGACAGCTTGGTGCAGCGCATCCGGCGCGTGGAAGCGCACGGCATGCACTACCCTGGCTTCATCTGGGACGACCCCACATTCGCCTACAATACGGCCCGTAACGAAGGCCCGCAGTATGCCGCGAAGGTACCCTTTGCGCTGCAAGCCTTGGTGGCGGGCCAGAGCGGGGTGCAGCCCTTCTACTATAAAGTCTACATCACCAAAAAGCAGCAGCTGGTGCACGAGAGCGAGATTGACAACAGCTACCTGCAATTCGTGGGCACCTTCGATTTTGCGTTTGTCGTGGTGTATTTGCTGCCGCTGCTCCTGATTGTGTTCACCTACAACGTGGTATCGAGTGAGCGGGAACAGGGTACGTGGGTGCTGCTCAAAACCAGCAACCAGTCCATTGCCCAGCTCACCCTGGCCCGGCTCGGGATTCGCTACGGGCTCTTTACCCTGTTTTTCTGGGCCATTGTCGCGCCGGTATTGGCCGGGCTCGTTGGTCCGGCTTTCCTGGCGACCAGCAACTGGTGGTGGCTGGTGGTGGCCGTGTCGCTGTATTTCGCCTTTTGGGTGGCGCTGGCGCTGCTGGTCAATAGTTTTTCGCTGAGCTCTAATCTGAATGCGCTGACGCTCATCTTCCTCTGGCTGGTGCTGGGTCTGCTGGTGCCGGCGCTGTTGCAGTTTGGCCTCGACCGGGCCTACCCCATCCCGAGCCGCATTGCCATTACCACAGCCGAGCGCGACGCCATCAACCACTACTTCGAGCGCGATGGGCAGACGCTGACCCAGGAGGTGTTTAGTAGCCCGCGCACGCTCATTCGGCAGGCTTCGGTGGTGACGCCAGGCATGGTGTACGGTTACGGCGTTATCGTGTATAAAAGCCAGGAAATCAAGGATGCGGCCACCCAGCAGGCTGAGCGCCAGCTCTACAGGCAGATCGAACAGCAGCAAGTGGCCTTGCGTGGCTGGCAGCTCACGAGCCCGGCCCTACTCCTGCAGGAAACCCTATCGGCGCTGGCGGGCACGCACTGGCAGCAGTTCAACCGCTTCAGCCGCGACGTGGATGCTTTCCGCTACCGCACCCAGCGGTTCTTTTACCCCAAAATGGCCCAGGAAAGCACCTACCGCACCTTCACAGTAGCCGACGCCGAGGCCATCCCGCAGTTTCAGCCCCGTGTGTATGCCGACTACCATTGGCTACCGATTGGCCCATCGTGGCTGCTATACGCGGGCATTACCGCCGTCGTGCTGGGGGTGGGCTATCGGCGGTTGCTGCACGCGACATGGTAGGTGGTCTACCCTACCCTGCGCCGAGACGAGCCAGCGTTGTAGCCCGACCATTGCGTAGTGAAGCAGGCTTCCCCGCACTCACCCTTTAGTTTACCTCGCGGAAAATCGGGTAGCGCAAGGGGTAGGGATGGCCCGGCCCGGCGTGCGCATAGAGCCAGGTAAGCCGAGCATCCGGATCGGCGGCGAAGGCAGGCTCGGCCTGGAGCTTGGCTTCAAACTCGGCCTTCAGCTTCGGGTCGGTGGCCAGCAAACGTTCACCCAGCGCGGCCAACACGAAGGCGTCCGTGTTCGGGGCGGGCGACAGCATTTCAGGGAAGAATCCCCAGGCCAGGAACGAGTCCTGGCTTTCCGGCTCCAGCAACGAGGCCGCCAGCAGCCCATTGGGCTGGTCGGCGGGCACGCGCACGCTCCCTGCCGGCATCACCTGCTCCTGTTGCCCGTGCACGAAGGTGGCCGTTATCGGCACGCGCCCTTCGCTGGGCTGCAACAGCTTGGGGTCGACGAGCTGCACTTGGTCGAGTTGCAGCGTCCGCGGGGCTTTTAGTGTCTCGAACGCAATGCCGTGCAGGCGCAGCCGGTCTAGCACCTCCGTGTGGGCGGCGGGCACCCACCAGGCCTTAGGCAACTGCACCGTCTCGGTGGGCTGCTGCCCGATGATGGGCATGCGGAAGGTAATCGGCCGGTCCAGCCAGCGCTGCTCCAGTCGCCCCGATGCCGGCGACTGGTACCACTCAAAGGCTACCCCCTTGAACTTGTCGATCCAGCCGATGGGTTGCGGCGCGGGCTTCCAGCGCGTGAGCAGTTCGGTAGGACGGCTTGCGCGGTCCTGGGCCTTGGCAGCAGCAATCCGTTCGGCATCGTCCGCCGCAATCTTCAGCGCGGCTTCTAGCAGCACATAGGTGCCCAGCACGCGCTGGCGGTAGGGCTTGAGCATGTGGTTCTCGACCAACACAGTAGGCACACTGATAAAGTCGCCGTAGCCGGTGGAGTAGCGGGGGCCTTCGGGACTGTAGCGGATGCCCTTGGCCGGCTCGCGCGTGTCGATGGGGCTGGGGTACTTGATGGGGATATGGCCCGCCTTGGTCAGCGCCTGCATCACGGCCGGGCCGAAGCGCCCTTCCAGCCAGTCGGCCGTGGCCCGGTGGCGCGCATACGTGCCCCAGCCCGCGTAGGTGAAGGTCACATCATACTGCATGTCGAAGCCTTCGCTGACGTGGCAATCAATGTAGAGAATGGGGTCTAACTGCCGGAGCAACCCAATCATGGCGCGCGATTCGGGCGCATCTAATTTGCCGTAGTCGCGATTCAGGTCGATGTTGCGGGCGTTAGCATCGCGTCCTTTTTCGGCGGGGCCACGCACATGCACGAAGTTCCACGGGCTCATCTGCTCATGGCCGTCGATGTTGTAGATCGGCACGAACACCAAATCGACCTGGTCGAGCAGATTAGCTTTCCCGCGCAACGCGATGTCGCGCAGCAGCATCAGGCCGGCATCCTTGCCGTCAATCTCGCCCGAGTGGATACCCGCCTGCACCAGCACCACCGGCTTGGCAGCGCCGCCTTTGCTGGCGCGCACGTACAGCAGGTCGCGGCCTTCCCCCGTGCGGCCGAAGGTATGCATCGTCAGCAAAGGAGAAGCCGCATCGAGCCGCTCCAGCCAGGCGCGGACCTCGGCGTAGCGCGGCGTAGTCTGAAAATTAGCTGCTTCGGCCGGCGTAATCCACGGGTCGTTTGGCTTCGCAATCAGCCGCTCGCTCTTGCCGGACCACGGCAGAACGGGAGGCAAGTCCAACACATTCTGCGCCATCATCTGCATTGGCTCCAAGCAAATCAACGCCGCGACGAGGGCTGTCGTACGGCAACTTATGGTATTCGTCATCTTGTAAAAGGGTTGTCGGGCCACGTGTTGGCCGTTGAGTAACGGTAGAACATGTGTGGTTGCCAACAGCTATTAGGGTTGTTTCACACGGTTACACCACTCACCGTCTCACGTTCTTGCCTAGTTGCTGCATCAGAGCCGGCTTCTTCCATGGTGCGATGGTCTGCCTCCATTTGCTGATGGTCGGCGACTAGTTGCTCGTGCGTGCTGGTTGCGGCGGCGGCTTCGGTAGTACCAGCGGCCGTGGTCGACTCGGTGCTGGGTTGGCAGCTGCTCAAGCTCAGCGCCACACCAACTAGCGCGGCTGGCAGTGCCGGATAAAAAGACGTAAAGTGTTTCATGCAGATAGGTTTGCAGTAACGAATTACCGCATCAATATTTCCTTTACAATGAAAGGGGGTAGGAGCAGCTAACGCATAATTCCCTACCGCTCCTACCCTACTTTAGCTACCTACAGTCTGCTAAGCCACAGAAGGTCATCCTTGAAACGCAGTTCTATCGCAGTCGACAAATGGCCTTCCTCAACGCAGACGTTGGTAGTACGTTTGCCGAAATACCTGTTGCGTCGGCTGCCAAATGGGGTGTTCCAGGCGTAGCTCCCGGCGGGTGAGTTTTACAATGCGCTGCCCGTCAAGAGCTGAGATGGGCTGCGCATTGAGCGTACTAACGCGCAGTAGACCTTGCCGAATGGTATAGCTACCCTCCTCTTGCAGGGTAGGTTGGCCGGCGCGGCTCAGCTCGTAACGGTAGGTGCTATCGGGAAAGAACGTGACCAGGGCGGTTTGCTCACCGCTTTTCAAGGCCGCGTTGGTGTCGCCCACGGGGCTATCCATTAGCCTGTCCTGTAGAGAATCCGGCAACGGGCGACGGGCTTCGAAGTAGATCTGTCGCATCGCCCAGCGTCCAACCAGCGTTGGTGGGGTTGGAGCAGCGGTTCCACTCAGCAAAAAAGACAACAGCAGCGAGTACATAGCAACCAAATAACAGCCAGCGCGTGTATCAGCCAGCCGCAGGCGCTGGCACCACAGCGCAACGACGGCACTGGCGAAGGTTCAACAGGTGCATGCCCACCAAGCCCAGTGAGGCGGCGTACTGCACTAATTCCAGCCACGGCCAGCGGTCGGCCAGCAGCACGGTAACGGCAAACAACGCAAAGCAAGACCACAGGCTCAGACGGAGCCAGCGCGCGGTTAGCTGCCACGTGGCTCCCATCACCAGCACGCCACTCAGTACCAGAAACAGCGTGTCCCAATGCGAGGAAAGCGCGGCGCTTTGGGTGCCGCTCCACCAGGCTAGCAACAAGGGACCAGCCGCACAGTGCAGCAGACAAAGCGTCGCATTCACGATGCCCCCGTAATCGGCCCACACCCGAGATAAGGAAGGTTTCATGTGGCAAATATAGGCCTTTATTCCTTATTTTGCATCTTGGTTGCATATCAAGGCAGCGCGTTATATTCTACCCAATACTTCCCATAGCTTGCTAGCGCGCAAGAACGGCAGGCACAGTTGAAACAACACTGCACTAGGGTAATCTAGTAAAAATGGGCAGTGCGCTAAGATAGGCTGACTAGGAAGTCGTGCTCGAATTACTCTGGTGAACGGTAGCTCAGGACGGCGTGGCGGCGTCCGGCGTTGTAGTAGACGATAGAATAACTGACTTCCAGCCGGGCTTCGGTCAGGCTAGGAAAGCTACCGCCATTGAGCAATTCGGTTTTCAGCCGGCTCCAGATGGACTCGGTGTGGAAGTTATCGTAGCAATTGCTTCATCGGCTCATGCTGAGCGGGGCTTGGTGGCGAGCCAGTGGGTCCTGAAAACCGGTAACTATGTACTAACTGACGGAGCACCACGTAAGTCGGAGTGCACAATGAATCCGGGCATTGTGTCACGCACGTCCCAGCCGACGATCTTGCGTGAGCAGCGGTGAATGGTTTTCGTGTATCTTTCTATTCTGCTATGCCTATCTCGCCTACCCCGCGCCAGCTCCTATTCATTTGCAGCCAGAACCGCTGGCGCAGCCTTACGGCCGAGCGCCTGTTTGACGACCACCCACACTACCAGGCCCGCTCGGCGGGCACGGAGCCGGGGGCCAGGGTGCGCGTCACGGCCGGGCACCTGGGCTGGGCCGACGTGGTCTTTGTGATGGAAAAGAAGCACACCGACATTTTGCGGCAGAAGTTTGCAACGGAGCTGGAAGGCAAGCAAATCATCAACCTGCGTATTCCCGATAAATTTCAGTTTCTGGATGCCGTACTTCAGGATTTACTCCGCGAGCGGCTGGCAGAGCACCTACCTGCTTTTACAGCAGGTAGCAATTAGTGGCAAGCCGTTCCAAGAAGCTACCCTCCGCAAAACCTTGGCAGGGCCTAGAAGCCCTGCTAGGGTTGGTAGATGCAACTGGTTCTAGCGCAAGATCTTGCCCCGATTATCCCAGTGGCTCGACTTCACTTCCAAACTATTGGGCTGGCGCTTGATGGTCCGCGTGTATCGCTCGCCCGCTATCAACCCATCGGGGCGGCGCTTACCGAAAAACAAGGTTACTGGCTCGCCGTGCTCATTGGTTATGAAGGTGATATCGTAGCCTTTGAAAACGTCGTCGATGCTGGTCGAAGGTTCGTATGTCTTGCTTAGCTTCTTATCTAACTCGCGGTGTAGTGGCATGGGATAGGTAGGGTTGGTGCAGTGCCTGTGTACGCACGCTTATTTTTCGGCAGACAAGCGAGCACGCTTTTTCAGTAGTTTTACCAGGGGCGCCCTCCGTATTTTCTGCCAGCTGTGCGTCTTGTGTCCCGTTGCTGCGCTGCCTTGACGCTTTATTCGTTGCGGTCTACCAACCTTCGTCCGGGATGTCCGTTAGCAACGGGCTATGAATTACGTACTCTTCGCGGCCTTCGTGGCTGGGGTTATCTTTCTGTTTTACCGCTACGTCACCCGCGACAGCCGCATACGAGCCGCCGCGCTGGCGCAAGAGTTTCCGGACAACTGGCGCCAGATTCTTACCGAGCGTATTGCCTTTTATCTGTCGCTAACCAAAGACGACAAGCTTCGTTTCGAGCGTAAAATTCAGGTGTTTCTGGCCCAAACCAGTGTACGGGGCATTCAGACGGAGGTAGACGATACCACGCGCCTGCTGGTAGCCGCCTCGGCCGTTATCCCAACCTTTGGTTTTCCGGAATGGGAGTACGGCAACCTAGGCGAAGTATTGATTGTGCCCGATGCCTGGCAAAGCCCCGACGACCCCAGCAAGGAAGTGAAGCCCCTGGCCGGCACGCTGTTGGGCTCGGTGCGCGGCTTTCAGGGCGCACACTATATGCACTTATCCAAAGCCTCATTGGAGCAAGGATTTGCCGATACCATCGACAAGCAGAACGTGGGCATTCACGAGTTTGCGCACATGCTGGACCAGGCCGACGGCGTGATTGATGGTGTGCCCAAGCTGGCCCTACCCACCGAGTTGCTGAAACCCTGGACCGAGGTGATGCACCGCGAAATGGAAGCCATCCGGGCCGGCCACTCCGAAATTAACGACTACGCCGCCACCAACGAAGCCGAGTTCTTCGCCGTCGTTACGGAGTATTTCTTCGAGAAACCAGAGAAGCTACAGGAGCACCACCCCGAGCTGTACCAATTGCTGATGCGAGCGTTTCGGCAGAACCCCAAGAAGCGCTTCCTGCGCTTTGCCACCGATCCGCGCGAGTGGATTCGGAGCCTGCGCAGCCGTCACAAAAAATTTGGCCGCAACTCGCCTTGCCCCTGCGGTAGTGGCAAGAAGTATAAAGACTGTCATTTGCAGCAAGAGCAGCAAGCTGCATAGGCCGCTCGTTCGACTACGCGTTGAACGTCATTTCGAACTTGTCGAGAAATGACGTTCACTGTATTTACTACCGCTCCTTGCTTCCTGCGGCTTTTTCGAAACGCTCGGGGTACTTGGCGTGGTTGGTACCCATGAGCCGGTCCCACCAGTTGAAATAGAGTCCATAGTTGCACTTTACCAGTTGGTGGTGCATGTTGTGGTGCGTGCTGGTATTGTGTAAGCGGCCCCAGCGGCTGCGCAAAAAGTGTTGAGGGTAGGGCTCGTAGCCCAGGTGGCCCAGCACGTTCATGCCCATCTGGTACACCATGAAAATGCCCAGCGTGAGCGGGTGAATGGGTAGGACAAACACCAGCAGTGGCACAATGCCCGCTTCAATCACGGCCTCCAACGGGTGAAACGAAAATGACGCCCACGGCGACGGATTGTGCGAGAGGTGATGCACCCGGTGCACGTGCCGAAACACCGCCGGAATGTGCATGAAGCGGTGCGTCCAATAGAAATAGGTGTCGTGCGCTACAATGGCTACTAATAGGCTGAAGACGAAGTAAAGCCAGCCGTAGTCGCTTATCTTACTGTACATGAGCGTGTAGCCATGTTGCTTCGCTACAAAGATGCTTACGCCTACCATCGCAAAAATCAGGCAGGTGAGCAGAGAGTACTTGATTTCCGTATCGATGTGCTTGCGCTCGGGAAACTTGGGCTGAATACGGCGGTGCTGCCACTTCTCGCGGCGCCACACCCAGAAAACCGCGTAGGCCACGCCCGCAAACACGAGGTAGCGCACGGTAAGCAACACCAGACTGGAAAGATAATGGCTACCAGCAGCGGCAGCCGTGGAAGAGAAAAACAACATATGACGATGATAAGATGCTGCGTGTATAACGTGCAAGCCGGCGAAAAATGTGCCTGATCTTATCACAAAACTACTTCAACCAGAAACATGATCAACTAGGTTATCACGTGCAGCAGGTGCAGACGGCATGAGGCCATGAGGCATGCGACTCGCGCCGGTTTGTTGGGTAGGGAGTAGCTTTGCGCTGACTTTGCCCCTCCCCTCCCCTATGCAGCACGTCCTCAACAACCCAATTTGGAATGCCTTGTGCACCGGCAGTGCCCACCTTGCCGTAGGCAACGAGCAGGCGCGGTACGTGCAGAAGGAAGCCGGAGCATTTGCAGGCCTACGCGAGTACTCGGCCAGCGCCTTCGCCGATTTGCACGACCTGACCCCGGCCGGCACAGCTACCGTACTGTTCACGGCCGGCGAGGTAGCTATTCCGGACAACTGGAAGATACTGGTGCAGAAAGATTTGCTGCAACTCGTATACGAGCACCTTACTCCGCCAGCCCTCGACCGCACAGGCGTGGTACCGCTGCAACAGCCGCATATTTCTGCCATGATAGCACTCACGGCCCAAACCAACCCCGGCCCGTTTCTTCAGCGCACCATCGAGTTTGGCGAATACCACGGCATTTTTGAGGGCAATGAGTTGGTGGCCATGGCAGGCGAACGGCTCCAACCCACACCCTACACCGAATTGAGCGCCGTTTGCACGCACCCTGCGCACCTGGGCAAAGGCTACGCCGCCCGCCTCCTGCAACACCAGATGCACCGCATACTGGCAGCGGGGCGGGTGCCATTTTTACACGTGCTCCCCGAAAACACCCGCGCCCGCGCCGTATACGAGCGCCTCGGCTTCCAAACCCGCCGACAGTTGCAGATTTACGTGCTCGAAAAGCTGGTGGGGTAGTTTGTACGACTGTTCCTTTCGTACCCCTTGGGTGACGGGGTAGGGTTGCTGCGCCGTGGTAGGCTTGGGATTTTGCTGCGTTTTTCGTCGTTTCTTTGCGGTGTTATGAAGAAGTCTTATTTACCCCTGCTTACAGCGGCTCTACTTACCGCCTGCGCCCCTACCGCCAAAACGCCTGCTGTTGCTACCGATTCATCTGCTTCAGCCCCTACGGCAGCACCTCAGGCTGCTGCGCCCGTTAGCTGGCAACAGCAGGCACAGGATTTTCTGACCGCCTACTCTGCTGAATACCAGAAACTCTACACGCAATCGTCGGAAGCCGAGTGGCGCTCCAACACCCACATCGTGCCCGGCGATACCACCAACGCTGCCGCCACGGCCCGCGCCAACGTGCGCATGGCTGCTTTTGCGGGCAGCACCGAGAATATCAACCGCCTGCGCGAACTATTAGAGCATAAGCAGGACCTCACGCCTATCCAGGTGAAGCAGTTGGAAACGGCCTTGTACAACGCCGCCAACTCGCCTCAAACTGCTGCCGACGTGGTGAAGCGCCGCATCAAGGCCGAAACCCAGCAAACGGAAAAGCTCTACGGTTTCGACTACAAATACCAGGGTAAGTCGGTGACGACGAACGATCTGGACGAGCTATTGCGCAAAGAAAAGAACCCGCAGAAGCGCCAGCAGATTTGGGAAGCCAGCAAGGCCATCGGCCCTACCCTGAAACCCGGCCTGCTCAGCCTGCGCGACCTGCGCAACCAAACTGTGCAGGCCCTGGGCTACCCCGACTACTTCACCTACCAGGCTTCCGACTACGGCATGAACCGGGAGGAGATGATGGCGCTGGTTCGCAAAATCAACCAGGAGCTGCGCCCGCTCTACCGCGAGTTGCACACCTACGCCCGCTACGAGCTGGCCAAGCAGTACGGCGTGAAGCAGGTGCCCGACTACCTACCTGCCTCCTGGCTGCCCAACCGCTGGGGGCAGGACTGGAGCAGCATGGTAGACGTGAAAGGCCTGAACCTGGATCCTGTGCTGGCTAAAAAAGGCGCCGAGTGGCAGGTGCAACAGGCCGAGCGTTTCTACCAGAGCCTGGGCTTTCAGGCGTTGCCTCCGGTGTTCTGGGAGAAATCGAGTCTCTACCCCCTACCCAAAGGCGCCGACCACAAGAAGAACAACCACGCCTCGGCCTGGCACATGAACCTGGAACAGGACGTGCGCAGTCTGATGAGCGTGGAAGCCAACACCGAGTGGTACGAAACCACCCACCATGAGCTAGGCCACATTTATTACTACCTCACCTATACCAACCCCGAGGTACCAGTGCTGTTGCGCCAGGGCGCCAACCGTGCCTACCACGAGGCCATGGGTAGCCTGATGGGCCTGGCCGCCCGCCAAAAGCCTTTCCTGGCGGGTTTGGGGCTGATTGACCCCAAAGTGAAAACCAACGACATGCAGGCGCTCCTGAAAGAGGCCCTGGGCTCGGTGGTGTTCATTCCGTTTGCCTCGGGCGTGATGAGCGAGTGGGAAAACAGCTTCTACGCTGACAACCTCCCCGCCGACCAGCTCAACGCCAAGTGGTGGGCACTTAGCAAGCAGTACCAAGGCATTGTGCCCCCTACTCCCCGCGGCGAGAACTACCTTGACCCGGCCACCAAAACTCACATCAACGACGACCCCGCGCAGTACTACGACTACGCTCTGTCGTACGTCATCCTGTTTCAGCTGCACGACCACATTGCCAAGCAGATCTTACACCAAGACCCGCACGCCACCAACTACTACGGCAGCAAGGAGGTAGGCGCTTTCCTGGCCGACATCATGCGCCCCGGTTCCAGCAAAGATTGGCGCCTGGTGCTAAAAGAAAAAACCGGCGAAGACCTCTCGGCCCGCGCTATGGTGGAATATTTCCAGCCACTGATGGCCTACCTGAAAGAGCAGAACAAGGGTAGGAAGTACACGATGTAACTTATCTGCAACAACTAAAAAAGCCTGCTTTTAAAGCAGGCTTTTTTAGTTAATACACTACTGATTTACAGCAACTTATTATCCAGCACCACATCCATATTCGCTAGCCGCTGCTTGATCACCTGCGCTATTTCGTCGTCTTCCAGATTAATACCTTGCGTGCGAGTAGCCAGGTAACGCGCCAGCGCGAAATTATCGTCTAGTTGCGTTTCCAGCTCGCGCTGAGCTTTTTCCCAGCCGTCTGGGTTGTTGGCGTCCAGGTAGCGGCCGCGCAGCTCAATGGTTTTGCTGACCAGCCGCGCCAGTGCCTGAAGCAGCTCCGATTCGGCAGTTGAAAATACCCGGTGCTCACGGCCAATAACCGCCAGCACGCCAATTTTTATGCCTTCTGTAGTGAGCAGGGCGGTGCCTGCATAGAAGTGCAGGCCCAGCGCCTCGGCGGTGGCGGGGTTCACTAGGTCGCAACTTTCGCGGGTGTAGTCGGAGAAAAACACGGGCGTATCCTGCAAGATGGCCGCCGAGCACATGCTGTCGGGGCGGGCCAGGGAGGTGATGCCGGCCGGTGCGCCTACACTGGCTTTAAACCATACGCGTTCTTCATCAACCAGTGAAATCAGCGAAATAGGCAGGTTAAACAAGCGCGCCGTCAGGGCCACGTAGTCGTCGAAGATCTTCTCCGGCGTGGTATTCACAATCTGATACTGATGTAGCACCCGCAGGCGCATGGCATCATTATCGGGAATCAAGGACTGGGGAAACAATGCACTCACGCTGGCAGGGTAGCTCGACTTTAAGATGAGCTTGTTAGTTAACGAATTGTGTGGTGTTACGTTTGGCCCAACAGAAAATTATGTTGAGCCGCAGGTTTATCAAACACGCAATTCCCTAACTGCAAATACTTTACCTCAACTGTTCAGAAAACAGCATCTCCCTCGGTTCCAGCAGACTCCCGGATAAATGAGCGTAGCGGAAGCATGTTATTCGGCGCAATTGGGGCATAGTGCCCGTGTTTCGTAGCTGCTCCGTATACCGCCTACCCCTGCCCTACTTGCCAAGCTGTTTGGCCTGGTGCTCACAACCAGCACCGCCACGCAGGCACCTATTAACACTTCCTATAAATTCAATTTTGGCCTTGGCAAAACAGGGCCAGGCCATCGCAGGTATTTCCCAACGCCGCTTATTATCTAGCGCAAGGCTACGGTTTCAGGCGGCAGCGGTGGCAAGGATGGCCTGAAAGGCCATTTTGTGACCAGCAACCAGCCGTTCTACTTCTCGGTGGCGCTACCCGAGGGCAACTATCACGTGACGCTGGGCGATGCGCGGGCCGCTACGGCTACTGCGTCGCGGCGGTTGCTGTTGGAACCGCTGACGATCAAGCCGTGTAGGTCGGGTGATTACCAAGGTGAATGCCCAAGGCCAGGTAGAGGGCGTGTGCGTGGGCACTGGCATGGGCTTCGACCCGGTATTTTACTACTATCGCCCGATGAACGTGTACGCGGCCCACGGCTCCGGGCAGGCACTAAGGTTATTCGTTTGTTGCAGCAGCATACGTTCGAGATAAACCATAGCTCCCTGCAGTTAAAAAAACCGTAGCGCAGACTCTGCAGTCCGCGCTACGGTTTTCTTTATTTAGCAACAAGTCTTTTTAATAATTCGCCTCTGCAGCTGGCAAATCAATCAGAATAAACTGAGCATCTTTTTCGGCGCGAATATGGAGCACGTTCTCGTCGGTCAGGCGAGCCTGGTCGTTGGGACCAATTTCGGAGCCGTTGATGTAAATGGTGCCTTCCTTCACGTACACAAAGGTATTGCGGATGGGAAACGTTTTGAATTCGATTTCCTTTTCCTCCCGCAGATTGGCCCAGTATACGGTGCTGTTGGAGTTCATATACACCACATCTTCCAGCACGCGTTGCCCCGTTACAAGGGGCACCAGCTCGTTTTTGTGACTCAGGAAATCAATGTCCTTTTGTTCGTAGCTGGGCGAGAGCCCCTTTTGATTAGGCAGAAACCACAACTGATAGATGTGCAGCGGCTTATCGGTGCGGTTCATCTCGGAGTGGGCAATGCCGGTGCCAGCTGTCATGCGCTGCACCTCGCCCTTGCGAATGGTGGTTTTGTTGCCCATCGTATCCTCGTGGGTCACCTCACCCTGCAATACCAGCGTCACAATTTCCATTTCGGAGTGCGGGTGCTGGGGAAAGCCCGAGTGCGGCTGTACTACATCGTCGTTGAACACCCGCAATGGCCCGAAATGCATGTTATTCGGGTCGTAATAGTCTGCGAAGCTGAACAGGAAGTGGCTGTTCAGCCAGGCAACCGGTGCAGCGTGGTGGCGTTCGATGGCAGGAATATATTTCAGCATGAGCGTAGAAATCAAGTCAAATGTTGCCCAAACATACGTAGCGCGCCCCTGGTAAGTTGAAATAGATGGCTAAGCCACTTCCTACCCATATGCCAAAAAGCCCCGCCAGCGGTATAGCTGGCGGGGCTTCTGGTCTTTTTTCCTGTCATTCCGAGCATAGCAAGGAATAACAATAAGGCTATGCTTTTTTCAGCGTGCTTACTTGCTGCTGCAAATCCAGCACGATGCTGGCCAAGCGGGTCAGCGACAGGTCGGCAATAGGGAACGTGCTGCTGATGTACGCCTTGGCTTCCCAGATTTCCACCACATCCTCTACGCTAATTTCGTAGGGCGAGTACACGGGGTTATCGGAGTGCAGGGCCAGCATGGCGCCGTCTTTGAGGCGGTTGAACACGCGTTTGAACACGATGCCTTCCTTGGAGCTAACCACGATGCACGGCGTGCCGTCTTTCAGCGTTAGCCAGTCATCTACATAGCGGCCCACAATCACGGTGCCGGAGGCAATGGGGAGCATGGAGTCACCGGCAATTTCGAAGGCGCGGTAGGTACCGCCCGTGCCCAGCATGGGGAGGCGAAACTTGGGCAGTTCTTCGAGGTACTCGGGGTCGGCGTAGCCATTGAGGTAGCCAGCGGCAGCCTTTTGGGGTACCAACTCGATGTTTTCGTTTTCCTCTTTATCAACGGTAAGCGCTAGTACCCGCAGCGCGCCGCCAGGGCGGGTAGGCGTGGGGTCGCTGCTTTTCTGGGCTTGCAATTGCAGAATGGCGGCCTTAGCGTTTTTCTTCTTGCTGAAGTCGGTTGTCACCAGCGCGTCGAGCGTGATGCCGAACAGGCGGGCCATGTTCACCAGCGTCAGGAGCTTGGGCTCGGCACGGCCTTCTTCGTAGGCGCCCACCAGGGAGCGTTTAATACCTAATTTTTCGGCCATCTGGGCCTGCGTTAGGCCAAGTTCGCGCCGCCAGAATTTTAAGTTCGTGTTGATCATCGGGGTAGGGAGCCGGGGAAATGGCTGCATCGGTAAAAAGCACCGGCTCACGAAAGTACGAACGCGCTTACGCGAATACTAATTCAATTAGCTAAATTTTTTGCTATTATTTTTTGATCTTTCTCTCGCTTGTCTGCAAAATGGCTTGCTAGTACCCGGTTTTCCGCAGTAGTATCTTCTTCTGTGCTAAACATTTGCTCATTGCCCGCGCTTTCGGAATCGTATTGCCTGAACGTACTATCCTGAAGTACCTTCCTATTTTCGCCGTATTCTTTGTTCTACAAGCCTTTTCATCCACTGTATGCCAACGCCTTCTCCTACCCCTTCTCCTGCTGGTTTCAACCCGCTATTCCCGGTATTTCTGAAACTGGAGCAGTTTCGGGTGCTGTTGGTGGGTGGTGGCAACGTGGGCCTGGAAAAGCTGACGGCCATTCTGCGCAGCAGTCCGGCCACGGCCGTGACGGTAGTCGCCACTTGGATTTCTCCTGAGTTACGTGCCCTGGCGGCGCCCTACCCCCGCATTCAACTACACGAACGACCCTTCGCCGAGACTGATCTAGAAAACCACGATTTCGTCTTTGCCGCCACCGACGATCCGGCCCTGCACCGCCGCATCAAAGCCGCCGCCACGGCCCGTGGACTGCTCACCAACGTAGCCGACACGCCCGCCGAGTGCGACTTCTACCTCTCCTCGGTGGTGCAAAAGGGCGACCTAAAAATTGCTATTTCCACCAATGGCAAGTCGCCCACGGTGGCTAAGCGCCTGCGCGCCATGCTGGAAGAAACCCTACCTGAGGAACTGGACACGGTACTGCAACAAATGACCGTCATCCGCGGGCAAATCCAAGGCGACTTTGCTGCTAAAGTGAAGTCATTGAACGCCGTAACGGCTGAGCTAACCGGCGGCCCCGCTTACGAGTCGCCGGCCACACGGCGTTGGCGCTATGTGGCTACCGGCTCGTTGCTGGCACTGGGCGCGGTGGTAGCGGCAGCGTGGCGGAAGCGGTAGGCTGTTCTAAGCAGAATAACCGTCATGCTTAGACAAGCAGACGCCAGATCAAGCATGACGGTTTAAACTATAATTACTCTCCTACTCCCCGCGCAACTTCTTGTTATACGCCGAGGCTAGCCGTAGCGTGAAATAATCATACTTCTCGCGCAGGTGATCGAACAGGTCGCGGAGCATGGGCGCGCCGCCGAGCTGGTCGATGCCAAGCTGGATTTCCGCAAACTGATCGGGCGTGAAAAAGTCTTGCAGGCGCAGGTCGAGGCCCTTGGTGTAGGCCGTGAACAGATGCCCTTGGATGGTAGACAAGGCCATGTTGCGGCGCTCGGCAATAGCCTCGGGGCTTAGGCCCATGCGGTGCAGCTGGAAAGTAGCCTGCTGGGTGTCGTTGGGGCCGTCGCTTTCTTTGCTCTCGCGGCGGCGCGGGCGACTACCCACAGTATCATCGGAATCGATGGAGTCCTCGGCATCGTCGGGGCTGGGCACGCCGCCGTGCACTAGGATTTCGCGGATAAACGCCTCGCCGTAGTTCTCGAACTTCTTCATACCTACCCCCGAAATGCCCAGCATGGCTGTGCGCGTCACGGGCTTTTCCACCGCCATTTCCTGAAGCGTGGTATCAGTGAAGATAACGTAGGGCGGCACGTTTTGCTCGTCGGCAATTCGCTTGCGCAGGGCGCGCAGGGCCTCGAACAGCCGCGCCTCGGGCGTGGCAGCCACGGGCGTTGCTTCGCGGGGAGCTTTCTTGCCCTTCACGGCCTTCTCGGCAGGTTTGAACTGCTTCATGGACACTTGGCGCTGGCCTTGCAGAACCTCCTTACCCAACTCATTTATTTTCAGTGCGTATCCTTCCTCGTAAGCAATATAGATTAGGCCATCGTTCAGCATCTGATGGATGTAGCTGTACCAGTCGAGGTAGGGCAAGTCAGCGCCGGCGCCGTAGGTTTTGATCTGGTCGTAGCCGCCGCTGAGTACGGCTTGATTCCGCATGCCGCGCAGCACGTCGATGAGCAGGCCAATGCTGGCCCGCTCGCGCATGCGCACCACTGCCGACAAGGCCTTTTGGGCCAGCAGCGTACCATCGAAGGTAGTAGGCGGGTTGCGGCAAATGTCGCAATTACCGCAGTCCTGGGGTAGGGTTTCGCTGAAGTAGTTGAGCAGGATTTTACGGCGGCAGGAAGCTGCTTCGGCAAACTGCTGCATGCGCTCCAGCTTGGTGAGGTTGAGCTGCGTAAGCTTCGGGTCGTCCTTGGAAAGCATGTCACGCAGGCTCATCACGTCGCCGAAGCTGTAGAATAGCACAGCTGTGGCTGGGGCGCCATCGCGCCCGGCGCGGCCTATTTCCTGGTAATAGCCCTCAATGTTCTTGGGCAGGTTGTAGTGAATCACCCAGCGCACGTTGCTCTTGTCGATGCCCATGCCGAAGGCGATGGTGGCTACAATCACCTGCAAATCGTCGCGCAAAAAGGCCTCTTGCACGCTGGCGCGCTGGTTGGGCGTGAGGCCAGCGTGGTAGTGGTTGGCCCGAATACCTTTTTCCTTGAGCTTGCCGGCCACCGTTTCGCACTGCTTGCGCGAGAGGCAGTAAATAATGCCCGCCTCGCCGGGGCGGCGCTCAATAAATTCCAGCACGCCCCCTACCCTGTTCTGGCCCGGCCGCACAATGAGGTTGATATTCGGCCTATCGAAGCTCGACAGAAACACCTGCGGCTGATTCAGGCGCAGCTGCTGCTGGATGTCGCGCTGGGTGAGGCGGTCGGCGGTGGCGGTGAGGGCAATGATGGGCACGTGCGGAAACTGCTCACGCAGCACGCGCAACTGCGTGTACTCGGGCCGGAAATCGTGCCCCCACGAGGAGATGCAGTGTGCTTCGTCGATGGCAAACATGCTCACTTTTAGACGCTGCAAGAAGGTCAGAAAGCCTTCCGACAAAAGCTTTTCCGGCGAGACGTAGAGCAGTTTCAGCGCGCCATTGTAACAGTCAGAGGTGATGCTTTGCTGCTCACTCAGGCCTACGCTGCTGTTGATGTAGGCCGCCGGAATGCCGTTAGCCTTCAGGGCTTCTACCTGGTCTTTCATCAAGGCAATCAGCGGCGACACCACCACGCACACACCCGCCTGCACCACGGCCGGCACTTGGAAACACACCGATTTGCCGCCGCCCGTGGGCATCAGCACCACCGTATCCTGTCCGCCCAAAATCGACTCAATAATATCGCCCTGCATGGGCCGAAATTGGTCGTAGCCATAATACTGCTTCAGTACGCGGCGGGCTGAGTCGAGGGTAGGGGCGAGCGGTTCGGGTGTGAATAGCATTGGGTAAAAATACGGCGATTTGGCGGGAATTGCAGCTTTCATAAACCGCACAAGCACGGAAATCGTGCACACATCCCGCACAATTCTACACCGGCGTCCTGCTTCTACCCTGCGTATACCAAAGAAGCGCAGGGCAGTTAGCTCTGCTGTATTTCATTCAACTAAATCTCCTCTCCTATGGGCCATGTTCCTGCCTCCGTTGCTAATCTGCAAAAAAACCAAGCCGTACTCGACGCACTCAGCCGCTGCATCGTGGCCTGCGAAATGTGCGCCGATGCCTGCCTGCACGAAGACAACATCCAGATGATGGTGCCCTGCATTGAGCTGGACCGCGACTGCGCCGATATTTGCCGCCTCACTGCCGCTTTCATCGCCCGCAGCTCTGACCACGCCAAGCACGTCATCAAGGAATGCATCGAAATCTGCCAGAAGTGCGCCGACGAGTGCGGCCAGCACAAAGACGACCACTGCCAGCATTGTGCGCAAGCTTGCCAGGCCTGCGTGGATGCTTGCAAGCAGTATGCTGCTGCGTAGGTTTTCCTTGTTATCCTGAGCAGAGCAAAGGACCTTATCACGCTAAAACAACGGTCATATCAACGACTCGTTCCCGCATGATAAGGTCCTTCGCTGCGTTCAGGATGACAGAGATTCTACACCGCCATTCGATGGCACAAAGCTTCGATATCCTCCCGCCGCGCCAGCACCTGTAGCCACTCAGCGGGAATAGCAGCTTCACCATAATACAAACCAGCTAAACCGCCCACAACGCCACCCGTCGTGTCGGTATCGTCGCCGAGGTTGACAGCAGCCAGCACAGTTTCGGCGTACGTTTCGTGGCGCAACAGGCACCACAGCGCCGCTTCCAGCGTGTGCAGCACGTAGCCGCCGCTATTGATGTCTTGTATCGGTAAGTTGGGTAGGCGGCCGCTCAGTATATTCTGAAAGCGCTGTATCTCCTGAGCTGGAATATGCAACGCCTGAAGCTGCGCAGGAGCCTCTTTGCACAGGCCAAGGTAGGCCGCAGCGGGCGTTGAGCCAGCACGCAGATACGCCGCCATTTCCAGGTACAGCAGGCACGCTACAGCGGAGCGTACATGTCCGTGTGTGATGGCTGACACTTCCGAAATCAGCTGGAAGCGGTTTTGTAGTAACGTTTCCGGTTGATAGAACGCCAGCGGCAGAATACGCATCAGCGCCCCGTTGCCGTTGCTGTATTCGTCGGTACCGCCCGCGAAAAGCAGGTCTTTATTGGTGCGCAGCCGTTGCAGCGCCTCCCGCGTGGTGATGCCAATGTCGAACACGCGGCCGTGCGGCGTCCAGGAGTTTTCGTAGTACCAGTTGACACTATTCTGGGCAACCTTCTGCACCGTGAAACCGTCAGCAATAGCTTCGGCTAAGCAAAATGTCAGGGAGGCATCGTCGGACCAGGTACCGGCAGGCTGGTGGTGGGTGCCGTAGGACCGCATAGTTACTACAGGGTCGAGCCTGCGACGGGCACGGCTTTCAAACTCTACGGGCACACCCAGCGCATCGCCTACGGCCAGACCTAATAAAGCTGCTCTTACTTGAGATTCAAGGGTCGATATTTTCAACATAACGCTTATTGCAAATCGTTTATGGCATTTTTTTTCATCTGTCATCCTGAGCTTGCGAAGGACCTTCTCACGCTAGAGCGATACTAGCAACAAAGACTCGTTTCAACGTAACAAGGTCCTTCGCTCCGTTCAGGATGACAGACGAAGAAGAGGCAAGTCTACAAATAAACAGCGCCAGCCCTCTTTGTAGAAGGCTGGCGCTGTTTTATAAGGTAGTAGCAGAAGTGCTAAAAATCCGGGGTAGGCACGGGCGTGGGCGGCAGCGGGTGGCCGGTTTGGCCAGCAGGCTGCTCAGCCATGGGCGTTACGTTGATGGCTTGTACGGAACGAATTTCGGGTACGGCTTTCTTTACCGATTCTTCCACGCCGGCTTTCAGCGTCATCGGCGACATGGGGCAGGTGCCGCAGGCGCCCAGCAACTCCAGTTGCAACACCATGTCGTCGGTGATGTCCAACACGCGTACGTTGCCTCCGTCGGCGGCCAGGTAGGGGCGGATGCCGTCCAGGGCCTGCTCGATGCGCGGCAACAGCGGATGGTCAGCAATGGTGGGGGTATGCGTCATACTAGATATACAAGTGGGCGGTTCGCGAAGTTCGAAAAAATATTCGGATACCGGATTAGGAGTTCATTTGCACCACGTTGGTGCGCGGCGCCACGGCGTTGCGTATGCTCACCTGGCGGGCCAGCTCCTCGGCCAACTGCTCGAAGGTAGCGGCCACGGCCGTGCCCTCCTGCAAAATGGCGGGCGTGCCCTCGTCGCCGTTTTCGCGGATGCTCTGCACCAGCGGAATCTGGCCCAGCAGGGCCACGCCGTGCTTATCGGCCAGGGCAGCACCGCCGCCTTCACCGAAGATAAAGTACTTATTGTCGGGCAGCTCAGCGGGCGTAAACCACGCCATGTTCTCTACCACCCCCAGCACGGGCACGTTGATTTGGGGTAGTCGGAACATCTGCAAGCCCTTCTCGGCATCGGCCAGGGCCACTTTTTGCGGCGTAGTCACGATGAGCGAGCCGGTGACAGGCACCGTTTGTACCATGGTCAGGTGAATGTCGGAGGTGCCGGGGGGCATGTCGAGCAGCAGGTAGTCCAGCTCGCCCCAATCCACTTCCGTGATGAACTGCTTGAGCGCCGACGAGGCCATCGGCCCGCGCCACACAATGGCCGACTCGGCCGGGGCCAAGAAGCCAATGCTCATCAGCTTCACACCAAATTTTTCGATGGGCTGAATCAGGTTACGGCCGTCCGGACCCTGGAAAACGTGCGGGCGAGCATCTTCCACCCCAAACATCAAGGGCATGCTGGGGCCGGAAATATCGGCGTCGACCAGGCCTACCCGGGCGCCGGTGCGGGCCAGGGCCAGGGCCAGGTTTGCCGTTACGGTGCTCTTCCCTACCCCACCTTTGCCCGAGGCAATGGCAATGATATTCTTCACGCCGGGCAGGATGTCGCGGTTCTGGCGCATGGTGGTCACGCGCGAGGTCAGGTTGACAGTCACCTGCGCTTCTTTGTCCACCATAGTATGCACGGCGCGCACGCAAGCGTTGTGAATCAGCTCTTTAAGCGGGCAGGCGGGGGTAGTAAGTACCACGGTGAACGACACGTTTTTGCCGTCTACCTGCACATCCTCCACCATGTTGAGGGTCACGAGGTCTTTGCCCAAATCCGGTTCTTCGACGTAGCTGAGGGCTTTCAGGACGTCTTCGGTAGTAATAGCCATAGGTAGGAGTGTTTCCGAGGTGTAAAGATAACCCAGAAACACGGGCGGAAGTTACCGACGGGTGACGCCCTACCTTTTTGCGGGACTCAGGCAACCCCAAACGGCAACCACGCATCTACCCTTTCAATCGCCAACCTATACACCCTTCTTCGCCATGAAACTTTTCGCACTCACCCTCTGGATGCTGGGTCTGCTCGCTGGCTCTGCTGCCGCGCAAAGCAAACAAGACCGTCCGCTCGCTGCTTTCTCCCAACTGGAGGCTAGCGGGGCCACTACTATTTACTTAACCCAGGGGCCACAGACGAGCGTGGTAGTGGAAGCACCCGAGGAAGCTCAATCGTACATCAAAACGGAAGTGCGCAACGGCGTACTGCGCATCTACCGCGAAAGTGAGGGCATGACGGCTACCCTTCGCAACCTGCTGAACAGCGAAAAAAACGGAGTAAAAATCTACGTCACTTGTCCCAACCTGACGGCCCTGAAACTGAGCGGCGCCACCGATGTGAAAGGCAGAACGCCCTTTACGGCCGACAACTTCGCAATTCAAGCCAGCGGCGCCAGCGACGTGACCCTACAGCTTAACGCCAAAAGCCTGAACGTGCAGGCCTCCGGTGCCAGCGACGTGTATCTCACCGGCCAAGTAGAGCGCCAGCAGGTGCAGATCAGCGGTAGCAGCGACTACCACGCCGCCAAGCTGGTGAGCGAGCAAGCTACCGTACAAGCCAGCGGCAGCAGCGACGCCTACGTGTCGGCCGTAAAGCTGTCGTCGCGGGCATCGGGTAGCAGCGATATTCACAACCGCAAGTAAGTTGCCGGGCGGCGCCCGGAATACCAGGCAACACGTCCGTATACAAGGCTTCGCGGCGGCTCAGGGTGAGCCGCCGCGAAGCCTTGTTATCTTTGCTCCCTATGGCCCGCATTCCCAAAGAAACCGTCGATCAGATCATCCACCACGCCGACATTGTGGAGGTGGTAGGAGATTTTGTACCCCTGAAGAGGAAAGGCCAGAATATGTGGGCGTGCTGCCCGTTTCACCACGAGAAGTCGCCGAGCTTTTCGGTGGCGCCGGCCAAGGGACTGTACAAGTGCTTTGGGTGCGGCAAGGCCGGCGGCGTGGTGCAGTTCATCATGGACATTGAGGGCACCAGCTACGTAGAGGCCCTGAAGTATCTGGCCAAGAAGTATGGCATTGATGTTCAGGAGGAAGAAAAAACGCCCGAGCAGCAATTAGCGCAGAACGAGAAGGATTCGCAGTACATCATTTCGAGCTGGGCCAAAGACCACTACCACAAACTGCTGCTGAAATCGGATGAGGGCCAGGGTATTGGGTTGAGCTATCTGCGCCAGCGCGGCCTCAACCAGACCACCATTACTACCTTCGAGCTGGGCTACTCCCTGGATCAGTGGGACGACCTGCTGAAAACCGCCGAGCACGCCGGCTACGACCGCAAATACCTGGAAAAAACTGGTCTCGTGGTGACCCGCACCGACGATGCAGGCCAGGACACCGGCCGCCGCTACGACCGATTTCGGGGGCGCGTGATGTTCCCGATTCACAACATTTCGGGGCGGGTAGTGGGCTTTGGGGCACGCACGCTCAAACCCAACGATAAGACGGCCAAGTACCTGAACTCGCCGGAGTCAGAGATTTATCATAAATCGGATATTCTCTACGGGCTGTACCAGGCGCGGCAGGCCATCCGGACGGAGGAAGTATGCTACCTGGTAGAAGGCTACCTCGATGTGCTGAGCCTGCACCAGGGTGGCATCAAGAACGTAGTGGCTTCGTCGGGCACTTCCCTCACGGAAGGGCAGATTCGCCTCATCAAGCGCTATTCCGACAACGTAACGGTGCTCTACGACGGCGACGCAGCCGGTATCAAGGCCTCGTTGCGGGGGGTAGACATGCTGCTTGAGGGTGGCCTGAACGTGCGCGTAGTGCTGTTCCCGGACGGCGACGACCCCGATAGCTACATCCGCAAGGTAGGCGACCAGCGCTTTCAGGAACACCTCGACCAGCAGAGCCAGGACTTCATCAGCTTCAAAACCAAGCTAGTAGCCCGCGAGGCAGCGCAAGACCCGGTGAAGAAAGCCGAGGCTATCCGCGACGTGCTTCAGAGCATTGCCAAAGTACCCGACCCCATTAAGCGGCAGGTATTTTTGCAGCAGACCAGCGCCGCGTTCAGCATTGATGAGCAAGTGCTGATTACGGAGTACAACAAGCTGGTGCGCACCGCCTCGGGCAAGGCCGCCGGGGGTGCCAGCCCGGCCCCGGCTTCACCGGCCCTCCCTACCCCTGGCCGGCAGCAACCCGCCGCCCCGGCTCGGCCTCTTTCGGAAGAAGAGGAAGCCGAGATGCTCATGTATGGCGCTACCCCCGAGGAACTGGGCAGCGCTGCACCTACGCAAGAGGTAGAGCTGGTAGAAGACGTTCTGGCCGTGTGCGAGCGGGAAATTGTGCGCCTACTACTACTCTATGCGCCCCAACTGCTGCAACCCGAAGTAACCGTGGCTCACTACATACTGGCGCAACTGGAAGAAACGCCCCTACGCACGCCCATCTACGCCGACCTCTTGCACCTGTGCCAAGAAGAGATGAATGAGGGCCGTTGGCCCGACGTGCGCCACTTCATCCAGCACAGTCGCGGCGACATTCGGGCCTTGGTGAGCGACCTTGCCACTGAAAAGTACGAGCTAAGCCCCAACTGGAGCACCCACCAGATATACGTACCCCGCGAGTTGGATCAGTTGCAAATTGCCTGCGACAACGCCCTGCTGCGCCTGAAAAAAGAAACCGTGCAGCGGGAGTTGGACCAGTTGCAACAAGAGCTGCGCGATGCCACCGACCCGGCCGCCGTCGATAAGATTCTGGAAGCCCTAATGCTCTACAAGCGCCTTGATAATGAGCTAGCTAGCCACTTAGGCACCGTTATTCCACGTCGGGCCTGATGCAAAAGCTACTTCCCCTGCTTCGCATACGCTTTTCAGGCGTTGCTCAGCCCATAAGGAATACTACATCAGGGCCTTTTGTGGCATGTCACAATTTGATTGAGTTCGGGCCGAGAAGGACTTTCGCTTCTTTGTAGCTTTGTGTGCCCATCCTACTCTTCTACCTTGCATATCCTGCAACTTTGTTTTCGCGTTCCGTTTCCGCCGCACGATGGTGGTGCCATAGCCATGTATGATGTGGCTGCTGGCCTGGCGCGTGCAGGGCACCAGGTAACAGTGCTGGCCGTAAATACTCCCAAACACTTTCAGCCCGACACCGCGCTCGACCACCTCGGCTCCGATGTGCGCCTGGTAACGGTACCCGTGGATACACGCCTGCGGCCTGTCCGGGCTCTGCGCAACTTACTGCTGGGCAGCATTCCGTACAATGTGGAGCGGTTCGTGAATCCGGCGCTAGCCGAGCAACTCACGCAGATTCTGCAAACCGAAACCATCGACGTGGTGCAGGTAGAAGGCACCTTTGTGACTTGGTACATTGATACCATCCGGCGGGTGGCTCCCCATGTACCGGTAGTTCTGCGGGCACACAACGTGGAACACACCATCTGGCAGATGCTGGCCGGGCGAGAATACAACTTTGCGAAAGCATGGTATTTACGCCACTTGGCTCGACGCCTGGAGCAGTATGAACGCCACTACCTTCCCCGCTTCGATGCTATAGCAGCCATTACCGAGCCCGACCGGCGCCGGCTGCTAGCGTTAGGTTGTCCCGAGCCGGTTACGTTTATTCCGGCTGGGGTAGATGCCACACGCTTGGCGCCCGACCCGACCCAACGCCCACGACCGCGCACAGTATTCATCATCGGCTCGCTTGATTGGCTGCCGAACCGCGAAGGTGTGGAATGGTTTCTGACCAACATCTGGCCACAGGTGCACGAGCAACTGCCCGAGTTGGAGCTGCACTTGGCGGGCAAGTCCACACCACCTGCCATCCAACATCGCCACGGCCGCGACAATATCCACGTGCACGGTTTTGTGGAATCGGCAGCTAAGTTTATGCAGCAGTACGAGCTGATGCTGGTGCCCCTGCTCTCGGGCGGCGGCATGCGCATCAAGATTATTGAAGGCATGGCATTGGGCAAGTGTATTCTGAGTACCGGTCTGGGCTCCGAGGGCATTGCCGTGCGCGAAGGGCACGATATTCTGCTCTGCGACGAGCCGCAAGTGTGGGTAGCGCGGTTGCGGGCCTACTACGAAGGCGAATTGCCCTACCAACAGATTGGCCACGAGGCACAACGTACTATTGCCCGCCTCTATGACAACCGCCGCATCATCGAGCGTTTCTTGCAATTATACGGGAGCCTAGGCAGCCTACGCGAAAGCGCGTAAGTTTGCGGCGTATGAAGCTGCTGGTGCTGCGTTGTTATTCTCTCTCACTCCTTTTGCGAAAAGCAAAGGGGGCACGCGCTTACTGTCAGTTGCCAACTGCCTGACAACATATGAAGGAAGTTGATCTACTATTGGGCGGCGTGCTGGCCGGCGGAATTTTGCTGATTGCGCATACCTACTTGTTCTTCCCGCTGTTGCTCAACTATTTGGCCCGGCATAGCACGCAAAACCAGGATACGTATGCTCCGCACGACTCCGCACTTCCCCATGTAGATGTATTGCTGGCCGTTTTTAACGAAGAGCAAGTCATCGAAGAGAAAATTCTAACAACTTTCAACACTACCTATCCCACCGGTAAGCTCACCTTCTACATCGGCTCCGATAACTCGCAGGATCAAACGAACAGCATCATTACGCGTTTGACCTTACTTCACCCAAATTTGCGCTTTAGGACTTTTACGCAACGCATGGGTAAGCCTGGAGTTATGGATGCGCTGGCCCAAGAAGCCACAGCACCAGTTCTAGTGCTCACCGATGCCAATGTGTTCTTCACCACCGATACACTTTATCACCTTGTTAAGCACTTCCGCAATCCGGCTATTGGGCAGGTAGGAGGCCATATTCTCAATCCTGCTCACCGTCGCGAAGGAATTTCGGGGCAAGAGAAAGCGTATCTGGAGCGCGAAAATATGGTCAAATACCAGGAAGGCGTAATATGGGGCGCTATGATCGGTGCCTTCGGGGGCTGTTTTGCCGTCCGACGCTCTTGCTACCACCCGGCCCCGGCCTCCTTTCTAGTGGATGATTTCTATATTTCACTAGCTGTGCTGCGCGATGGTTATCAAGCCATCAACGAGCTAGACGCTCACTGCTACGAAGATGTATCGGACCGCTTGCCCGAGGAGTTCCGACGAAAAGCGCGCATCTCGGCCGGAAACTTTCAAAACCTGTGGGCCTTCCGTCAACTACTATGGCCGCCATGGCGTGGTGTTAGCTTCGCTTATTGGTCGCACAAAGTGCTACGCTGGCTGACACCGCTGCTTCTGCTGCTTACTTTGTTTGCTAATGTGCTGCTAGTGGTGCGTGGCGCTAGCTGGGTATACTCCCTGATTTTGGCTGGACAGCTGGCCGGACCCGGCCTGATGCTGGTCGATTGGTGGCTACGCCGCTACCATAACCGGCACTTGCGCGCCTTACGCTTTATTACCCACTTTTATAGTATGAACGCTGCCTTGCTACTCGGCCTCTATCGGTACGCACGCGGCGTGCGCACCACCGTATGGGAGCCTACCCAGCGGTTTCAACAGAGCAAGTAAGCCGAGGTATACCGCCGATCCAGCGTATTGCGCCAATGCTTCCCGTAATTTTGCGGCTCGCCAACTAACTTCGCGGCTTGTTGATGGTTGTCAACTCAGCATAGAACTTTCACTTTTTCGCGAAGGCAGCTTGCTTTCGCGATACCTGCTTACCTAGCAAAATTCACGCATCATGCTTGATTCCATAGAAGATGCCATTGCCGATATCCGCGCCGGCAAGGTAGTCGTTGTTGTCGATGACGAAGACCGCGAAAACGAGGGCGATTTTATCTGCGCCGCCCGTTGCGCTACCCCCGAGGTCATCAATTTTATGGCCACCCACGGCCGCGGGTTGGTATGCGCGCCCATCACCGAAGCTCGTTGCAACGAGTTGGAGTTGGATTTGATGGTAGGCCGCAACACGGCCCTGCATGCTACCCCCTTCACCGTCAGCATCGACCTGCTCAAGAACGGCGTCACCACTGGTATTTCGGCTTCCGACCGGAGCAAGACCATTCTAGCCCTCATCGACCTCGAAACTAAGCCGGAGGACCTGGGCAAGCCCGGCCATATTTTCCCATTGAAAGCCCGCAAAGAAGGCGTATTGCGTCGCGCTGGTCACACCGAAGCCGCCGTAGACCTGGCCCGCTTGGCAGGCTTCGAACCGGCGGGCGTGCTGGTGGAGATTTTGCGGGAAGATGGTGAAATGGCTCGCCTGCCGGAGCTGCGCCAAGTGGCCGATAAGTGGGATCTGAAATTGATTTCGGTGCAGGACCTCATTAAGTACCGTCTTGAAAAAGAGAGTCTTATCACCCGCGAAATCTCCGTGAAGATGCCCACCGATTGGGGCGACTTCGACCTGATTGCCTACACCCAGCGCTCCACCGGCGCCCAGCACTTGGCGCTGGTGAAAGGAGATATTGCTGGCCCCGAGCCGGTACTGGTGCGTGTGCACAGCTCTTGTGTTACCGGCGACATCTTCGGGAGCTGCCGCTGCGACTGCGGCCCCCAGCTGCACCAGGCCATGCAGCAGATTGAGCGTGAAGGTAGAGGCGTCATCGTCTACATGAACCAGGAAGGCCGAGGCATCGGCTTGCTTAATAAGCTGAAAGCCTACAAACTACAGGAACAAGGCCGTGACACGGTAGAGGCTAACCTGGAATTAGGCTTTAAGATGGATGAGCGCGACTACGGGGTAGGCGCTTCCATCCTGCGTGATTTGGGTATTTCGCAGATGCGCCTGCTCACCAACAATCCACGTAAGCGCACTGGTTTGGCTGCGTACGGCCTCGAGGTAGTAGATACGGTGCCGATTGAAATTGCGCCTAATGAACACAACCAGCGCTACCTCACTACCAAGCGCGACAAGCTGGGCCACACAATTTTGAGTCAGCTGCTGTCGGAGCAACCTGGCTCACCTTCTGCCGAATAGTAGCTTTACCCTGTCGTATAGCCGGGTATCCGGTGTTCTTAAACTGTCTTGTTTAAGAACACCGGATACCCGGCTTCGTGTTGTGGAATGAAGGTAACACGGAGATTGTTGTAAGATTTTACTATGCTTACGCTTATGAAAAGTCCTGCTCCTTTCTTCATTTTCCTACTAAGCTGGCTGTGGCTGGGTCCGGCGCAGGCCCAGCAGCAAGGCTTGGTTCAGCAATTCACGGATAGCTCTATTCTATTAGCGGATGGCGACACATTAGAGGGCCCGCTTACCCTTAACCGCCGCGAGGATGTAGTGCAGATTCAGCTTGGCGATGGCTCGGTGCGCACTCTGTCGGCCGTAGCCGTGCAGAGCTTCGCCGTAAAGGGCGAGCAGATTGACCGGCGTCGCAATCCGTATTACTACGACGACTTTTACGATGCCCGCGCTGGCTATTACTACGGCAATCCTTTTTATAGCACCCGTCCACTACGGCGCCGCCAGGAGCGCCCTGATACTAGCCTGGTTCGGATTTTTCGAGTGTACCGTTGGAATCGTGGCAATGACTATAGCGACTTCAAGTCGCCGGGCTTCTTTGAGCAACTGAGCAACGGCCCTACCCTACTCCTTCGTCGGGAATCGTTGGTACAGCGCGCCGCCAATTATAATTCGCCGTATGGATACGGTGCCTACCGTGGAGGATATCCCTACGGAGCGGGCATTCCCGCAACGCAACTCTATACAGACATCAAAGATGATTTTTATCTGGGTCTCCCGGATGGGCGTATTATCGCGCTACGGAATCCCAAAAAGGATTTGCTCAATGCCTTTCGCCAACAGCAGCGCCAAATAGAGGCATATGCGAAGGTGAATCATTTGGAGTACACTAATGCCCGCGAGCTAGCCTATATCGTGAACTATGCAAACTCACTTGCTGCTGCCAATAACTAGTACAAATCTCTAGTCTACGTAACTATTGTATAGCGTTTATAGTGAGCCGTAACTGTAACAAAATGCACACCGATTGTGCTCGAATACACTGGTAGCTTTGAGACAACAACCAATTCCTCATTAGCTGTTACCGTTACAGAAACTGGAGCGGGCCAATCAGGATCCGGGATTTCCCGGGGCGTAAAATGGAATGTTTGCGTAGTAGCGTCGAACGTAAATTTTTCGGGCGCGGCCTGCATGACATATCCGGCCTTGGTATTACCCGCAGATGTGCTGTATGGATTAACGTACGGCCGCTGCCACCACTGCACGAAGAGATGTCCCATAATGCCCCCTGTATATTGCTGCTGCGCACTCAGGATACGTATCTCAACGTCTGCGTTAGCTAGATAGGCTTCTTCGGCTAATAAGTCAGTAGAAAACAAACCGTCGTTGTTACTATCTACCGCTTCGGAACTACTGGCACTCAATAACTTATATTTTCCGTGCAGCTTCTCGTGCAGAATGGCGGTATCTTCTGGCTCGACATCAGCTTTCTGGCAGCTAGTAGCTCCAAGCATAGCCATGCATATAGTTGCAATAAAACGCTGTTTCATAGGGTAGTTATGAAAATAAGAATTACAGGAATAAGTAAAAACGGAAGGTAGGGATTTCCTACTACCTAGTCAACGAGTAGCGCCCTACCCTGCCAACGTGCTATGGGGTAGCGTAAGTAGGCTGCTTCATAATGAGGAGAGTTGCGGTAAACCCATTCCAATTGGGCCTGGCCATTAGAAGCAAACTCTGCGTTTTCTTTTTTGAGCTTTTCCAAGCGTTGACGCAACTCGGGTTGCTGGCGCAGTAACTCAGCTGCTAAATCCTCAAATACATAATCAGAGAAGTGCTCCTTCTGCTGTAGGATACTATCGAAGAAGCCCCATGCAAAAAAGGAATCCGTAGCCTGTGGCTCAAGCATCTCCACTAAATACCGGGCTGCTGGTTGATTGAGTTGGGCTACGTAGTCGCCACGAAGGAAATGTACGGTTTGTGGCTGTGCGGTTACCTGCACCTGCGAGTGTAGGTAGTGCCCTTCATATGGTCGTGAGCTGGTTTTATAATCGTCGATGTGGTAGAACTCGGCCGTTAGGGTGGTGTCTTGGCGCAGACGCTGAAGCTGGACCCCAGCCCGGCGTAGGCGCTCTACTACCTCACCCCAGGCCTGTGGAATAAGGTAGGCCGCTGGCCGACGCACCGTGGTAGTGGCCCGGAAGCTATTATAGAAGGGAATGGGCTTCGTGTACGGCTCCTGCTGATTGTAATAGAGACGTGGCTGCCCACTCACTTCGCTTGGTTTCAGGTGGCCGAGATAACCACGAAACGTAAACGTTTCGGCGCGGGTGGTATCGAGCTTCCAAGCCAGCGGAAACTCTTGCTGCGCAGTCATTTGCTGTGCAGCCGCAGTGCGCGCCTGCGCCAAGGCGGCATCCTGCGTTTGAATAGCTTGCAGCAGCACCGTCATAAAATCGTAGGTAGCCCACACACGGGGCGCAAAGGCCTTTAGCATGTGGGTTTCTGTTACAAAGCCGATGGTGTTGAACAGCGCCGCGTAGCCCGTGGAATACCGCGGCGTTTCCAGGAAGCCAACCAGTCCGCGGGCGTCAGGCGTGCGGCCCAGAAAATCTACGTAGGGCGTTAGGGGCCACTGCTTCTGGTCCATGCCCTGGTACAGAGCGGGTAGCAACTGCGCCGTCAGATACTGACTAAGAACCGGGTGCAGCTTGTCTTTCTGCGTTGGTATCAGCGTCATGGTATACTGATAATCAGCGCCGTTGGACGTATGGTTATCCAGAAAAACATCAGGCTGCCAGCGCTGAAACAGCTCTGCAAAGGCGCGGGCGTTGCGCGAGTCCTGCTTCACGTAGTCGCGGTTCAGGTCGAGGTTGCGCGCGTTGCCCCGGAAACCATAGCTTTCGGGGCCATTCTGATTTACACGCGTAGTACTATTGCGGTTCAGTGCCCCGCCTACATTATATATAGGTATAAGCACGACGGTAGTGTTGCGCAACAGCTGGCGCAGCGCTGGCTTTTGTACCAAGTCGCGGGCTAGCATCATGCTTGCGTCGATACCTTCCGGCTCACCAGGATGAATACCGTTCTGAATTAATACTACCCGGTGGCCCTGCCGACGAGCAGTAGCCGGATCGGCCTTGCCACCGCCCGTCGAAATCACCACCTCATGCAGCGGCCGTCCCGAGTCAGTCTCGCCAACTTCGCGCACGGTGATTTCCTTGTATGCCTTATCGAGGCGCTGGTAGTAGGCAATGCACTGGGCATACGTGGCCGTTGTGTTGCCGCTGCTACGCTCAAACGGCGTACTCCAATCGGCGGGCGGTGTGGCGGGTGAAGACGCGAGAAGCAGCGCGGAAAGAACCAGTGGCAACATAGAAGTGAAATCAGTGACGGCGTGAAGCTAGGAAAAAGTACCCCTTCCCTACTCTGGGCGTGCCGCTTTGCGGGAGCCTTGGTACAGCTCGTACTTTAGTAATCGGCATTCAATCGGCCCGTTGTAGAGTGGCACGCGGCGAGAGGTTTTCAGGCCAATGCGCTTGGCTGCTTCCAGGTTGCCGGTGAAGATATAGGCATCGTAGCCCTGGAAACCGGCTTTAAGCGTGTCGCCAATGGTCTTGTAAAGGGCTTCCATCTCCGATTCCTGCCCGATTCGCTCCCCGTAGGGCGGGTTCATGATGACGATGCCGGGCGCTTCTTTGGCGGGGGCTTTGGCTTCGGCCACGTCGCGCACACCCAGGCGAATGAAATCCTCCAGATCGGCGGCGGCCACGTTTTCGCGGGCCAACTCAATGAACTCGCGGGAAATGTCGGAGCCGGCGAGGTAGGCTTGCGGCTCCTCCAGGCGCATCTGGCGGGCGTCCAGCTGCACCGATTCCCAGAGCGCCGCCTCGAAATCGGGCCAATTCTCGAAGCCAAACTTACCTTGGTGGTAGAGGCCCGGCGCAATGCGCTGGGCAATGAGCGCAGCCTCGGTGAGCAAAGTACCCGAGCCACACATGGGGTCGATGAGGGTCTTTTTACCGTCCCAGCCCGTGAGCAGCAGCAGGCCGGCAGCCAATACTTCGTTGAGCGGGGCCACGTTGGTTTGCTGGCGGTAGCCGCGCCGATGCAGCGAGTCGCCGGCCGCGTCGAGGCTCAGGGTCACCTCGTTTTCCAGCATGTGCAGGTGCAAGCGGATATCGGGGTTCTTCACGTCCACGCTGGGACGCTGGCCGGTGCGGTTGCGGAACTGGTCTACAATGGCATCTTTGGTGAGCTGGGCCACGAACAGCGAGTGCTCGAACGACGACTTATTAACTACGGCCGTAATGGCGAAGGTTTGGTCGGCCCCAATAAACTCCTTCCAGTCGATGCGGCCTACCTCGCGGTAGAGAGCTTTCTCGTCGCGGGCGTAGAAGCCGGCGAAGGGCACCAGAATCCGCATGGCGGTACGGCACCATAGCACGGCTTCGTAGAGCAACTGCTTGTCGCCGCTAAACTCCACGGCCCGCTGCCCTACCTTTTCGATGTGGGCACCCAACTGGTGCAACTCATCGGCCAGTACCTCTTCGAGGCCAAATTGGGTGGTGGCAGTCATTGGAAACGGGCGGGAGCGGCGGTTGGCCATAGGGCAAAAGAAATAAGTGAAAGCGCAAAGGTCGGGAGTAGCGCGAACTTTGTACCTCGCATATCGTTGGGAGCTAAAATCAGAGCTACCCTACCCTCGCCTCAAGCTAGTTCTAATTCTAGCTATAGCTCTACTCATCCTACCCAATCACTTGCGCTTCCCCATGCGGCCTTCTTTCCTTTTCGACCCTAACAAGAGTAGCCTTTTTTACATGGCGCTGTTTCTAGTGCTGATCGGGGCAGGGCTGGCGGCGTCTAATCTGTTAGGTTCCCATTACTCTATTATTGGTAGTGTGGCGTCGTTTCTGGCCCTGTTCGTGGCGTTTCAGAGCTGGAAAGCGGCCGATAATGCCTCCCGCAAAACCGACGAGGCCCTACAAAAAATGCAGCAGATCAGTCAGGAAACGCAGCAGCTAGTGGAGCGCAGCAACGCGGTGGAAGGCCACATCGATAAGGCCGTGACGACCATCAGCGACGCTACCCGCCAGCTCTACCACGGCTTTCAGCCGATTATGACCGAAATCTGCAAGTTTCTGGACGATGCTAAGGGTAGCGAATACGTGGCCATACTCACCGATTCGGCCTCCATTGGCACTTTCTACTCCCACCACCACCAGCCTCCGCTCAACCCACGCGAGACACAGGCCCTCACCGACCGCATTCAGGCGCTGCTGGTAGACCGTGCCCGCGATGCCCGCGAGTTCTATATGGCTACCCTCACCACCGAAGAAACCTCGGAGCTATTCCCGCCCACCAAAGAAGCTAACACGCTGTTTCACAGCTATGCGCAGGGCGTGTGGAAGCAGTTTCACCCCGAATTGCAAATCACAGCCGCCGAGTGGAACGAACACCGCCAAGCGCATTACCGGGTGCTGCACGCCGTAGAGCAAGCCTTCCAGGAAACCGCTGCGCAGCACACCGACCAAACCCAGGCGCAACTACCGCCGCACTATGCTACCTCGGTGCTGCCGCTACAGCTATTTATCCGCGCCGATGCACAGGCCAACGAGCCGTTCCGCGCCCTAGTGGTGTTTCTGGGCCAGTATAACCTCGACCGGGTAGCCGACGCCCGCGCTATGCAAACCGCTGATCCTGAGCTGGTGCGCACCTTTATCAGCATGTTTGAGTCGCTGACGGGGCAGGATGATATGCCCGCTTATCGGGAGTTGCGGCGGCGCGTGCCGCTGTAGATAACATAGGATGTGCATCCTACTCTACTTGACAATAAATAAGTATCTTAATATAGATGAGCAAACAAGAATATTTGTATCAATCATTAGTCTTTATAAGAAAAAAACAAGAAAATATAAGTAAGCTGATCAGCTATTGGCTACGACATAATCCAGCACAAGCAAAACTTGAAGCTGACAAATTTGGCTGGATCGAACTTGACGCTTTATTACAAGCTTTATCAAATAAAAACATCTCTTTAAGTACAGACCAATTGATCAATCTCAACAGATCGTTCAAAAAATCACGCTGGGAAATCGAAAGAGATGTAAATAGAATCAGAGCTACTCACGGACACTCGTTCCCTGTTTCACTCGACGACAAAATAAAAATACCACCAGAAACTCTTTATCACGGCACTACAACTTCTGTTCTAACTCAAGTTATGCAGGATGGGCTTCTTTCCATGAATAGACAGTTTGTACACTTATCAGAAGACATAGAAACGGCTACTACTGTCGCAAAGCGACATGGCAAACCATTTATAATAGAAGTTGACACAGATCCACTTATAAAGGACGGCTGGTCTTTTTACAAGACAAATGACAGTGTTTGGTTGACTAATAATATCCCAGCGAAATATTTATTTTTTGCGCCCTGGTATAGAGATAATGATGAGAAAGGCTATTACGTTAAAGAACTAAAAAGAGAAATTGGCAATCGCAAATCACATATTTTATACAAACATTTGGACGACCTAGAGCTGGTCTGGAACACAGGAACTTGTGATGATGCTTTGTTCGTAAACAAGAAAACCAGCAAATATTACGTAGTACATCTTACATACACTACTGAAGAGCAAGAGATTGATGGTTATCCTGGAATTAATATTTATAACTCTTTCGAAAATTGGATAGAGAATGGCCTTTGGATAGACCAACAGTATTATTACGATTTAGATGAGCGAGAATACATTACAAAATATTATGTTATTAAAAATAAATCGAAAGGATTTTTTAAGAAGATTTGGCAAAAGTTGAGTAAAAATATCTTTAGTAAGATTTAGTGACTTACACCTTTCATACTCCTCACACCTTTATAATAGACCTAGTTATGCCCAACTTAACACGTTTCCTCGACGCCCAAAAAGCCGACTACCAAACTGCCTTATCCGAAATAAAAAACGGACGAAAGCGCAGCCATTGGATGTGGTATATTTTTCCACAGATACAAGGCTTAGGCTTCAGCGAAACGTCGAGATTCTACGCTGTACGAGACGCAGCAGAAGCCGAGGCGTATCTCGCGCATCCTGTTTTAGGAAGCAGATTATTGGAAATCAGCAATGCATTACTGACGCTCAGTGCCAGCAATGCAACCAGCGTTTTTGGCAGCCCCGATGATCTGAAGCTAAAGTCCTCTATGACGCTGTTTGCGTCCCTACCCAAAGCAGATCCGGTTTTTCAGGCCGTGCTGGACAAGTTTTTCAACGGCACTAAGGACGACAAAACGCTGCAACTACTACACAGGTAAAACAACGGCAGCATACGACCGCACAATAGGCAAGCGGGATACTATGTTGTAGTGACACGGTAGAGTAGTTACCCCCAAATTCCGTAACATTACTCCCGGCCCGCAAGGGCCGTTTTGTTGTTTCCTCGCTTATTCTTGCCTGTATGGCTGCGCCCATTACTACCTCCTCGCCTACCGCCGCTACGGCTACTACGGGCAGCTACTTCGTGCCCATGGCCGCCATGACGGCCTTGTTCTTCTTATTTGGGGCCGTCACGAACTTCAACGACGTGCTGATGCCCTACCTCAAAGATGTGTGCCAGCTCACCGACTTTGAGTCGACGGCAGTGCAGTCGGCATTTTTTGGGGCGTATTTCCTGATGTCGCTGCCGGCGGGACGCATTCTAGAGAAGGTAGGCTATAAGCGCGGTATTGTGCTGGGGCTGCTGATTATGGCCTGCGGAGCGCTGCTGTTTATTCCGGCCGCTAATACGCAGGCGTTTGGACTGTTTTTGGCGGGCCTGGCGGCGCTGGGCGCGGGCGTGACGCTGTTGCAGGTAGCGGCCAACCCCTACGTGGCGGTACTGGGGCCCGCACGGCAGGCCGCCAGCCGGGTGAGCATTGTGGGCGTGGCCAATAACCTGGGCGGCACCCTGTCGCCGCTGGTGGGCGGGCTGTTGCTGTTTGGCGGCTCGGCGGTGCTGAAGGCCCGGCTGGCGGCCCTACCTACCGCCCAGCGCCTAGCCGAAGAATCGGCGCTGGTGAAAACGCCCTACCTGGGCTTAGCCATTTTCCTGGCGGTGCTGGCAGGCGTGTTTTTTCTGCTGAAGCTGCCTGAAATCGACAGCATTCCGGTGGATGAAACCGAAGCTGTGGCGGCGCCAGTGGCCGGCCGCCGCTCGGCGCTGGATTTTCGCCATTTGGTACTGGGCATTGGGGCTATTTTCCTGTACGTGGGTGTAGAAGTAGGCCTAGGCTCTTTCCTGATTCGCTACGGCGAGGCGCAGGGTATCACGCAGCTCAGCAGCTTCACGCAGCAGCTGGTACGCGGCCTGAGCGCGGCTACCAGCTGGGCAGCTGCCCTGTTCGGCCAGGCCCCTGACCCGATTGACACCACCGCTGGCTTCACCAAAGCGGTGGGAGCCGTGCTAGTAGCCTCCTACTGGTTTGGGTCGATGGTAGGGCGCATTGTGGGCATTCCGCTGCTGCGCCGCTTCAACGACCGTTTTCTACTGGTAGGGGTGTGCACCATGGGGGTAGGACTGGTGCTCGCGTCGGTACTCATGGCCGGCGAAACGGCCCTGTGGCTGATTGTGCTCTGCGGCCTGATGAACTCCATTATATGGCCGGTTATCTTCCCGCTGGCTATCAAGGGGTTAGGGGCATTCACCAAACAAGGTTCGTCTTACCTGATTATGGCCATTGTGGGTGGCGCTATCATTCCGCCCCTCATGGGCTTCATTGCTACCAACGGCGGCGGGCTACGCATCGCCTTCATCATACCTGCGCTGTGCTACGCCTACCTGCTGTTCTATGCGGTGAGTGGCTACCGGGTGCGGTAGCGCGTAACGTAGCGTTGCCAAGGGGCTGTTTGGTAGTAGAGACGCATACTTGCGTCTCATCAGCCGCGTTGTGTGGCCGAAATCGTTCAACGACGAGACGCAAGTATGCGTCTCTACACCGTTCTGAAAACCCTTTTAGCTAGCTTCTAAATGCTAGCGCACGTTTGGATAAAGCGCCGGTTCGCGTTACGACTTATCTTTGCGCTATGCGTACTCCTACCCTCGAAACCAACGTTTCTCTTCGCCCCTACAACACCTTCGGCATTGATGCTCACGCCCAGCTGTTTGCTCGCTTTGCCAGCGCAGAGGAGCTGCGGGCGCTGCTGCAACTGCCCGACGTGCAACAAGCGGAGAAGTTAATTCTCGGTGGCGGGAGCAACTTGCTTTTCACCAAGGACTTCGAGGGAGTAGTGCTCAAAAACGAGATTCGCGGGCTAGAGATTACGGAGGAAGATACGGCCAGCGGCACGGCGCTGGTGCGGGCCGGAGCGGGCGAGTCGTGGCACGGGCTGGTGCAGTTTGCCTTGGATCAGGACCTGAGTGGGATTGAGAATCTGTCGCTGATTCCGGGCACGGTGGGCGCCGCACCGCTGCAAAACATTGGGGCCTACGGTGCCGAGTTGCAGGATACCTTTGAGTACCTGGAAGCCATGGAAATCAGCACCGGCGCGGTGCGTACGTTCGACCGGGCCGCCTGCGGCTTCGGCTACCGCGAAAGCGTGTTCAAAGGTCCGCTGAAAAACCAGTTTATCGTGACCAGCGTGGTATTTCGCCTGCTGCGCGAGGCTCGGCTCAACGTCAGCTACGGAGCCATTGCTACTACCTTGCAGGACATGGGCATCGACACGGACCCTACCCCCCGCCAAGTGAGCGAGGCGATTATCAGCATCCGCCGCAGCAAGCTCCCCGACCCTGCCGAAATCGGCAACGCCGGCTCGTTCTTCAAAAACCCCGAACTCTCCCAGCACAAGTACGACGAGTTGAAAGCCGCCTACCCCGACCTGCCCGGCTACCCTGTGCCCGGCGGCGTGAAAGTGCCCGCGGCCTGGCTAATTGAGCACAGCGGCTGGAAAGGCCACCGCCGCGGCGACTACGGCGTGCACGACCGGCAGGCGCTGGTGCTGGTAAACCACGGCGCGGCACGCGGCGCCGATATTCAAGCGCTGGCGTATGAGATTATTGCGTCGGTGCGGGCCAAGTTTGGCGTGGAGCTGCACCCCGAGGTGAATATCATGTAGCAGAAGTCCCTGCTGGTAACCCTGGAGCGGCAACTTACGTGTCTACTGTCAAGCTCCTACCAACTGCCCGCTATGCTGCTGGCAGGTTACCAGTGCGTATTTCTATGAATTTTTCTATTGCCTGGCAGAAGATAAATGCCATGGGCAGGGATTTTATGGCCCTGCTACCCAACCTGATTCTGGGGATTGTTGTCTTCGTTATCTTCCTGTTTATTGCCAGCGGCGTCCGGTCGCTGGTTCGGAAAGTGACGGCCAGCCGCCAGCAAAGCCAAAGCCTGACGCTGCTACTAAGCCGGCTGGCCTACGTGTTTATGCTGATTGTTGGCATTCTGGTCACGTTCACCGTCATGATTCCCAGCTTCACCCCTACCACGCTCATCAGCGCGCTGGGGGTAGGCGGCGTGGCCATCGGCTTTGCATTCAAAGACATCTTCCAAAATTTCCTGGCGGGTATTCTGCTTCTGCTCACCGAACCGTTCAAAATCAACGACCAGATTAAATACAAAGATTTTGAGGGCACTGTCGAAACCATTCAGACCCGCGCCACCACCATCAAAACCTATGATGGCCGTCGGGTGGTGATTCCGAACGCCGAACTTTTTATCAACTCCGTAACCGTAAACACGGCCTACGAAAAGCGCCGCCTGCAATACGACGTAGGCATTGGCTACGGCGACGACATTGCCAAGGCGCGCCAACTGATGCTGGAGGCCATGCGCGAGGTAGAAGGCGTGCTTTCTGACCCGGCCCCGGAAGCCTTGGTGGTAGATTTGGCTGATAGTACCGTGAACCTACGCGCTCGTTGGTGGATCAACCCGCCCCGCCGCTCCGACTACATGGAGTCGATGGACGGCGTGCTGGAGGCCATCAAAAACAAGCTGGTACTCAACGGCATCGACCTGCCTTTCCCTACCCAGCAAATCCTGCTGCACGACCAGACCGAAGAAACCGACGGCGACCGGCGCGCCCAGCGCGAAGGCTGGCCCGCCGGCAACGGCGACGTGCCCCGCCCTGCCCGCGAAATCCCCCGCCCCGAGCCCGAAACCACGCCGGCTTCGGAAGAGAAAGCTACGGAAGAGAAACCGGCCTAGTTTGCTTTTGCGCAAAGAAAAAGCCCCTACACTACTTGTTTAGTGTGGGGGCTTTTTAGTTGTTGATGAGCGCACGACTATAGCATGCAGTCCTGACGAGTGGACGCCTGCAAGGCACCCCTACACATAGTTTACTTCAGCACAGCCAGCGTTACGCCGTCGCCGCCGCGGTCGGCGTGCTCGTCGCCCACGGTGGCAATGCTGCGCACGGAGCGGAGGTAGTCGCGCACCACTTGGCGCAAGATGCCATTGCCACGGCCGTGCAACACCTTGATTTCGGGGATGCCGAACATCACGGCGTCGTCTACGAAGGCCATTACTTTGTGCAGAGCGTCCTCGGCCCGCTCGCCGCGTAGGTCGAGGGTAGGGCTGAAATCGGCCAGGCGACCCGTGAGGTCCAGGCCCGCGCCGGCACCGGAGTACACGGCTTTTTCGGCCTTCTTCTCCCGCTCGCGCACTTCGGCCCGGCTCAGCTTTTCGAGCTGGCTCACCTTCACGAAGGTTTTCATGCCGCCAAAGAGCACCTCGGCGTTTTTGCCCTTCACCCCAATGATTTCGCCGTGGCCTTCCTGCCCGAGCAGGGCTACCCGGTCGCCGGCCTTTAGGGTAGCGGCGTCGGCCATTTCGCGGGTAGGGCGGGGCTTGGGCGGCTCTATTTGTAGCTTTTCGCGCACAAACGTATCGAGCTTCTGGCGGGCCTCCTTGGTCTGCTCCTTCTCGGCCTGCGAGCGGCGGATTTCGGTGATAGTCGCCTCAATCTGCTGATTGGTGTCTTTCAGCAGCGCTTTGGCTTTCTGCTTGGCGTCGCGCAGTACGTCGAGCTGGGTTTCTTCGAGGTAGCGCTTCAGGTCCTGGTATTCCTGAGCCGCTTTCTTCAGGCGGCGCTCCTGCTTCGTGGCTTCGGCAGTACGCTGCTCTAGCTCGGTTTTCTCTTTTTCAAGACCTTCGAGCAGGCGGTCGTAGCGGATTTTGTCCTTGCCTACCAGCTGGGTAGCGCGCTCCACAATCTGCTTGGGTAACCCAATTTTGCGCGCAATTTCGATGGCAAACGACGAGCCCGGCTTACCGATTTCCAGGCGGTAGAGCGGTTGCAGCTGCTCGGGGTCGTAGCGCATGGCGCCGTTTACGATGCCCGCGGTGCGCTCAGCGAAGTTCTTGAGGTTGGTGTAGTGTGTGGTGACTACCCCAAACGCCCGCACCTGATTGAGTTGATTTAGCACGGCTTCGGCAATGGCGCCGCCCAATACGGGCTCAGTACCGGTACCAAATTCGTCAATCAGGATTAGGCTGCGCTTGCCGGCAAACAGCAGAAACTGCTTCATGTTCAGCAAGTGCGAGGAGTACGTACTCAGGTCGTTTTCCAGGCTCTGCTCGTCGCCGATGTCCAGAAACACGTCCTCAAATACGCCCGCCTCGGAGGTGCCATCGGCCGGAATCAGCAGGCCGCATTGCAGCATGTACTGCACCAGCCCTACCGTCTTCATGGCCACGGACTTACCCCCGGCGTTCGGCCCCGAAATCAGCAGAATCCGCTGCTCCGGCGTCAGGTCGATATCCAGCGGCACCACCTCGCGGGGCGCCTCCTGCGGCTCGTCACTGTTGCGTTTCTTCTTACTCTGCTCCTGAAACGCGAGGTACAGCAACGGGTGGCGCACGGTGCGCCACTGCATCAGCGGGCGCGGGTGCAGGGTAGGCAGGGTGGCCTCCAGGCGCTGCGCCAAGCGGGCTTTGGCCCGAATGAAATCAATCAGCCCCAGGTATTGGTAAGCCTTGCGCAGGTCGGGAATGTGCGGGCGGAGCTGGTCGGTGAGCGAGGTCAGGATGCGAATCAGCTCGCGCTGGTAGGCATTGTCGAGGTCCTTGATGTCGTTGTTCAGCTCGAACACCGCTTCCGGCTCGATATACACCGTCTGGCCCGTCGCCGATTCATCATGGATTAGGCCTTTCACGCGGCGCTTGTGCTCAGCCAGCACCGGCAGCACCAAGCGCCCACCCCGAATGGTTGGCTCAGCCCCATCGGGCACCCAGCCTTGCTCGCGGGCGTGGCGCAATACGCCCGCAATTTGCTTACGCAGCATTCCCTGGCGATTGATCAGCTCCTGGCGCAGCTGGAACAGCAGCGGCGAAGCATTATCGCGCACGTGGCCGTCGTCGTCCACTACCTTGTCTAAGGTAGCCAGCAGGTTGCGGTCTACCTGCACCCCGATGCCCAGCAGGCGTAGGGTAGGATATAGCCCCTCCTCGGCGTGCACAAAGAATACCAACGCCTCCCGAATAGTACGCAACGACATTTTGATGGCGAAAAACGCCGTTACATCAAGGTAGGCGCCGGGCAAGTTGGCGCGCACCAGGTGCGGGTGCACATCGTGGTAGTGCTGACCGGGAAAATCGGCGCCCGATTGCAACAGCTGGCGAAATTCGTCGGTTTGCTGGAGCAGCTTCAGCAGCTGATCATGCTTGGTCTGAAACTGCATTTTGGCCACAAACTGCCGGCCCAATGGGCTCAGGCAGAAGGAGTCCAGTAGCTCCCGCAGCTGCGAGAAGCCTATTTTATGCTCGAAGTTATTCGGAAAAATCAATAGTAAAGTGCGCGTTGCGATTTTGATAGAACGTACAAAGATAAACACCGATGCATGGCAGAAAGATTCGCTTTGCACGATATATAGCGTGGTTTTTACGGCGGCGCAACTGGGTAGGGGCACAACGTTTCTTCCGGACGGGCCGTGTACCGGTCCCATTGCCTGAGCTATTTCATAGGTGCATCGTCACCACGATGCAGCACAAAGCAAAAGGCCAGCGCATTAGCACTGGCCTTTTATTCGTATAACTACCTGGCAACAAGCAACTACAGTTTGTCGCCACGGTATTCATATTTATTAAATATCTGCCCGACGGCTGTGTACACTTTGTTTTTGTCTTTATCAAAAGCGTTACCGTTAGTTAGGCCAGAAGCATAGCCCTGCCACACTTCTACACTTTTGTTGCGGTCAATCATCTGTACCAAGATACTACCCCGATCCAGTTTCACTTGGTTGCGTGTATTATAGGCGTATGTTTCGTTGGCACCCCAGTAACCGGTGCCCAGATTTTCGTTGGATCTGATTTCGGTAGGCTGGTCGAATACCCGAAAGTTCAGCAGCAGGTCGCCGCCGCTAGGCGAGTACGTGTAGCCCCGCGAAACCATTTCATGGTCCACGGCGTCGCGCACCATGGCTTTGAATACCAAGTCGTTTAGAAAGTACACCGTATTGCCCTCATCGCGCACCTGCGAGGCCCAGGAATACGTTTTGTACTTCGTGAAATCTACAGCGTCGGAGTTATCAGTAGTAGACACGCTACTATACGGGGTACCGGTTTGGTTGGCATCGCCACGTTCGTCGCTACCTACTACTACTGCCGATTCGGAACCGGAGCAGCCAGCTATACCGGCGGCTAATCCACAAGCGAGGAATAAAGAAGTTATTTTCATGATTTTCAGCGTTTTTGTGAAAAAATATCTATACTTTATTTACGCTGAGCAATCTATATCGTTTAAAATATGACAATATTTTATAATATTTCAACGGAATTATACCATTATAATTAGACGCTATTTTGCCTTCTGAAGCAGAAGCTATATATGCTGTTTATCGCATTATAATGGCTGTTACCAGCACTTAACGGCGATGAGATTATTCAAGCAATTGCCCGCTATAAAGCTGCTCGTTGCTTGTTTGCTAGCTTTTCTTCCACACCTAGTCCAAATAGCGCAAAATCGTACTTCACGGGGTCTTTTGGGTCGAATGTGCGTAGGTGAGTCGTGAGGTCTTCGGCGGCTTGCCAATCTACAAGGGTGCGCGTCATGAGGCCCAGGCGGCGGGCAATACGCTCTACGTGCACGTCACAGGGGCAAATAAGGTCGGCAGGCGCGAGGCGCGTCCAAAGACCAAAATCCACGCCACGCGCGTCGGGGCGTACCATCCAGCGCAGGTACATATTCACGCGTTTGCAAGCCGAGCCGCGGGCCGGAGTAGCCACGTGCTTGCGGGTGCGCTGAGGCGCGTCGTCGAGGCTGAAGAATAGATTGTGAAAATTTTGTAACCGCTCCTTTTGTGTGGCGCCGTGCAAAAACGCATCCTCCAGCGACGCGTGCTGCTGGTAGTACCACCGCAGCCAGTGCACGAAATACAGCAGGTCCGTATCGCAGAACGTGCGGTGACAAAAGCCCAGCAGCTGCTTCAGGTCCTCGTCGGAGTGATGCAACACGAACTGGTAGGGTGCGTCGTCCATGCGGCGCAGCAGCTCGCTGGTTTTGCTGATGATGGTTTTGCGCTGCCCCCAGGCCAGCAGCGCCGCAAACAGCCCACTGATTTCAATATCCTGCTTCTGCGTGAAGCGGTGCGGCAGGCTGATGGGGTCGTTGTCGATGAAAGCGGGCTGGTCGTAGCGGTCGTAGTGCTCCTCCAGAAAATCCCGCAGTTGGGCGGTGTTCATGTAATAAAAGACTGACTGAGAGTCTATTTGAGTTAGATACAAACGTGTAGAGACGCATACTTGCATCTCATTGCATGCGCCATATCCACGATATCGTTCAACGATGAGACGCAAGTACGCGTCTCTACACCCTGTCAACGGCCCACCGATTTAACGCAAACAGATTCTGAGTGATTAAGAAGCCTTCTTGAGCATGCACTCAGTTACTCTCCCACTCAATCACTCTTTACGGCACGTAGGAAGTTTCGACGCGGAAGCGCTGGTCGGGGGTGACGAGGCGCTGCACGGCGCGGGGCGAGAGGCGCACCAGCATATTGGCGTTGTCGCCAGTGTCGGGCAGGTGACCGATTACGCGCACGTACACCGACTGGCCGTTCATGATATTGCGCACCTGCATGATGGTGCCCACCGGCGCGGTTTTGTGTAGGGCTAAGTACTTCTCGGTGGTAGAGCCTTCGATGATGGCGGCTAGGCCGCTTTCGCGCACGCGGCTCACAATTTCGCTGGCGTGCTCGGGGGCCCGTTCCTCCTCGGGGCCGTCGGTGGTGGCGGTTTCAGTGGGCGCCGGCGCGGGAGTTTCCTTCGGGCGGTTGCGGTCGGGGTCTTCGGGGCGGGGCGGGGCAGCAGCGGCCGGTGGCGCTACCACCGTTGGCGCGGGCCGGGTAGGCGCTGGCTTGGCCGCAGCCACGCTGCCAGCGGCGGCCGGCACAATAATCAGCGTCTGGTTGGCATTCACGACACCCGACGCGGGCAGGCGGTTCAGCCGAATCAGCTCCGTAGTGCTCACCCCGTAGCGTTGGGCAATGGAAAACAGCGTCTGGCCTGGCTTCACGGTATACACGTGGTTGCCGCGAGCGTCGGTGGGTAGGGCACGAGCAGCAGGCGTTGCGGCAGAGGATGCAGCAGCCGTGGCGCGGGTAGCAGGAGCAGGCGTGAGTACCACGCGGGTGCGGGGCACCAGCACCACCTGGCCTTTCACCAAGGCACCCTGCAACTGCGGGTTGGCCTCTACAATGCTTTCCACCGTCACCTTGTAGCGTCGCGACAAGCCATACAGCGTTTCGCCGGCGGTTACCAGGTGCTTGATCAGCATTTTGTTGCCCCGGTATTCAACCCCAATAGAATCGGGCAGCGCGGCCGGCGGCAATGTAGTGGCACAAACAGTACGGCTTGCACCTACAAGTAGCACCAACAAAAAGGAAAGACGAATCATAACAACTATATCGTGGAAAAGAGCACCGGGCAACCTCACGCTCCAGCCCACGCTTTTTACCCGTAATAAGGCCGAAAGATAAAGATTAATCTCCGCACAGTACCATTCTTCAGTAGGAAACGCGGACGGAAAGGTGCTTATTTTGCGTCGTTTCTGATTTTCTCTACCCTCCCGCCCATGCTACACGCCATTGGTATCATTCCGGCTCGCTATGCTTCTACCCGCCTACCCGGCAAGCCACTGATTGACCTGGGTGGTCAGTCCATGATTCAGCGGGTGGTAAACCAGGCCCGGCAAGCCCACCTGAGCCGCGTGGTAGTCGCCACCGATGATACCCGCATTCACCAGCACGTGCTGGATTTCGGTGGCGAAGCCGTGCTGACTTCCTCCAACCATCCCAGTGGCACCGACCGCGTGTACGAAGCCTACCAGCAACTGGGCGAAACGGCTGACTGCGTAGTGAATATTCAGGGCGACGAGCCGTTTATTCATCCCGCGCAAATCAACCTGTTGCTGGATTTGTTTGCCGATGCGGAAACGCAAATTGGCACGCTGGTGAAACATGTGGTGAGTGAGGAGGAACTACGCAGCCCGCACTTGCCCAAAGTAGTGCTGAATACGCGGGGCGAAGCGCTGTACTTCAGCCGCCACCCCCTACCCTACCAGCGCCAGCACAACCCCGCCGACTGGCTGGCTTACCACCACTACCTGCGCCACATTGGCCTCTACGCCTACCGCCCCGCCGTGCTGGCCGAGCTAACTCGCCTACCCCCTTCCCCCCTCGAAATAGCTGAGAGCTTGGAGCAGCTGCGGTGGCTGGAACACGGCTACCGCATCCGCACTGCTGAAACTGAGTTGGCTACCCTGGGCATCGACACGCCGGAAGATGTAATTCGCGCCTTAGCACAGATTTTAGGAGAATAAGAAAGTAGAATTGTCATCCTGAGCTTGCGAAGGACCTTCTTACGCTAGAACGGGTCGTTGGTACTTGTGCGCTTGTCGTACAGATGTAAGAAGGTCCTTCGCAAGCTCAGGATGACATATTTTCAACTCACACCTTCCTACCCTCCTTCGCTCCCCGATGCTTGGGCGGCTACTTTCTTTTCCTGCTCAGAAGCGCTTTCCTCTTTCATCTCAATAGATAGGAAATAGTTGAGGGCAGTACGGATAACGGCAATGGCGCCTAGCTTACCGATTTGTTCCCAGCCGGGCGCAATGGCGGTACTCAGCACGTCGGCGCCTAGCTCAAATTCTAGTGCTACGGCCAGGTAGCGAGCCAGCATCAGGCGGATGGCGTTGAAGTTGGCCGTTTGTCGCCGCAGGAGAGCCATCACAAACTGGCTGCCTGCTATGAGCACGCCCAGCGCAATAATAGCTGCTCCAATGGCCTCTACGGCCAGCTTGATCCATTGTACGGCAGCAATTACGGAGCCTTCGACTCCCAGACTTTCGGGGGTAGCAATCATTGTGGTTGAGTAAGGGCCGCGGCGGCAGCAGAAGACGTACGGGTAAGGCGGCGCAACAGCCAAACTGAACCCCGTTGCAGAGCCACGAGCACCAGAATCAGCCCCACGGCAGCCCCGAATAGCAACAGGTTATCGGCCTTTTGCCCCTGAAAGGCGAAGCTGAGAGCCGTGGATACGGCCGGCGGGTGCACTGCGTCCAGCACCACCATCAGCCCGATAACCGTGAGCATGGCCAGTGCAGCGGGGAGGTAGCCCGGCCCCAGCCACGCGTAGAAGCCAAAACCTGCCAGCGCCGCCGCGCATTGCGAGAGCAGCAGCGTACGGCCGCTGTTGGTCGCGTGCTCGGGGTCGAGGTAGATAAGAAAAGCACTGGAAGCCAAAGAGGCAAACAGCAGCCGCTGGTGGCTATATACCTCCACCAAGGCCAGTACCGCCAGCACTGTAGCCGTGGGTAGCAAGGCTAACAGCAGCTCGGCGCGCACGCTCAGACGCTTGCGGCCTACGCCGCGGGACGGTGCATCGGCAAGCGGAGCGGTTGATTGTTGAGAGGGAGCAGAGGGGGCCATACTGGCTTATGCATACGCCCACATGCAAGGCTGGTTTAGCCGCCTGCCTTTTTTGCCTTGTAGCCAGCAGCTAGTAGCACAGCCATCACTTTATCGCGAAAGTCGCCCTGGATGAGGATTTCGCCGTCTTTGGCATTGCCGCCTACCCCGCACTTTGTTTTCAGCAGTTTGCCCAGGGTTTGCAGGTCGGCATCAGTACCTACGAAGCCGGTTACGAGGGTGACTTGCTTGCCGGCACGGGCTTTTTTGTCGAGCTGCACGCGCAGGTTTTGCTGCTGAGGTGGCAGCGTCGTTACTACAGCTTCGTCATTGTATTGATAAGCAAAATCGGCGTTGGTGGAATACACAACTCCTTCAGGTCTCTTCTTGTCGGCTTTCATAGGGTGAAGTTATGAAATGGGAAAGTAGTGCGTTTGATGTTCTGGCTGCACGGTTTGGGAAATGGCGTAGTTCGTGCAACCAAAATATCAAACGCACTACTACATTATTTTCAAACAGCCACTTCCAGCGCCAATGGCGTCAGCTCCACGGCAAAGTGGATGGCTTCTCCTTTATAATCGCCATCTACGTGGAAGCCGAGCGGCTGGGCGGCTTCTACCCGTACCTGCTGCGCGGTGTGGTATACGGCAGCGCTCGAGGTAGGCAGATTGCCCAGCGCCAGCCCTACCCCCACGCGCACGGCCCGCAACAAGGGTAGCGCATCAATCAGGCATAGATCCAGTAGACCATCCTGGATGTTGGCATTCGGGGCGATGTAGGCATTGTTGCCATACTGCGCGGCGTTGGCAAAGGCCAACACATAGCAGTTGGTTTCCAGCACGTTATCGGCAAAATGCACCTTTACCGGCGTGGGCTGGTAGTGGCGGTATTCGTGCAGGGCTACCTTCACGTAGGTAACCAGCCCGCGGGTGCCGGCCACGGCAAAGCACTTACTCACGTGCGCGTCGAACCCTACCCCCGCCGTGCAGAAAAACTGGTGCCCATTGATGCAGCCCACGTCAATACGTTGAAATTCCGGCGCATTCAGGCGCTTAATGGCCGCCGACAGCCCCAGCGGCACGTGCAGGTGGCGAGCCAGGCCGTTGCCGGAGCCGCGGGGCAAGATGCCCAGTGCAGCCCCCGTACCCAGCAGCCCCCGTCCTACCTCGTTCACCGTGCCATCGCCCCCCACGGCCACTACCACCCGGCAGCCGGCTTCGGCAGCTTCGCGGGCCAGCAGCACGGCGTGGCCGGCATACTCGGTGTGACGCACTTCGTAGGTCACCCGCGCTGGGTCGAGATAGCGCGCCAGCAGGCCCGCCACATCTTGCCGACGATTGGTGCCGGACATTGGATTCAAAATAAAACAGATGCGCAAGGTGGTGAGTAGTGAGTTTGAACGACTGGGTAGTGGTAAGGGAATTCGTTTAGCGCTCAAAAGTCGGCAAATCTATTTTTATGCTACAACAAAAAAGCGGCCTACCCGGTGTGGGTAGGCCGCTTTTTGATGCACTGTAAGCGGAGCTTAGCCCTGCATTTTCACACCGAGCTTCTCGATGAGGTCAGCGGTGCGCGAGCTGTAGCCGATTTCGTTGTCGTACCAGCCTACCACTTTCACCAGCGTACCGTTGGCAGCCGTCAGTTGCGAGTCGAAGATGCACGAGTGCGTGTTGCCTACGATGTCGATGCTTACCAGCGGATCGGTGCTGTACTCCAGGATGCCTTTCAGCGGACCTTCGGCAGCCGTTTTGATGGCTTCGTTGATCTGCTCTTTGGTCACTTCCTTCTTCAGGATAACGGTCAAATCGGTGGTAGAGCCGTCTGGAATAGGCACGCGCATGGCGATACCATCGAGCTTGCCTTTCAGCTGGGGCAGTACCAGACCTACGGCCTTGGCGGCGCCGGTGCTGGTAGGAATGATGCTATATGCAGCAGCGCGGGCACGACGCAGGTCTTTGTGCGGCGCGTCTTGCAGATTCTGGTCCGAGGTGTAGGCGTGCACCGTAGTGATGTAGCCCTTCTCAATGCCAAACGCATCGTCCAGCACCTTGGCCATAGGGGCCAAGCAGTTGGTGGTGCAACTGGCGTTCGAGAGAATGGTCTCGTCGCCGGTCAGGATGTCTTCGTTTACGCCCAGTACTACCGTCGGGATGTTGCCGGTAGCTGGAGCCGAAATCACTACTTTCTTGGCACCAGCGGTGAGGTGCTGGCCAGCACCTGCCTCATCTACGAAGCGGCCAGTCGATTCCAGCACTACATCAATACCCATGTCGCCCCAGGGCAACAGCTTGGGGTCGCGCTCGGCCAGGGCCGTAATGCGCTGACCGTTCACGGTCAGGCTGTCCTCGTCGTACGATATGTCGCCGTCGAAGCGGCCGTGCAGCGAGTCGTACTTGAGCAGGTGGGCGAGCGTTTTGTTATCGGTCAGGTCGTTGATGGCAACCACCTCCACGTTGTCGCGCTTGAGCAGCGACCGGAACGTGAGGCGGCCAATGCGGCCAAATCCGTTGATGGCGACTTTAATCTTAGCCATAGCAGGAAAAAGGGGTTAATCGGCCCGCACAAGTGTGGGTCGGGTTTAGGGTTAGGCGAGGCGAAGGTAAAGGGCCTCCTTAACTTCGCCAAATTAACCCGCCAGATAGGACAAGTGTTTTGGAAGTGCTTCCGCGCTGGCAGGTAAGTGTCCTCTAGTACGTACAGAAGGCGGTCCGTAGCTATTCCATTTTCAATGATGAGGTAAAAACGAAAAATTTTCTACCTGTAAATCAATCTATTTGCCAGCGGACACACTTTTTTTTCGCGTCAGATATTGCGCTGAAGCTTCCCTACGCTACTTTTGCAGCACCAAAGCGCATCAGGGTTTAGTTATCTGGTCCGTTCGTCTAGGGGTTAGGACAGTAGATTTTCATTCTACCAACAGGGGTTCGATTCCCCTACGGACTACTCCCCCGCTTTGCAAGGCCTTCTGCTCCCCAGCAGAAGGCCTTTTTTGTTGCTTTTTGTTGCGGCGTTTGCGACTTGCAAGTAGCCCTATGGCACAGCTGAAATATATTCTCGGGATTTTTACTACACGTTTTCCGTGAGCAAAGGCGTGCTGTCTACGCGGGAGGCCGACCAGAAACGCAAGTTTCCCAGCGAAGCCGCGATTCTCCATTTTCTCTGCACCAACGGGTAGGACGTACTACCCAATGGCTCCGTCACAAACTTGGCCACCAGCAACACCTACTTCCGGTATATGCTGAAGCACCGCCAGCCGCTTAGCAGCGCCAGCCCTGGTTTTCAGTAGCTTAACAAGGCCCGGAAAGCCTACTGGAAATGCAGCAATAAGTACTTGCAATATTTTTTTTACAGCCTGCTTGCATTCTTATTATCTAGTATTACCTTTGCAGCACCAAAGCGCACCAGGGTTTAGTTATCTGGTCCGTTCGTCTAGGGGTTAGGACAGTAGATTTTCATTCTACCAACAGGGGTTCGATTCCCCTACGGACTACTCCCCCGCTTTGCAAGGCCTTCTGCTCCCCAGCAGAAGGCCTTTTTTATTGCTCAAACAAGGTATTTTTACTGACTGCAACTGTGTATTTACTGACTACAGTGCTACCAGTTCTGCCAATAGTATTTTTTACAGCTACCCTAATTACGTAGTTGTTACTAAGTCACTTACGGGTTTATACGATTGAATCTTTCTACACTATTCGGCAATTTTGCTACTCGTTCTATCCTCCCCTTTCCACTATTCTTATGGCTCACAATCCTAAATTCGGTCCCTTTGCCCAGACGCCGCAACAGCGGGCGCACGTACTTCGGCAAATGCTGATTGTGCGGGAAAATATGGGGCTCAAAACGCCAACTCGCGCTCAGGCCCTATATCAACGGTACGTGGCTGGCGAATTGAGTTGGCAGGAAGTCTGCGACTTGCTGGCCGCGCCCAGCGCTCTACCCTCACCCGTACCCTTCGGCTCCGACCGTCAGTCGCTTTAGGTGCCGCTCAGCTTATGCTTGGCACGGTAGCCGACCTATCCGGGGCCAGGGGTAGGAAAACTGTAATGTCCGTCCCCTGCTCCTTCTTCGAGTCGACGTTCAGGGTACCGTTCAGCAAGCGCACCCGGTCGCGAATGGCGCTCAGCCCCAAGCCATCAAAGGAGGGTTGCTGCGCATCGAAGCCCTGGCCGTTGTCGCGGGCCTGGAGGATGAGGTAGCCGTGTTCCTCGCGTAGGTACAAACTTGCCTGCGTGGCCTGAGCGTGCTTCACGATGTTGTTGGTCAACTCCTGCGCCATTCGGTACACAGCAATTTGCAGGTTTTTGGGGATGCTGGTTGGTAGGGTCTGCACGTGGCAGCGTAGCTGCAAGGCTGGGCTGCTGCAAATCTGGCAGATATCCCTCATAGCAGCCTCCAGGCCAAAGTCTTCCAGCGTGGTGGGCACCAACTGGTGCGACAACGTACGGGCCTGCTTGATGGCGCTGGATAACAGGTGCTCTATCTTCGCTTTCACTTGTTGCGAAACTTGGTCGTCCCCTACCTGAATATGGTCGAGGTGCAGCTTGGCGGCGTACAGCGACTGCCCCAACCCGTTGTGCAACGACTCCGCAATGCGGCGCTTCTCAACTTCCTGGGCGTTCAGCACGGCATCGGCGAGGCGCTGCTGCTGGGTAGCCCGCTCGGCTTCCGCCAGCTTGCGGTCTGTGATGTCGCGCCAGCTGGCGTGCACCAACGCGCTACCCACTTCTTCAGGAATACTGGTAAGAAGCACTTCCTCCCAAAACGGCTCGCCGTTGGCCCGCAGACGGCACCACTCAAACTGCAAGGAGCCGCGCAGCAGCGTTTCTTCCCAATACTGATTGGCCAGGGAGTAGGACCGCAGGCCATTAGGCTGCTTCTCGGGCGAGAAGGCCGAGGCATGCTGGCCAAGTAAGGCTTTTCTATCGGGTAGCTGCAACAGGCGCAGGACGCTGTCGTTGCAGTCCACAAACCGATTGTCGCGCAGCAGCAACATACCGTCTTCGCTCAGCTCGAAGAGCGTTCGGAACCGCTTTTCGCTGATGGTCAATGCTTGCTGCGCCTGGTATTGCTCCGTTACGTCAAACAAAGCCAAGCGGCAGCATAGCTCAGATAGGTCCGCAGACGTGGCCATGCCTTCCAGGCGGGCATAAAACAAAATGTTGTCGACACGGCGCATGGGCAGCGTCAGGGTCTGCCGATGTCCGGTGCTGAGTAGCCGTTGCAGAAATTCTACGAATGGCTCCCGGCTGCTCATTTCCACAAACAGCGCTAAGCGCCGCCCCAGCAACTGCTGCCTTGGGGCGCCCAATAGCTGGCTGGCGCGCAGGTTTAGCTGTTGCAGTTGCCCATTGGCGGCGATGGTGCAGTAGCCAATGGGCGCAAACTCGTATAGATCAATGTACTGCGCCCGGCTTTTTTCGGCTTCCATTTGGGCCAGCAGCAGTTCTTCGTACTGCATTTCCAGCTCAATCTGGTGCACTTGCAACTCCTGCACCAGTTGCCGCACTTCGGCCGGCGTATCAACTGGTGTGGGCTGCGTAACCAGATAGCGGCGCTGCTCGGTGCGCTGGCGCAGGCTCTCCAGCGCTGCCTTAGCGCGGGAAACATCTTGAGGTTGCTCTCCTTCTTCAAGCCTTCCCATACAACAAGCCGGTTATAGATAATGAATTTGGTAGGTAGTGGGGGTAGGAACAGAGCCGGAGTGTAGTTGAAAAAGCCAGGCAGCCGCTTTCTGTCCTGCTGAAGATATACGGGCTTTTCCTACCCTATAAAGAACCAACAGGTATGCAACCTGGCGCGGCGGCGCGGCTTAGGGAGTGGTATCCTCTGCTATGCTTTTCACGCCTAGCAACACCTGGTTGGTAGGCTGCTCCAAGTGCAGCAGGCGCCGACCATACAGCACCACTTGCCGCCGCCCTACCTCTGGCAGTGCCATATCCAGTGTCAAGTCGTTGAACTCCATTTGGTCCGATTCAGGATCGAGCAGCTGGTGCAGCTGGTGGCGCAGGGCGGGCTTGTCCCAGGCGCCGCCACTGAGGCTAACCAGTGGTTTGCCCGGCAGCTCGCTGGCCTGCTCCCGAAATGCCTCAGCAAACGAGCGGCTGGCCGTTAGCACCCGCAGCTGTTTGTCGAGCGTGAGCTGGGGCTCGCGCACGGCCTCGTGAATGCTGGCCGCAAAGCGGGCACTTTCCTGTAGCTGCTTCTCCATTTGCTTCAGGCTGGTGATTTCCGTGAAGGTGATGACGGCGCCGCTGATGTAGTTGTCGAGGGTACGGTAGGGCAAAATGCGCATGGTGTACCACTGCCCGTTTACGGCCTGAATGTTGGCCTCCTGGCTGGTGAGGCGGCTGAGCACTTGCTGCACATCGCGAACGAGGTGCTCGTAGCGCAGGTTGGAAGCAAAGTGCATGAGAGGCCTACCCACGTCGCTGGGCATCAGGTTGACGATGCGGCTTACAGGCGGCGTGAAGCGCTTCACCAGCATGTCGTTATCAAGGAAGATAATGGCAATTTCGGTGGCATCGAGCAGGTTTTTCATGTCGTTGGCCGACTGCGTTAGCTCCTCCGTGCGCGCCATGTACTGCATGTTCAGGGTCAGCAGCTCCTCGTTCAGGCTCTGCATTTCCTCCTTGTTGGTCATGGCCTCCTCGTTGGTGCTTTGCAGTTCCTCGTTGGCCGATTGCAGCTCTTCGTTGGTGCTTTTCAGCTCTTCCAGGCTGCTTTCCATCTCCTCAATGGTGGTCTGGAGGCGGTGCTTGGTGTATTGCAGTTCCTTTTCGAGGGCCGAGGCGACGTCGTTGCGCTGCTCAAGGGAACCACTCTGCTTGCCCAGCCGCAGGCGACGGGGGGTAGGCTGATCTTCGAATACCACCAGCAGCAAGCCCGCCAGGTTGTCGGTCTCGCCCAGGTGCCGCACCGATAGGCGCAGCACCTGCTGGCCCGTATCCGTGCGCACCCGCACGTTGTCGACCACCACATCCTCGCGCGACTGGGTAGCCCGGAACACGGCCCCACTGATTTCAAAGTTCAGCTCCTCGCGGGCCATCTCAAACAGGTTCATGCCGCTCAGGCCGGGGGCAGGCTCCAGGTATTTGCCCGTGCGGCCATTCACGTACAGGATTTCGCCCTTGCTGTTGATAACCACTGCCGGCGGCGCGTACGTGCGCAGCAGCTCTTTCTGAATAAGGGAGGCAAAAGGTCCACCATCGCGGCGGGCAGAAGAAGAAGCAGGAACTAGCACGGGCGGTACGGGCAAAGCCATGGGATGGCTTGATAGAGAAAACGGGAAATTGGCAAGCCGCGGCAACGACGCGGCCGTTTCGGTGCGGCGCGAAATCTTCCACTTCACATCCAGGGGTTGAAACAAATCCTGAAAGCCCGTGATGTTTTCGCTCGGCCCCAGGAACAGAATGCCGTTGGGGTTGAGCGCATAGTGAAACACGGGCAGCAGGTTTTTTTGCAGTTCCCCGCTCAGGTAAATCAGCAGGTTGCGGCAACACAGCAGGTCCAGCTTCGTGAAGGGCGCGTCTTTGTTGATGTTGTGCAGGGCAAACACCACCAAATCGCGCACCTCCTTGCGAATCTGGTAGTGGCCGTCGACCTTCTGGAAAAAGCGCTCCAAGCGTTCCGGGCTTACATCGGCTACGATGTTCTCGGGGTAGAGCCCAGTGCGGGCAAAGTCGATGCTCTCGGCGCTGATATCGGTGGCAAAAATCTGAATCTTAAGGTAGCGGCTGGGGTCCACCGCGTCCAGGCATTCGAGCAGCAGCATGGCCAGCGAGTAGGCCTCCTCGCCGGTAGAGCAGCCGGGCGCCCACACGCGTATGGTGCTATCGGTTTCTTTGCGCTGCAACACGGGCCGCAGATGCGTTTTCAGGTGCTCGAAGGCCTCGTGGTCGCGGAAGAACTTGGTGACGCCAATCAGTAATTCTCGAAACAGCTGCTCTACCTCGTGGGGGTTTTCCTGCAAATAGCGCACGTAGTGGGTGAATTCCTTGATCTGGTGCGCGTTCATGCGCCGCTCGATGCGCCGAAACACCGTGTTGCGCTTGTAGTAGCTGAAGTCGTGCCCGGTTTGGGAGCGAATCAGCAGGAAGATTTTTTGCAGGGCGTGGGCCGGTTTGCTATTGGCGTCGTCCCGATTTTCGCTGAGGCGGGGCGGGCGCCCCAGCAGGGGCCGCTCTACGTAGTCGAGCAGCTTAGCGGGCATCATTTCCGGCGCCAGCACAAAGTCTACAAACTCGGTGGCCATGGCGGCGCGGGGCATCGAGTCGTACGCTGCCGTTTCGGGGTCCTGCACCATCACCATCCCAAAGTTCTCCATCACCAGCTTCAGGCCCAGGCTACCATCGGAGCCCATGCCGGAGAAGATGATGCACACCGCCCGCTCGCGTACGTCTTTGGCCAGGCTCTGCAAGAAAAAGTCGATGGGTAGGCGGCGCCCCGGCGCCTGGGTGGGCTTGAGCAAGTACAGAATCCCGTGCAGCAGGCTCAGGTCGTGGTTGGACGGAATCACGTACACGTGGTTGGGCCGCACCCGCATGCCGTCTTTCGCTTCCATAACGGGCATGGAGGTGAAGTGCTGCATCACCTGCGCCATCTCCCCCTCCTGCGTGGGCGACAAGTGCGTGACCACCACGTAGGCCAGGCCCGTATGCGAGGGCAAATGCTGAAAAAACTGCTTGAATGCTTCCAAAGAGCCCGCCGAGCCCCCCAGCGCTACCACCGTAAACCGGTCTTCCTCGTGGCGGACAGGCGCGACGCCTACCCCCAACGGCTCCTGAATCAGATGAGCCGGCGTAGCATCAGTTGTGGCCTCCTCCACGGGTTGGGCAGTTGGGCCACTGTGCTGTTGCTTGGAAGGCTGTTTAGATGAACTCATACACAATCAGAAGGGAATAGAAGAAGAAAATAAGCAGAACAGTAAACGCGTCCCAGGGCACAGAATCGACAAATTTCAATTAAAAATAAGTTAATTCGACATAGCCCGCTTGTGGTTTTGGTGCGTAGTATACAACCGCCCTGCGCCTGGCGTTCTATCTTAACCTTTTACGTTTTCCGTGGCTGCTCCTTCTTATCTTATTGTTATTGGCACTTCCGCCGGTGGTATGCCGGCTCTCACGCGCCTAGTAGCGCAACTTCCTGCTACGCTTCCGGCAGCCGTATTGGTAGTGCAACACCTGGCCCCCGACTCGACGGGCCAGCCCCTGGTGCACAGGCTGTCCATGCACACCTCCCTGCACTGCCAGCTGGCAGTAGACCAAACGCCTTTGCAAGCAGGTACCCTCTACCTAGCCCCGCCCGACCGGCACCTGCTCACGCACGAAGACCGCATACTGGTTACCAAAGGCCCGCACGAAAACAACTACCGCCCGGCCGCCGATGCGCTATTTCGCTCGGCCGCCGTGGCTTTCGATTCCCATGTCATTGGCGTGGTCCTAACGGGTATGCTGCACGATGGTACCGCTGGCCTTGACTTTGTGAAGCGTTGCGGCGGCACTGCCGTGGTGCAAGACCCCGCCGACGCCGAGTTTGCCAGCATGCCCGAAAGCGCCCTGCGCCACGTGGCCGTCGATTACGTGGTGCCCATCAGCCAGATGGGGGCACTGCTGATGGATTTGGTAGGTCAGCAGGTCAGTAAACCGGAGCATCGCCCACACATTCCGCACGACTTACAACTAGAAGCGGCTATTGCCGAGCGTGTTATGGGTACAGTAGACGAAGTTAGTGAGATTGGGCACCAATTACCCCTCACGTGTCCCGGCTGCGGTGGTAACCTGTGGAAAGTGAACGAAGGCAGCGTGCTGCGCTTTCGTTGCCACACTGGCCACGCCTACACCGCTGAGTCCTTGCTCGAATCTTCGCAGTAGGAAATGGAGGAAACGCTGTGGGTGGCCTTGCGCATGATGGAAGAGCGCAAAAACCTACTCAGCAATATGGCTAGCCACGGCGAAGGGTACTGGAGCGCCCAGCAGGAAGAACGCATCGAAGAAATAAAACGCCACATCAACCGGCTGCGCGAATTTTTGCTGAGCGGTAGTGAAAATACTAGTTCAGCTGCGAGAAAAGTATAGTCTACTGCTGTGGCTATAAGCAGCATTTGCAATGTGTTGCGGAATACACTCATCTTTAGCTACTACTACTGAACTACTTAGATATATTTATCTCAAGTATATCTAAGTAAGCTGTAAGCGTATTTTTCATCTTTTCAGATAGCAGCGTCATTAAAAAATTGTCTTTCAACCATTCAGCATAACTATTACACGCATTGACGTAATAATAAAAAACAAGAGAAGAAACCGCAGGCGTAATCTTGTGCAAACCATATCATTCATACATCTATTAATTAATTTATTTTTTATTATTACCACTCAGGAACTAACACTATATTTGTCACGTAACATTTACAACACGTTAATTTAAACTCACAACTTAACTCATAATGGCAACCATGGATATTGCCCGCCTGCAGGAAATTGTTGATAATGCCGCCACCAACGAGCAATTACTCAATCAGATTCGCAAAAACGTTACGAAAGTAAATTCGCTGCTAGAAGAGCTAAACGAAATGCTACAGCCCGGCTACACGCCTACCGCCAAGGAGCGTAAGCCTCGTGCTGAAGGTGCCCGCAAGCCTGGCCGTCCGCGCAAAGCCGAAACTGCCGAGTAATTTATCCGGCCCCTGTTTTTAAAAGTCCGATTAGCTGCCGCTAATCGGACTTTTATTTTTAGTGCTACTGGTTCATCTACCCCAAGCTACACTCCGCTACAACTGTACCACAGCAATTAACTCATGAAATGCGGGTTACTTGCTTGTGTACTCTGACAGCAGGATATTCTATACCGCGTAAGGACAATAGTATTTTTCTCTATTGAAAAAATGTTGACAGATTTTCAATGCTCTACTCATGTATAGCACATCACCCCTAAAAATCAATAGTCTTCTTTACCTACGACCACTGGAATAACTGCACCACACAGGACAGTCGTGCAGCAAAACACAGCACGATAGTATTATTGACGATTACAGTAGTACTATAGTAATTTCTGTTGTATTCTGTGAGTAGCAATAAGATCAGCCATTATACCAAAAAACAGAATTACTGCGGTGTTGACTTGTGCCTGATGACCTTACCCTAACCTATCGTTTGTAATAATCGTTATTCCCATTCGGTAATAAACAATTCTACTCCGTACTACTTATTACTTGAATGCCTACTCTTTCTTTCACCAAGCTTTCTTTCTATGTCGCGTACTATTATTGTTTCTAACCGTTTGCCTACCAAAGTACAGCGCACCGACGACGATCTGGCTTTTACACCCAGTGAAGGCGGATTGGCGACGGGGCTGGGCTCTATTTACCGGGCCGAGGGCAACGTCTGGATCGGCTGGCCCGGCCTGGTAGCAGACGACGAAACGGAGCGGCAGCAGATTACCACCAAACTACAGGCCGACAGCATGCAGCCGGTCTTCCTGAACGACGACGAAATAAAGGGTTTTTACGAGGGGTTCAGCAACGAAACGCTGTGGCCTACCTTCCACTACTTCAGCCAGTATGCCGTATACAATGAGCAGCACTGGGAGACGTATGTGGCCGTGAATCAGAAATTCTGTGATGCCGTGCTGGAGGCAGCCGGCGACGATGATACCATTTGGGTACACGACTACCAATTGCTGCTACTGCCGCAAATGCTACGCAAGGCCCGGCCGCACAGCACCATTGGCTTTTTCCTGCATATTCCGTTTCCGTCGTATGAGTTGCTGCGCGCCCTACCCTGGCGCACGCAATTACTGGAAGGCATGCTGGGCGCTGATCTGATTGGCTTCCACACCTTCGGCTACATGAGGCACTTCCTCAGCTCGGTGTCGCAGTTGCTGGGCTACCCCAGCCAGAACGGCCGCCTAGAGTTGAAGAATCGTACGGTGCTGATTGATGCTTTCCCGATGGGCATTGATTATGAGCGCTACGCTAATGCCGCGGCCTCGGAGGTGGCGCAGGAGCACGAGCAAAACTACCTGGCGGCCCTACCCAACGCCCGCATCATCCTATCCATCGACCGGCTCGACTACACCAAGGGCATTGCCCAGCGGCTGCGGGCCTTTGAGCTGCTGCTCCAGCGCTACCCCGAATGGCAGGGCCGCGCTACGCTGATTATGCTGGTAGTGCCCTCGCGCGACCAGGTAGCGCAATATCAGGAGTTGAAGGAGGAGATTGACGAGTTGGTGGGCCGCATCAATGCCGACTACCGCACCATCACCTGGAACCCGATTCATTATTTCTACCGCTCCCTACCCCTGGAAGAGCTAACGGCCCTGTACCGCATGGCGGAGGTAGCCCTGGTAACGCCCATCCGCGACGGGATGAACTTGGTATCCAAGGAGTTTATTGCCAGCAAGGCCGACCATAGCGGTGTGCTGATTCTGAGTGAGCGGGCCGGCGCCGCCCGCGAGCTGTCCGACGCCCTGCTCATCAACCCCTCCGACATGAACCAGCTAGCCGAAGCCATGCATGAGGCGCTGGAAATGCCCGAGGAGGAGCAGAAAATGCGCCTAGCCAACATGCAGGCCTTGGTGCAGCACTACAACGTTTACCACTGGACGGAGCTGTTTATGAATCGTCTGGCGTATACTAAAATCAAACAGATGACCCTCGCCACCGAAATGCTGGATGCGACGGAAGCCACCACGCTCCGCCAACAATATACTACCGCTTCGCAACGCCTGCTGCTGCTCGACTACGACGGCACGCTGGCGCCCTTCCACCCCAATCCGCAGAAGGCGGCGCCCTCGGCGGAAATACTGGAAACCCTGACTACGCTGAGCGCCGACCCGCACAACCGCGTGGTGATTATCAGCGGGCGCGACCGGCAGACGCTGCAAAAATGGCTGGGCCATTTGCCCGTCGATTTCATTGCCGAGCACGGCGTATGGCTGCGGGCCGCGGGCCAGGACTGGACACTGTTTCAGCCCATGCGCAACGACTGGATGAAGGAAATCCGCCCTACCCTAGAGCTGTATGTGAGCCGCACGGCGGGGTCATTTATCGAGGACAAGGACTTTTCGCTGGTGTGGCACTACCGCCGCGCCGATGCCGAGCTAGCTGCCGTGCGCGTGCGCGAGCTTATCAGCCACCTCAGCTTCCTGACCAGCAACAGCGACCTGCAAGTGTTGGAGGGCAACAAAGTGATTGAGATTAAGGCTGCCGGCCTCAACAAAGGCACCGCCGCCGCCCGTTGGGTGGCCACCTACCAGCCCGACTTCATCCTGGCTATCGGCGACGACCGCACCGACGAGGATACCTTCGGCGCAATGCCCAAAGATGCTTTCACGATTAAGGTAGGCCGTAACAGCCGCTCGTTGGCGCGCTTCCACGTGCCCGGCACCACAGAGGTGCAGGAGCTACTGCAAAGCCTGGCAGAGGTGAGCGTGCCGCAGTAGTATCACTGATAAAAAAGCTGTTGGCCGTTAGCTGATAGCTGTTAGCTTTCTATCTCTTAGAGAAGCTAACAGCTATCAGCTAACGGCCAACAGCTTTTTTATAACCCTACAAGAAGTTCGGGCGGTCCAGCTTTTTGGAGATGCGGTAGGCGGCGTTTACCAAGCCCACGTGGCTGTAAGCCTGCGGGAAGTTGCCCCACTGCGAGCCGGTTTTGGCGTCTACGTCTTCGGAAAGCAGGCCCAGATGGTTTGTGTACTTGAGCAGCTTTTCAAACTCGCGTATGGCTTCATCGAGACGGCCGACGGCGGCCAGGGCCTCTACGTACCAGAAAGAGCAAATTAGGAACGTGGTTTCGGGCGTGCCGAAGTCGTCGGCGTGGCGGTAGCGATAGAACAAGCCTTCAGGCGTCATCAGCTCCTTTTCCAACTCTACCAAGTGCTGGCGGGCTTTTTCGGAAGCTGGGTCGAGGTAGCCCATCAGGATCAACTGCATAGTGCTGGCATCGAGGTGGGGTGAGCCAATGGCGTTGGTGTATACACCACGCTCCTGGTTGTAGCACTGTTCAATTTTATCAGCCGCCTCGTCCATCAACTCCTGCGCCATACGCTGTATTTCGGGGTTCTGGAAGTAGCTGGCTACTTTGCACGCCGCGTGGCTACCCGCCCAATGGAACAGGTAAGTGTAGGCGTGGTACTGCGACAACGTGCGGAACTCCCACAGCCCGGCGTCGGGCTGGTTCATGGTTTGCCGAATCAGGCGCAGGGCGTCGTAGATCAGCTTTTCGGTGTGGGTGCGTTCAAAATCGATGAAGCGCCGGTCTACGTAGAGCGGCAGCAGCGCAACCAGCACTTGCCCATACACGTCGTTCTGAATGTGCGTGTAGGCATCGTTGCCGATACGTACGGGGCGGTTGCCAAGGTAGCCCTCCAGGTCCAGTTCCTCCTCAATCAGCTTGGAAGCCCCGCTGATGCTGTACAGGGGCTGATACTTGTCCTCTACCTTGGTCGAGATATTGGCGATGTAGTGGAAATAGCGCTCCATCTCCTCGAAATGACCAATGTTGTTGAAGGCCGTGAGGATATAATAGGTGTCGCGCATCCAGCAGAAGCGGTAGTCCCAGTTGCGGCCCGAGCCAGGCGCTTCGGGTAGGGAGGTAGTAGTGGCGGCAATAATAGCGCCCGTGTCCTCGTACTGGTGCAGCTTTAGGGCTAGCGCTGAGCGAATTACGGCTGCTTGATGGAACGTGCCGATGCTCATGCTCTTCACCCACTTGCGCCAGTACTGGGTGGTTTCGCGCAGAAACCGTTCGGCGGTGCTTTCCAAGGGTGCTTCCAGCGGAGCGCCGTAGGTAAGCACTAGATAAAACGTGTCGTTCAGGACAAAATCCTGGTCATCGAGCACGTAGGTAAGGGGAATGTTGGTAGTGAGACGAATTTCTTCCTCCAAGCCCAGAAACGCAATGTGGTTGGAGCTGCGGCGGCGGCTGAGTGCCTGCTCGCCGTACTGCCCTACCGGCTGGCAGCGCACCCGCACGCGGGGCGTACCCTGCAAGGGCTCCACCTTCCGCACAAACATCAGGGGCTTGTAGTTACGTTCGTACTGCGTGAAGCGCGGGGCAAAGTCCGTGACGCGGTAGCGGCCGTCAGGGGTTTCAATCTCGGTGCACAGCACGTTGGTGTTGTCGAGGTAGTACTGGTTGCTCCGAAACTCCCCCTCGGCGGGTCGGATGCTGTACTCACCGCCTTTGTGAGAGTCAAGCAGACTACCAAACACAAAGCTGCTGTCGAAGCGCGGCCAGCACAGCCAGCGCACGGCCGTATCAGTTCCAATCAGGCCCAGGAAGGCGCAGTTGCCAATCAGGCCCATGTTGTAAGTATGGGTGCGGGAGGTAGGGGGAGGTGTGGTCATTCGGGAAAGTGAAAGGAATGGCCCGGCCACTATGGCAGGTACCTAGTGCTTTTCTAATACCGTGCAGGCTAGTGTTGGGTTGCGCAATGCGGCATTCTTACCATGCTACAGCAGTAAATCTTAGGCAATGAGCATAAAAAAGACGGCTGCAAAGCAGCCGTCTTTTCTACGTATTTATAAGGATTGGTCCTTGATTCTAGCGACGTGGGTCACCGGCAGGACGGTCGTTGTTGTTCAACTTCTCTACGTCTACTTCCGTCTTGCGCACAGTGTCGTGGATGGTTTCTTCACGCTCGGTTACTTCTTTGCCCAGCGTTACTTCTTCCACCACGCGGGCTTCTTTACCCACTACAGCGCGCTCGGCGCTTTCGGTTACTTCGATATTACCTTCTTTGAAAGCTTCAAAGTCAGCTTCCGAAGCAGGACGGTCTACCGGCTTGCGGTTTACGTTCACATGCTCCTCACGCAGACGCACACTGGCTTCCACGGGGCGCTCGATGATGCGGCTACGCAGACGGGCACCGCCCGTTTGCTCTACGCGCTTACCTACTTGTAAGTTTTCCTCGATTACCTTCGCCGACACCTGATCATTGGTGTTTTGATTGGTTGCGTTGGCGTTGGCATTCGCGTTGTTTGCGTTTGTATTCGTAGCCTTGCCCTTATAACCCGACTGCTCGGCACGCTCGTTCACGTCAACAGCGCCGCAACGGTCCAGAATTTCGGCGGCCTGGCGGGCGTTTTCGTCGGAGTGAGCGTGTACGGTTACCAACGAGCCGCTTTCGCGGGCTGCATGAGCATAGCGATTAGCGTTGTCGTCATCATCGCTGAACAGATTGCTGAAGAAGTCGCCGATGCTGTCGGTAGAGCTTTCTTCGGTGCGGTTAGTATTGCTACGGTACCGGCCGCGATTTACATCATTAGTATCGGTTGTATCGTCGTTACGCGAGGCTACGTCTACATGGTCTAGGCTGAAGCCAGCACTAGCAAGTTGTTGAGCAGCAGATTTTGCCTGGTCGGCGGTATCGAACATTCCAATTACGGTATGAGTCATTTTTTTAGGGGTTAGGTGGTGGTTAAGTATGAGAGAATGTTACTGATCAGGAGAAGCGTCAGTTGCTCCGTTGGCGGGGTAGCGCTCCACGTTCACTTCCTCGTGACGTAGCGTTACGGTTTCCGTTTCGTGGGTTTCCACTTGTTGTTTCAGAATGTGTAGTTCTTCTACAATCAGCAGACGTTTCATCACGATTTCGCGTACTACTGGTACAATGAGTGTATTGCCCTCGTATCGCGGTGTGGGAGGGGCCACGCCATCGGCCACAAACTGGTTGACGGCGACGCGCTCTACCTGCACTTCCTCGTGGCGTAGGATGACGTCTACATCCTCTTGGTGCTCGTGTACGGTTTTGGATAACCGCACCCGACCATTTTCCACTACCTCGCGGTGAATCACCGCCCTCTCCTCTATTATGGGGACTTTCGCTGACGAAAGTGGCGGCTGATTAGCAAGGTCGTTGGTAGGCATTGGCAACAGGCTTTTAACCTGGATCAGATTCTAAACTATCTGTCTTATCTTACGCGACCTCTCCTATTAAGTTATTGAAAATCAATTTACTGTTGAGTATACAGCTCTTTTTATCGATATAATTATTCTTATATATAGCCTATTCTTCTTTGGCTTGCTATCTGCCCCTATACACACCGTATCAGTCCGTTTGGTCCCTCTTCAAGGGTAGGCTAGAAGTTGGAGAAAATGACTGCGCTCCGTGGGCTTTTATGGACAATAAAAAGTTGAAATTAACTCGATGTGCAAGCCTGCCTTTCCAGTAGGAACCGGCATGTAGAGAGGTAGCAAGCCGAATTTTCTGCGCGAATCGGCCTCGTGGCCCTACCTTTGCTTGCGCTTCGGCGCTTGCTTTGTTTGTTCGCCTCTGTTCTGCTGCCCGTGCTATTGCCTACTTTGTTGCGTCGTGCCCTACGGGGCACAGGTTGGTTGTCGTTTTTTGTGCTGTTGTGGTTGTTTCCTTCTCGTAGCTGGGCCCAGCAGCCTACCAGCCCGGCCCCGGTGCCAGATGTGCCAGCCTCTACCCCTGCCCCTACTTACCGCACTAGCCAAGCACCGGCCCCAACGACAGTTAGCCCTGCGGCCACCCGTAACGCCACGCTGCTACGCGAGCTGCTGCTGCGCACCGACACCACCAACTACGCCCTCAGCCGCAACATGATTGCCGTGCAGGGCGAGCTGAACCTGTATTTCTACTACCGTCAGGAAGACGAAACGGCCGAAATTATGGCCTATCCTGTGCGCATGAACCCCAGTGCGCCGTTGCGCCTGGTGCGCTCCGCCGACTTCCAGCAGCTGGACTCGCTCACGCCGGTCAACAACGAGTACTATCGCACCAAAATTCGCTTCAAGGCCTTGACTGGGGTGCGCTACCTCAGCCTCACTTTTGCCCAAGCCAACCTCGACAGCCTGCGCGGCCCGCAATTCACCCAAACGGTGCAGCTGCTGCCTGTCACGCGCACTTCCCTCGACTTCCGCCCCACCGATACGGAGCTGTTTGTGGGCGAGGAGAAGGTGTTCGACCTGACCAGTAACAACGTAAAAAATGTGCGCGCCACCGGCGAGTGGACCCACGGCCAGGACATCGACTACCGCATAGCGCAGGAAAATGGCGGCCTGAAGCTGCACGTGCTGCCCAACGTAACGGGCACGCGCAGCATCACGCTGCGCATGCAAACCGAGCGGCCCTTTCTGATTGAGAATGGTCGGAAGCTGAGTTACTCCCTACCCCCTATCCGGCAGGAATTCACGGTGAAGAGCAGCCGCCTACGTTTCCTGAGCGTCGACAAAAAAGAGATTACGCTGGATGAAAGCTCCCGCCGCAAGGGCGTAGAAATCATCCTCGACAACGGCCGCACCTTCGACCTGAAGCACACCTACCGGGTAGAAGATCAGGAAGAAGCCGGCGGGGCACTCGTTGCTGAAATTTTCACGCGCCAGTACCTTTCCAACGACCGGGTGCTGTGCTGGCTGCGCGTATACAACACCCACCGCCAAACGGACAGCTACTTATATATAAAGGACGGTGACCAGCCCAAATACATCACCAACCTCAACATTTCGCCCAAAACCACCATTACTACGGTGAGCGTGCGGCACCGCGGCGGCGACTGGACCACCAACACCAACGTGAATCCCGGCGAAACGGTAGATGTACGCCTAGAGGGCGAGTCGCTGCTGAAGGCGCCTTTTCGCTTCGAGGATGTGCGCGTGGTTCCCTCCGACTCATCGGTGCGCTCGGAGTCGGCGGTGATTTACCGCTTGCAGGTGCCCGTTGGGATTGATAAGAAGCGCGTGGCCATTTACAACGGCAATGAAAACACGGGCCAGGGCCTGAACGTGCGCGAGTTTCAGCGCCCTCACCCGCTGGACTTCGTGAAGGTGACGTTTGGGGAGGCAGCGCGCCCCGTTACGACCCTCAACGGCCCCATCCTCTACCCCCGTACCGTGCGCGACGTGGTGTTTTCCTTCGATGCCAACGCCATCGACGCTGACCAGCAGCTGTATGGGAAGCAGTACCTCACGTTTCAGATCAGAACCCAGGACGCCAAAGGCAACCTGATTGAGATGCGCACCATTGAAAACGTGGTGGTGTGTCCCGGCGACAACTCCTTGCGGGCCGCTTTCTACCGCGACCCGCAGTGCCAGGTCGGCAACATCAACCTCAACAGCCTGCTCTCCCGCAAAACCTACGACCTCGACGATTGGGCGCACATCTACGTAACCGTGCAGCACGTGGCCAGCCAGTACGGCGACAAGGGCTACTCGCAAACGCTAGACCTAGTGTTGCAGCGTAGGGTGAAGTTTGACATCGACATTAGCTTCCCGGCCGGTTTGCTTACCAAGCAAATAAATGGCAACGGCGAGAACAACAACTATACAGCCTTTAGCGGCATCAGCCTAGCCACGCTGGCCCAGCTAACGTTTTACAATCCTAATAAAATCAACAAGCCCCGCCCTTATAAAGTAGGTGCAGGTTTCGTAGCACTCAATGCATTCAACCTGAGTCCTACTAGCAATGCCAACCGCGACTTGGGTATTGTAGTGCTCGGCTCGGTCTACCCGACCCGCAGCGACGCTAAGCTTACGTTCCCACTCTATCTTGGCGGAGGCTACTTAGTAAATGGCGGGAAATTGTTCTTCCTCTTTGGGCCGGGTATCGGCGTGCGCTTATAGCCCTACTACCTATCATACAGCGGGGCGCTTTCCAGATGGGAGGCGCCCCACTGTTTTTTGGTGTATTTTCTGTAAAAAAGGCTCGCCAGGGCAGGAAAAGTAAACGAAAAAGGTAGCGTTCTGCGTTGTATAGATAGAAGCCGATATGTCTGCCAAATAGGATTTTATGGCGTATTATTTGCCTTCTATTATCAGCCACTCAGAACTCACTTCCATGTCCTACGCCTTTTTCCGCCGCTTGGCGGGTCTTTTCCTGGTGATGGGGGTCCTGTTGACCAGCACCTCCTACGCCCAAACTTCCACCGGCCAGCGCGACGTGCTGCGCGATATTACCTCGGTGGTAGGCCTGAAACCGCGTTTCGAGTTGCAGGCTACCTCGGAGGTAGACAATGCCGCGGCCGTGGTCTACAATGGCCAGCGCTACCTATTGTATAATCCGCAGTTTGTGGCAGCCGTAAACCGCGCCGGCCGCACCGACTGGGCCGGCACCAGCATTTTGGCCCACGAAATGGGGCACCACCTCAACGGTCATACCCTCACAGGCCGCGGCTCCAACCCCGCCGATGAGCTGGAAGCCGATGAGTTTTCGGGCTTTGTGTTGCGCAAGATGGGCGCCAGCCTGGCCCAAGCGCAGGCCGCTATGGCGGTGATATCGGACGAGCACGGCTCCGCAACCCACCCTGGCCGTAGCCAACGCCTCGCGGCCATCAGCCGGGGCTGGCAGCAGTCGAACACCCAGATTGCGGCCAGTACGCGTACTACGGCTCCTTCGTCCGCGCCGGCCGTATTGCGTCCGCAGACTACGGCGCCTGCCGTGGCCCGCAACGTAGCTAACCGCACCGCCATTGTGGGCAAGCTTACTTTCCGCGACGCTCCCGATGAGCCCTTCTACCTCACCGACCGCCTGAACGTGGTGCACGTAGAGCCCGGCACCCGCACCGCCGAAGTAGTGGGCCGCATCACTCGCTCCGACGACGAGGACTTCCCTTTGATCCTGGTTGATTCTAAGCAGCGCCGCCTATACATCGATACTTCGGGAGCGGTGTACAACCCCAACGGCCGCTTGGTAGCGATGCTCACCGACGCTTCGTAAGCAAAAAGAAGGCGTAGCAGGAAATACAAAGAGCCAACCGCGTGCGGTTGGCTCTTTTGCGTTGTAAGGGCGCGTTGCACGCGTCTGTTGCGGCATATTCATCTGACTTGGCATTGAAAACTTGATTTTTCTCACCAAAACAGACGCAACGATGGGCGTGTGTAACGCGCCTCTATTGATTCTACGAGGAATACACATCTACAGTACGCGGCGAGGCCACGGCGTTTTCGCCGCGCACCCATTGCAGGGCTACCGTTTTTTCGTCGGGGTTGAAGTGCTTCACGTCGCTGGGCGTGATGACGGAGCTGAGCGCCGCCCCGGCTTTCACCAATGTATTGTCGTTGCTGACCACAGCCACGCGGTTGAAACTGGTGAAGTGCTTTACATCTTCTTTCAACTCTTCCCAGAGCGCTTTCAAAGTCACATCTTCAATGCCCTGGTATTCGAGGTAGGCGTTCACCTTACCGTACTGCTGTACCTTTTTTTCGAGGGTAGGCACCACGCCTTGGTAGTCGGCTTTGGTGAGCATGCCACCGATATAAAGGGCCAGCAGGTTTTCATCGGGATAATCAACTGCGCGAAACATAAGCGAATTCGTTAAAAGTGGAGGGGCTACTTTTTACGCTTTCCCTACCCCTGGGTTCCGCTGGCCGTTGGCTTTTCACTGGCCGTGACGGGCACTGGCTGGCATTTGGGGCAGTAGTAGGTAGCCCGACCACCCACGTATTTCTTCTCAATTTCAGTGCGCGGGTGGCGCGGGCAAAACCGGTGCTTGTCGGTACCCGGCGTGGCCGAGTCGTCCCACTCCCGCGCATGAATCAGGAACGACGCCGGGAAGTTGCGGTACGTGGCCTCCTGCTGGATAGCCGTTTTCAGCACCAGTTGAATGGACGCGTGCAGGGCTTTGAACTCCTTCTCGGTAAGCGTATTGCACAGCCGTTCGGGGTTGATTTTGGCCTGAAACAGCACCTCATCCACAATCCAGTTGCCCAAGCCGGCAGTGATGCGCTGGTCGAGTAGAGCAGGCTTCAGCAGCGTTTTCTTTTTGCTGAGCGCCGCTTGCAGCTGCTCAGAAGTGATATCGAGCGCATCGGGACCAAGCTTTTTCAGCTTCTGGTATTCGGCCACGCTGCCAGCCAGCCGGATGCGGCCGAATTTGCGCGGGTCTACAAAGGCGATGCGCATGCCGTCGGCCAGGTGTAGGGCCACGCGGGTGAAGCGCGGGGCGTCGGGGTCGTCGCGGTAGGCGCCCACGTCACCGGTCATGCCAAAGTGCAAGGCCAGCACAGTGTCGTTGTCGAGTTCGAGAAAGCAGTTTTTGCCCAAGCGACGCGTGGCCATTACCTGCCTACCCACCAAGTAGCGCCGCAGCGTGTCCTCATCGGTGGTGAGCACATGGGCGTCGCGCACTTCTACTGCCGTAATGGGTTGATGTAGAATAAGGTCATCCAGAAACCGGCGGTAGGTTTCGACTTCGGGTAGTTCGGGCACGGGCGGGAAATGGTGAGTGGTCGAATGATGCGTAAGAAACGCGCTGCCTTACTGTGGAGTTTCGCCTTTATTCAAACACTCAAATGCCTTTGCTGTAGCGGCTATTTGAATTAGCTGAAAAGATGTGTAGAGACGCATACTTGCGTCTCTTCATTGAAGAACTCGCGTCAGCACCGTTTCAGCAAACAACATCAACAACGACGAGACGCAAATATGCGTCTTTACACCGGACAATAGTTAACTCAAACAATAGCTACCTCTCCCGTTGCACGCTACCTGTTAGCACTAGCGTGTCGCCTGCTTGGTAGGGTGTGGCGGCACTTACTTCCACGGTTACTACCTCCTCTCCTACCCTTACCTGCAATGTCTGGCCGGTGGCCGAAGGCTCGGCGGCTACTACGGTGCCGGTCAGCCGGAAGTTGGGAGCTGTGTCAGTGCCGGGCAGCACCGCCGACGGCAAGCCGTTGCGCACTACCCTACCCCCGTCCAGCTCCACGGCACGGGTAGCCAGCCGCGTTATTTCGGCGTAGTCGTGGCTTACGAGCAGCGTAGTGAGCTGAAAGCGCTGGTGCGCCGCGGCCAGCGCCTGTTGCAGCCGCAGGCGGGTAGGTACGTCCAGAGCAGCCAGGGGCTCATCGAGCAGGAGCAGGCGGGGCTGCCGGGCCAGCGCCCGCGCCAGGGCCACGCGCTGCTGCTGCCCCCCCGAAAGCTGCTGCGGCCGCCGCCGGGCCAGCTCGCCTAGGTCCATTAGTTCCAACAGCTCGTCTACCAACACCTTGCCCGACGCATCAGGTAGGGCAAATTCTAGATTCTGGCGCACCGTCATGTTCGGAAACAGCGCGTAGTCCTGAAATACGAAGCCAATGCTACGGCGCTGGGGTGGTAGCCAGATACCGCTTTGCTGGTCATACCACACATCGTTTCCTACCCGTAAATGGCCGCTGGCGGGCCGGCTTAGGCCCGCCAACAGGCGCAACAGCGTGGTTTTGCCGGCGCCCGAGGCGCCGTATACGGCCACCAACTCACCGGCTGTTACGGACAGGCGCACGTCTAGCAGGGTCGGGCCGTGCGCGGTTTGCAGGGGCTTGGTGAGGTGCAGGTCAATCACAGTAGGCGGCTGGCAGAGCGTTTGGTGAAAGCGGCCAGCAGCAATAGCCCCGCGAAGGATAGTCCTACCAACACCAGCGCGTAGTGGTTGGCGCGGGCGTAGTCGAGACTTTCGGCGGCGTCGTAGATGGCGATGGAAGCAACCCGCGTCTGGCCCGGAATGTTGCCGCCAATCATCAACACTACCCCAAACTCGCCCACGGTATGCGCAAAGGTCAGCACCGAAGCACTCAGCAACGCCGGCCGGATATTGGGCAGCAGCACCCGCCACAAGGTCGTCAACCGCGACTTGCCCAGCGTGTACGCGGCCTCCCGCAACGAGCGGGGCACATTGTGCAAGGCGGCCTGCACTGGCTGCACCATAAAGGGTAGGCTATATACCAACGACCCAATTAGAATGCCGCCAAACGTGAAGTTCAGCTCCAGTCCCAGCGTGTGCACCAGGAAGTACCCTACCCCACTATCGGCACTAAAAGCCAGCAGCAGGTAAAACCCGATAACCGTAGGTGGCAGCACCAGCGGTAAACTCACCAGCGCCTCTACCACCGCCTTGCCCCGAAACCGGGCATACGCCAACCAGTAGGCTAACGGCACGCCCAGCAGCAAGAGCAGCAGGGTAGTGAGAGTAGCCAGCTTGGCGGTGAGTAGTAGGGTTTGGGAGAAGTCAGACAAAGTGGAAGCGGTATTCTTTTATGTTTTCTTAGGTTGTCATCCTGAGCGGAGCGAAGGACCTTCTCACGTTGGAGTTACTAATGAACGACTTCGTTCTGCCGTGGGAAGGTCCTTCGCTCCGCTCAGGATGACAGATAAATATGACGGACGACTTTCAAGGCTCCTACCCTACTCAAACCCATACCGCTTCAGCGCGGCTTTGGCCGGGGCGCTGCTGATAAATGCCGTGAACGAGGTAGCCGCCGAGTTGCCAGCAGCGCGCTTCATCACCACATAGGCCTGTTCCAAGGGCGTGTGCGCATCAGCGGGAATAAGATAGTAGTGCCCCTGCCGGCGTAGTTGCGGACTACGAGCCAATGACAACGCCAGCAGTCCCACATCGGCGGCCCCGGTGGTGGCGTATTGGGCCGTCTGGCTGATGTTTTCGCCTAGCACGAGGTGCGCTTTCAGCTTATCATAGAGGTGGTAGTGTTGCAGAGCCTCCTGCGCCTTCTGGCCGTAGGGGGCGTGGGCGGGGTTGGCCATGGCAATTTTATGAATGGCTGGGTTCAGCAAAGTATTCAGACCCTGCGGGCGTGGGTCGAGCTTCTTACTCCACACCACCAGTCGGCCAGTGGCGTAGCGCTGGGGCGCGCTGGCCGTGAGGCCTTGCTGGTGCAGCTTGCGAGGGTAGTTGCTATCGGCGGAGAAGTAGATATCGAACGGGGCGCCGTGACTGAGCTGCTGGTAGAATTTGCCCGAGGAGCCGTACACCACCTTTACGTGCTGTTGCGGCTGCTGGCGGCGGTAGATGGTGAGCAGCGAATCCATCACGTACTGCAAATCGGAGGCGGCGGCAATGGTGAGGGGCGCGGACGCTGCTGGCTGGGGCGGGGTAGCGCCTACCAGACACAATAGCAGCAACAGCGCAGGCAACGCGAGATGCAAACGGGACATTATACGTAGAAGCGGGGTAGTGTACGAGAACGAGCGTTGTATACACAAAGGTATAACGATGAATCTGGTTTTTTGGCTGCGCTTCTGCCCGTCAGCCCCAGGTTTTATTCATCGTTTACACGGTTTTTCCCGTACTAAGTAGTAACGTCTCTGGGCGCAACCAGCCCCCAAGGCTACTGGCAACGATGCCGGTTACTCTTCTTTTGCACCTAAATTTCTTTCAATCTTTCCGTATCATGCCCGAAAACCAACAATCCCTGGACCAGCTGAGCGTCAACACCCTACGTCTGTTATCCGTTGATATGGTGCAGGAGGCCAACTCCGGCCACCCCGGCTTGCCACTGGGTGCCGCTCCCATGGCTTATGTGCTGTGGTCGCGCTTCCTGCGCTTCAACCCCCAAGACCCCGAGTGGCCCAACCGCGACCGGTTTGTATTGTCGGCCGGGCATGGTTCGGCGCTGCTCTACAGCATGTTACACCTCTACGGCTACGATTTGCCGATGTCGGAGCTGAAACGCTTCCGGCAGATGGGCTCCAAAACGCCCGGTCACCCCGAGTCGAACCTGACGGCGGGCGTGGAAGTAACCACCGGACCATTGGGCCAGGGCTTTGCCAACGGGTTAGGCATGGCCATGACGGAGGCTTTCCAGGCCGCCACCTACAACAAGTCCGGCCACAATGTAGTCGACCATTATACTTACGTATTAGTGAGCGACGGCGACCTGATGGAAGGTATTGCCTCGGAGGCCGCCTCGCTGGCGGGTCACCTCAAGCTGGGCAAGATGATTTATCTATACGACGATAATAGCATTTCGCTCGATGGCCCTACCAGCCTCGCGTACACCGAAGACCCGATGGCCCGCTTCGACGCCTACGGCTGGCACACTCAGACGGTAGGCGACGGCAATGACTTAGACGCCATTGAAGCCGCTATCCGCGAAGCGCAAAACGAGACGGACCGCCCCTCGATTATTGCCGTGAAGACGATTATCGGCTTCGGCTCGCCGCTGGAAGGCACCAATAAGTCGCACGGCTCGCCCCTCGGCCCTGAAAACGTGCGCAAAACCAAGGAGTTCTTGGGCTGGAATCCGGACGAGAAGTTCTTTGTGCCTGATGAGGTGAAGCAGCACTTGCTGGAACCCGGCCAGCGCGGCGCCAAGCTGCAACAAGAATGGAACGAGCAGTTTGCTGCGTATAAAAAGGAATTTGAGGCCGAAGCTCAGCAGTTCGAAACCGCTTTCAGCCACGACCTACCCCAGGGTTGGGATGCCGAACTGCCTGTGTTCAAGCCCGCCGATGGCCCCTTGGCTACCCGTCAGGCTTCGGGTAAAGCCCTTACGGCTCTCAAAAAGAGCGTGCCCTACCTGTTTGGCGGTTCCGCCGACCTAGCCTCGTCCAACGAAATGTCGACTAAGGGCGAGGACAGCTTCCAGCCGGGCCGCTATGAGGACAGCAACATCTGGTTTGGGGTGCGCGAGCATGCCATGGGCGGTGCCCTCAACGGCATGGCCCGCCACGGCGGCGTGCGTCCCTACGGCGGCACGTTCCTGAATTTCTCCGATTACATGCGCGGCTCCATCCGCCTCACGGCACTGGCCCAGTCCACGGCCACGTTCGTGTTCACCCACGACAGCATTGGCCTAGGTGAAGACGGCCCTACCCACCAGCCGGTGGAGCAGGTGATTGGCCTGCGCACGGTACCCAACCTGATTGTGCTGCGTCCCGCCGACGCCAACGAAACCGTGGAATCGTGGCGCATTGCGCTTACCCAGGCTGAAACGCCGGTAGCGCTTATCCTCTCCCGTCAGAAACTGCCGGTGCTGGACCAGGAAACGATGGGTTCAGCCCGCGAAGGCGTGGCTAAAGGCGCCTACATCCTGAAAGACGCCGACAACGGCCAACCAGAGCTAATTTTGATTGGTACCGGCTCGGAAGTGTCGCTGGCCCTGGAAGCCCAGGAGAAGCTGACGCAGGAAGGCGTGGCCGTGCGCGTGGTAAGTATGCCGTCGTGGGAGTTGTTTGAGCTGGAAGAAACTGAATATCAGCACAAAGTCCTACCCCCCGCCGTGCGCAAGCGCATTGCCATTGAGGCCGGCTCACCCATTGGCTGGCACAAATACGTGACTGACGAAGGCACGACCATCAGCATGAACCGCTTCGGCGAATCGGGCCCCGGCGAGGAAGTGATGGCCGAATTTGGCTTCAGCGTAGAAAACGTTGTAAAGCAAGCCCGCGAGTTGTTGAAAGGCAACGACGTGGGTATTGAGAAGAAGGAAGTGCTGAAGTAATCTGTTATTCCGAACGCAGTGAGGAATCTGAGGAAAACAGCTACTTGCTACTCAGATTCCTCACTACGTTCGGAATGACAACTCTTCTGCCCTACCTCGGCAACGGTTTCGGTATTCTCCCTCTTAAATCCGTTAGCCTGAATATTTGGTTTTCCCTAGCTTAGCGCCGCGAACTGTCCTAACACATTTCCGGCCGGGGCTCCGGCCCCAGCTTCTACCCATTTTTTATGAACGCACTCAACAAAATCCGCGAATTCGACCAAAGCATCTGGTTGGACTTCATCCGTCGCAAAATCCTCATCAACGGTGAGTTGGTAAAGCGCATCAAGGAAGAAGATTTGCGTGGCGTGACGTCGAACCCGGCTATTTTCGAGAAAGCCATTGGCGGCAGCGACGACTACGATACCACCATCCGGGCTCTGGCTCTGCAAGGCAAATCGGCCGACGACATTTACGCCGAGCTGGCCGTAGCCGACGTGCAGCACGCCTGCGACCTGTTCCGCCCGCTCTACGACAGCCACGACAACTCCGGCGACGGCTACGTGAGCCTGGAGGTAGGCCCCAACCTCATCAACGATACTGAGGGTACCATTGAGGAAGGCCTGCGCTTCTGGAAAGCCGTAGACCGCCCCAACGTGATGATTAAGGTACCGGCTACCTTGGAAGGCCTACCCGCCATCCGCAAGCTCATCTCGGAAGGCGTGAACGTAAACGTGACGCTGATTTTTGGGCTGGAGCGCTACGAGGCCGTAGCCGAAGCCTACATCTCGGGCCTGGAAGACCGCGTGAAAGCCGGCGGCGCCATCGACAACATCAATTCCGTAGCTAGCTTCTTCCTCTCGCGCATCGATGTGCTGCTGGATCCCGTGCTAGAGAAAATGGTGGAAGAAGGCGGCGAGAAGGCCAAGCTGGCCGAGCCCCTGGTGGGCGAGGTAGCTCTGGCCAGCGCCAAGAAGGCTTACCAGCTCTACAAAGGCATTTTTGCCGGACCACGTTGGGAAGCCCTCAAGGAGAAAGGTGCCAACTCGCAGCGCCTGTTGTGGGCCAGCACTGGCAACAAAAACCCCAAGTACGACGACCTGCGCTACGTAGACGGCCTCATTGGTCCGGAAACGGTGAACACCATTCCGGTGGAAACCCTGGACCTGTTCCGCGAAAAAGGCAAAGTAGCCAACACGCTGGAAACCAACCTCGACCAAGTAGACGAAGTGCTGAACGCCCTACCCAAGCTGGGCATCGACTTGCAGGAGCGTACCCAGTTCCTGGAAGAAGACGGCGGTAAGAAGTTCAAGGAACCCTTCGCTAAGCTGATCGACTCGATTGAGAAAAAGCGCGTGCAAGCCTTGGACTTGCAGCCGGTAGAAGCTGAGATGCAACTAGGCGAGTACCAGCAAGAGGTAGACGCCAAGATTGAGGAGTATAAGAAGTCGGATTTCATCACGGGTTTCTGGAACAAGCAGGCCGACCTGTGGACGCAAGACGCTAAAGGTCAGGAGAGCATCCGCAACTACATGGGCTGGCTGCGCGTGGCCGAAACCATGATAGACGAGGTAGGCCGCCTGGAGCAGTTTGCGCAGGAAGCTAAGGCCGACGGCTTCACCCACGTAGTGGTAATGGGCATGGGCGGCAGCACCATGGCCCCCATCGTGTTCGAGAAGTCGTTCCCAAAAGGTGAAAACGGCCTCGACGTGCTGATTCTGGACACCACCAACCCTGGTACAGTACAAGAGATTGAAAAGGCTGTACCGCTGGAAAACACGCTGTTCATCGTAGCCAGCAAATCGGGCACTACGGCCGAGCCGCTGGCGTTCGGCGACTATTTCTACGAGAAGGTGAAAGCCGTAAAAGGCGAGAAAGCCGGCGAAAATTTCATCGGCATCACCGACCCCGGCTCCCCGTTCATCGAGACGGCCAAGGAGCTGGGCTACCGCAAGGTGTTCCTGAACTTCCCCGAGGTAGGCGGCCGTTTCTCGGCTCTCACGTTCTTCGGTTTGGTACCGGCTGCGCTCTACGGCATCAACGTGGGCGAGCTGCTGGCCCGCGCCGTTATCATGATGCGTGCCTGCGGTGCTTACGGCCCCAGCGACAACAACCCCGGCTTGCAGCTGGGCGCCGCCCTGGGCGTGCTGTCTACCAAAGGCCGCGACAAGCTCACGCTGGTAGTTCCTCAGTCGCTCAGCGACCTGGGCCTGTGGCTGGAGCAATTGCTGGCTGAAAGCACTGGCAAAGAAGGCAAAGGCATTTTGCCGGTTGCCGGCGAGCACCTGGGTAAGCCCGAGGTGTACGGCCAGGACCGCGTGTTTGTGTACGTGGGCTATGAAAACGAAGCCGATGAAGATAACACGCAGAAGCTGAAGACGCTGCAAGAGGCCGGCCACCCGGTTATCACTATCCGCATGAAGGATGCCTTGGACCTGGGTGCCGAATTCTTCCGTTGGGAAGCCGCTACGGCCATTGCCGGCGCGGTGCTGGGCATCAACCCCTTCGACCAGCCCAACGTGCAGGCCGCCAAAACCGCTACCGACAAAATTATGAAGGAGGTAGCCGAAAAAGGCAGCCTACCGGAGCAGCAGAAAGCTCTGTCGGAAGGCGGGCTGGATTACTACTCGGCAGTGTCGGGCAGCTCAGCTAAGGAACTGGTGCAGCAGTTCTTCGCGCAAGCGAAGGCCGGCGACTACGTATCTATCCAAGCCTACCTCACCGAATCGGCAGCGGTGAACGAAGAGACGGCGGAGCTGCGTCAGCAGATTCAGGACAAGCTGCACGTGGCTACCACGTTTGGCTACGGTCCGCGTTTCCTGCACTCTACCGGTCAGTACCACAAGGGCGGCCCCAACACGGGCTTATTCCTGCAACTGACGGCAGGCCACCCGCAGGATCTGCCCCTACCCGGCCGTTCCTACTCCTTCGGCACCCTGCAAGATGCCCAGGCCCAAGGCGACCTGGAGGCCCTGCAAAGCGCCGACCGTCGCACCCTGCACGTGCACCTCGGCGACGATGCTGCCGCAGGTTTGAAAACGCTGTTGGCTGCTTTCTAAAGTAGATTTCAGTTGAATAATAAAGAAGCCAGCGGTGTATGCCGCTGGCTTCTTTTTGTTTACTTTCTTTAGACTGTCATGCTGAGCTTGACGAAGCATGACAGTCTTTTATCAAATGATTTTCTCATGACTCCTTCTGATTCCCCTACCCTCACAGTCGCCCAAAACTTGGCCGAACAACTCAGCACTACCGTCACTGCCCGCACCGTATACGGCGAGCCTGTAGAACGCAACGGCACCACCGTGATTCCTGTGGCGCGGGTCGTTTATGGTTTTGGTGGTGGTGGCGGCGGCCGCCTACCCGAAGCAGCCGGTTCGGGCGGCGGTGGAGGCGTGGTTGTCACGCCTGTTGGGTATATCGAGATGAAGGAAGGCACTACCCGCTTCCGGCCGATTCGCAGTTCTACAGCTTCCATCATTGCCGTGAGCGGGGTCGTAGCATGGGCGCTGCTGCGGAGCCTGCCGAAGCTGTGGCGGTAGTGGCGTTGAAGGTAGCCAGACTTATTGGACTCGCCTCGAAATAATGACACTTTTTAGCTCGCTCATCTATTGTAACCAGTCTAGTAATTCTCTCTTAAACAGTACTTAAACACCAAGCTTCTATCGACGTCTGCCGGTCGGATGCCTACGGCGTCCGACCGGCAGACGACTCGGTATAAAGCCCTTTTATTAATCATTACTGCGCTACCTTTAGCGCTACTTATAATGACCAGTGGCACCACCTCACTGCCCGTGCCCTGGTAGCTACCCTATCCTCTTATGTGGACTTCTACCCGCAAGCGCTTACGCCGCTTGGAATCGGCCTGGCAACAGCCGGCTGCGCACACTCCTCGTACTCCCCTAGTGGCCCGCTACTACAACCATGTGCAGCACGAGCCCGCCTACCACCGCCTACCCGACCAAACCTGGGCCGACCTGAACGGCGACGCGCTCTTCGGTCTGCTCGATGCCACTGTGAGCCCGGTAGGCGAGCAATGCCTCTACCACCGCCTGCGCAGCCCGCTCGCCGATGAGGCTGCCCTACAGGAGTTTGACGCCGCCGCGACCCTGTTGGCGCAGCAACCCGCAGCCCGCGGGCAAGCCCTACTCGCCCTCGACCAGCTGACGGCCCCAGAGGCGTACTACCTGGTTGATTTGCTGGGCGAGGAGCCCCTGCCCGCGTTGCCCAACGTACGTTTCGCGGCGCTGCTCGCGCTGGGGCTGTTGACCACGTTGCTCGGGGGCTTTTGGCTGCCCGTGCTTTGGTTGGGCACGCTTGCGTTTGGTTGCTTCAATGCGGTGTTTCACCTTCGGCATCGCGCCCGGATTCAGCTCTATGTTCGTCCGCTGCTGCAACTGGGCCGCTTGCACCGGGCAGGGCGAGAGTTGCAGCGGGCAGCCCTACCCCTACAGCCGCTGCAACTGCTGGCCGCGCCCCTGGCCCGATTGGGAGGTATCTTACGGCAAGCGGCTTTCTTTCAGGTAGAGGATAATATGGGGCTGCTGGAACTGCTCAAGATGCTGCTGCTAGTTGACCAGCTGTTGTATGCCCGCTGCCGGGTGGCTATACAGCGGCAGGCGCCCGCCATTCGAGCTGTCTTTGAGGCCGTGGGCTATGTAGATAGCGCCTTGGCGGTGGCCAGCTTCCGCCAGCGCCATGCCACCTGCGTGCCGCACTTTGGGCCGCCTGCCGAGGGCATCCAATTGCAAGGCGGCTACCACCCGCTGGTGCCAGGGTGCGTGCCCAACGACCTCACATTGACCGAATTCGCCGTACTGCTCACCGGCTCGAATATGGCGGGCAAAACCACCTTCATGCGCACGCTGGGCATAAACGCCTTACTGGCCCAGACAATAGCCACGTGCCCCGCCACCGCTTATCGCGCCCCTTTTTGCCGGGTACTCACCAGCCTCAACTTGGCCGACAGCCTGTCCACGGGCAAAAGCTATTATTTGGTCGAGGCCGAAACCATGCGGCAACTGCTGTTGGCCTGCGACGCGGCCCCCGGCAGTTATCTGCTGCTGCTGGATGAGCTGTTCAAAGGCACAAACACGCAGGAGCGCATCGCTGCCAACAAGGCTGTGCTAGAATACTTGCAGTCCCGCAGCTGGGTAGTGGCAGCCACCCACGACGGGGAGCTGGGCACGCTTTTGCAGTCGTGCTTTATTGAGTACCACTTTTGCGAAACCGTCACGGAGGAAGACTGGTATTTCGACTACCGCCTCAAAGCGGGTCCGCTCACCACGCGCAATGCTATTCGGCTGTTGGCGCGCCTACACTACCCGGCGCAGGTGGTAGCGGCGGCGCAGGCGCTCAGCGCTACACTGGCTACGCGGGTACAGCCAAATAGCATGCACCTGACCACGCCGGCAGAAACCAGTGCTGTAGCCGATTCTGCCAGCTACGAGGAGAATTTGTTAAGCTAGAGAGTTCTTTACATCAACATTACCCTACACCGAGCTCATTCTTAGTATTTTACCACCGTGGCGGCGGTGTGGTCGGTACGCCTGTTAGCTATATCGAACTGAGAGACAGAACTACTTACTTCCGGCCTATCCGTGGCTCCACGGCTTCCATTATTGCTATGAGCTGAGTAGTAACGTGTGCGCTGTTGCGCAACCTATGGCGGAAAACATAAACCACTGTTCGCGTCAGAGCTGAGTAATGCCTACTTAAGACTGGGCTTCACACGAATAGGCATCATGCCGGGCCGGCTCGAACGGCGGAAAGCAGCCGTATCTTTAATAACAGTAAGATTTTTAGAAGCCGCTTTTCTATTGGTGCGCGGCTGATCGGAAATGATTGTCTTAGCCTTCGGTTTTGCAGCCGGCGTTGTTTGTGCGGCGGCTGATAGCGAAAGGCACAACAAAGTGCCGCCTACAAGAAGCATGGATAGGGTTTTCATAGTATTATCTTAGTTTATTTAGGGCTTCGACCGTGCCGAGTGAGTGCGTAAGCATGGCTACCACTGCGGAGCCTGCCAAAAATATACAGGTAGTTATATTGAAGTAAGGCTTACCCGATACTTCTAACTTTCACAGGATCGGAACACGTATCCGGCCATCATTTGGCTGGCTCGAACGCAGGAAGGTAGCTGTATCTCTAATAACAGCCAGATTTTTAGAAGGCACTTTCTTAGTGGTGCGCGGTTGAGAAGATGTAGTTGTTTTAACCTTCGGTTTCGGAGCTGTTTGAGCAGCGGCCGAAACCGAGATATAAAGCAGCGCAGCGCTAGCAAGGAGAATCGAGATGGTTTTCATGCGTTTGGCTTGGTTCATTGATGGAATATACGGAAACTACTCAGGTCCTCAACATAACGGGTTGAGGACCTGAGTAGTTTGCACTGCTCAACTTCTTGCGCTACCCTTCCTACTTCTCCACTTCCTGCGTCACGGTTTAACTCAGCCCAGCACGTCAGCGGGTGGATTGTGGAGGCTGAATAAAGCCCATGAGAGAATAGTTACCGCCTACCTATTGCCTTATTAGGCGCAGGGCGTGCTGACCAGTTCGCACCATATATACCCCCGCGGCGCTGCCAGCCGGCAGCCGTAGCTGGGCCGAGCCGGCTGCATCGGTGGTGCTCGTGTGCACCAGGCGGCCCATAGAGTCATACACGCTCACCGCTGCTCCGGGTAGCGCACCCATTAGTGTGGTAGCCTCACTGGTTGGGTTTGGAAACAAAGCCAGCTCCGGCTGCCCACTGACAACTACTGTGCGCACGGGCGAAAAGTGGGTGGTGCCATCGTGGTCTACCTGCCGCAGGCGGTAGTACACCAGTGCTGCCCCGTAGCGAGCCAACTCTGGGTCAAGCAGTTGATACTCGTGGGGTAGGCTACTCGTGCCGTGCCCCGACACCTGGCCAATACGCCGAAACGCGTACCCATCCTCGCTCACTTCTACCTCAAATCGGTTGTTGTTCACCTCCGAGGCGGTGCTCCACCGCAACAGCGCCGCGGCACCGCGGCGCTCGGCCGTGAAGCGCACCAGCTCCACAGGTAGGGGCTGATTGGAGCTGCTAAGGGTAAGCATGCCCAGCTGCCCAACGCTGGTCGTAAACGAACGGGCACTGACGCTGACCGGCGCACCCTGCGGCGCCCACGGGCCCGTGCCTTGCTCGGCACGCCAGAGCTGCGCCGTGGTCGGCAGCGTCAGTCCGTGGTCGTCGTCGGCCACCCAACTCACCTTCACAGTGGCCGGAGTAGCTGGGTCGAGCGGCTGGGTAGCCTCCACCTGCCACATTCGGTCGATGCCCTGGTTGGTGCCGCTCCCGCTCTGCCCGTAGCTGACCCCGCCTACTTGCAGACCCGCCGTACGCGTTACTGTCACGGTGCCTAGGTTCTGGCCGTTGGTAGTGAGCGTGAAGCCGTTGGTGAAGTCCACGGTGCCATTTACCGCCGTTCGCTTCACTTGCAGACGGCCCTGTACGTACCGGCCGTCGGCCTCGCCCTCCACGCGGGCACCGTTGGGGATCAGCAGGGTAGCACTACCCTGGGTGCGCAGCAAACCCTGCGTGAGCGTGAGCTGGGTGCCGATGGTAAGGTCAGCCGGCAGTAGCAGGCGATTATTGCCAGCGCCACCGGTGTTGGCCACCGTCAGCTTGTCCACCGTAGCGGAGCCGGGCGAGAATGTCTGGTCCTGGCTACCACTAAACAGCAGCAGGCCTGGCGAAGTCAGCGTGCCGGCGTTGAGTAGGTCGCCCGTAAGCTGCACGGTGCCAGCGTTGGTGAGGGTAGCCCCGCTGGCCTGCTGCACGCCGCCCACTACGTAGAGCGTGGCGCCGCTTTGCACGGTCAGGCTGCTACCGGCGGTGGTCGTGAGGGTTTGGGCGGCGGCGGTGCCTGCCGTGAGTCCTAGCAGCAGACCCGCCATTGAAATGAATTGTTGCATAACGATGACGGGTTAGGGTAGGTACACGGTAAAGCTGAAACCCCGCTCGGCCGCCTGGCCGTTGGCGTTGGTTGTCGTCACGTCGATACTACCCGACTCGGTGGCCGTGTAGGTGGCAAAGCCGGGGTTAGCACCGTAGAGCGTGAGGTTGACCACGGCGGCGCTGAGGACGGTAGTACCCAGGCCGCTGGCGGGAGTGAAACGGATGCGGTAAGTGTTGCTGCCGGGCGTGTGGTTCACGGAATAATTGTCGGTAGAGCCGTAGGCATTGCCCGCGCTGCCGATGGAGCCGTAGGCCTGCACCAGCATGTTGTGGCTGCCGGTGGCGGGCGTGAGCACGGCGAAAGTTTGCACGTTGGTGCTGGCTAGCACTGTAGCGGCCTGGACGGCGTCGGTGGCCGTTAGGTTGGTGGCGCGGGTGGCGCCGTTCACGTCGAGGGTAGCAGCGGGCGTGGTGGTGCCAATGCCCACCTGGCCGCTGCTGCTGATACTCAGGCCACTGCCGCCGCCGTTGCCGACGAGCTGGTAGCTGGCCAGGTTCAGGTTTTGCACGGCCGTGTGGTTGCCGAGGTTACCAGAGTTGGTAGGCAGCACCGCCGACTGGGTGCTGATGTTGCCGCTGGGGTCGAAGGCCAGCACCGAGGGCGCCGCTATCTGGACCGCGTATACGCTATACCCGCCGCCCGTAGAACCAGAAAGGTAAGCGTAGCGGCCGATAATGTCTACGTCATAAACGCGGGTGGGAATGGGTATCGAAACGAGGTCCTGCGGAGCAGCGGGGCTACCGCTTACGTTGAGTATGTGGAGGTGGACGTGGTCGATATTTATCTGATAGAGCATTCCGCCCAACGCGCCCATTTTCTCCACCAAGCGCGGGCTCGTGACGCTCAAGGGGCCCGTGGTGCGCAGGGACGTGGGATTACCCGGCGCGGCCATTTGGTATAGTGAATAGGGGTACCCCCCGATGTGGGCGTACAGCGTATTGGTCTGCTCGTCGGCGGCCAGCTGCACGGGGCGGACTTCCCCTTGGCTATTGGGCACGTCCAGCATGTTCAGCAGCGTGGGATTGGCCGGGTCGGTCAGGTCATAGGTCAGCAGCTTAATGGTTGGGCTAAGACCGGGGAAGTAGCCCACGTAATACAGGTAGTTGCCAGACACTGCTATATCCATATACGCCGTTCTGGAGGCCCCGGGCGGCCGGTTGATGACGGTGCGCCGGAAGGCGAAGGTGGTGGGTGTGGTGATCTGGTACACGTCCAGCGTATCGGTAAAGTTGAAGATGTAGGCTTAGCCGTTGGCTACAACTAGCCGTTTTCCCCGATTGGGGACTATGGCCGACGGCGGGCCCGCCAGCGTGGGCTGGGTGGGCCGCGCCATGTCGTACACGCGCACTTCTTTGTTGCCCAGCAGGTAGAGGTAGCGGTCATCGGCTGCCTCATCGGTGTAGTACGTGTTGTTGCCCAGGGGTATTGGGGATAGCACGGGCGCGGGCAGCAACTGCGAGCTGGCTCCCAGGCCCGACAGCCCGCCCAGCGTATCGCCCACCGTGAGCGTGCCATCGGGCTTCACCGAGAGCAGGCGGCCGTTGCGGCCGGGGTTGCTCAGGCCCCGCACGCGCAGGTTGCCGTTCACGTCGAGGGTTTGGGTTGGTGCGTTGGTGCCGATGCCAATGTGCTGGGCCAGAGCCGCGGTGCCGCTCAGCAGCAGGCTCACTAGCAACAGCCCCATTCGCCACCATAAGAGGGTAGAAGGTGTAGTCATATCAGAAAAAAGCGTGGATAGAAGGAAAAGGTAGGATGAGGTTAAGGTAGAAACACGCTGAAGGTGAAGTCCCGGTCGGTCAGCGTCCCACTGGGGTTGCGGGTATACACGTCGATGTAGGGGTTGGTAGTGGAGGCGGTGAACGTGACGAACCCCGGGGTGCCCACCAGCGCGGCCAAAAAGGCGGCCGCCTGCAGATTGCCCGTCGCTAGCGGGCCGGCCGTGAACGTGAGGCGGTAGGTGCCCGCGCCGGTGCGCGCCACCGAGTAATTGTCGCTGCCGCTGCTCGCCGTATTGCTCCCGCTGACGATTACCTGGCCAGTGGCCGCCGCCAGGCACGGGTGCGCACCGGTAACGGGGGCCAGCAGGCTGGGCGTGCTCAGGCTGGTACTGGCCGTAAGCGTCGGCGTGGCGAGGGTGCCCGTCACGGCGGTGCGGGTGGTGCGTAGCGTACCGCCCACGTCGAGGCGGAAGTTGTTGCTGGGGGCCGTCAGCACGCCTACCCGCCCGCCCGCGTCGAGGCGCAGGCCCTGGCTACCGCCGTTCCCCACGAGCTGGAAGCCCGCCAGGTTCAGGTTTTGGGTGGCGCGGTGGTTGCCCAGGTTGTCGGTGGGTGGCAGCACCGGCGCCACGCTGGCCACGTTGCCGGCCGCGTCGAGGCCCACCAGGGCCGGGGCCGCCACCCGCACCGCCACCAGCTCGTAGCTGCTGGCATCGGCCGTGAGCAGGTAGGCATATTCGCCGGCCACGGCCAAGTCGCGCACCTTCTTGGGCAAGCGCACCGCGCCCAGCGCCGCGGGCTGCGATGGGTCGGCCGGGCTGGCTTCGTCGTACACGTCGAGGGTGGGCGGGGTGGTGGCGTTGTTGGCTCCGTAGAGGATGCCGCCCACCACCGCCACCCCTCCCTCGAAGGTAGGTAGGCTCGGCGCCGTAGCCGGAGCCGTGGCAACCAGCACAGGGGTAGGCGCCGTCGGCGTGGCCAGGGCGTACACCTGCAAAGCCCCTGCATCGGGCGCTACCAGCAGGCGGCCGCGGCTTTCGTCGGCCGCCTGCTGCACCCGGCCAGTTAGGCCCAGCGGCAGCGTGGCCACGGACGTGGGCTGGCCGGTGCTCAACTCAAGAACGCGCACCACGGTGTTGCTGGAATTGCTGAAGCAGGCCGCTACGTAGAGGTAGCGACCCGCCACTACAGCGTCATAGATAGCGGTGCTGGTGGTGCCGGCCGGAGCCAGGGGCAGGTTGTACTGGGCGAAGAGCGCCAAGGTGGAGCCGTTGGAGATGGTGAATTTGTCCAGCCCCGCTGTAGAGGCCGCGTATAGGGTATTGCCGCTGGCAGCCAGCGCGCCTACCGTACCGCTCATCGACGAATTGATGCCCGTGTAGACGGGTAAGGTGGGAGTAGCCTGCGCGTCGTAGACTTTGAACTGGTCGCCGCCGGCCACGAACAGGTAGCGCCCGGCCGCCGCCACCCGCGTGTAGGCTGTGCCGCTGGCAGGGCCTATCATCACTGGGTTGGTGCCGGCCACCTGGGCATACAGCCCCAGGCCCGCCGTAGCTGCCAGTGGCTCACTCAGGCCCAGCGTACCATCAGACAAGGCCACCAGCAGCTGGTTGCCACTGGGCGGCGTGAGGGTACGCACGCGCAGGGTGCTGTCGACGTCGAGCGTCTGGGTCGGGTTGAGGGTGCCGATACCGACCCGCTCCTGCTGGGCCCACGCTGGTCGGTGGCCCAGTAGCAGGACTACCAGGGGTATCAGGAATACTTTTTTCATGTAGTAAGCGTGCTAATCGTTGCGGAAAGAATGAGGGTAGGCACTGAGACGTAGAACACGGGCGAATCAGCGGGCGGCGGGGGCCGGCGCAGACGGCGGGGCCTCGCCCAGAAGCCGGGCCAGTTGGGCTTGCAGCGTGAGTAGGGCGGCGTGGTCGGCCTGCTGATCGCCCAGGCGGGCGCGCAGCTCTGTAAGCTGAGTCTGCTGCTGGTCGAGCTGGCGCTGCTGCTCCTTGAGAGCCTCCACCAGCACGGCCGTCAGCTGGCTGTAATTCACGGATTTGTAGCCTTGGTTATCGGTACTCACCAGCTCGGGATACACCTTTTCCAGCTCCTGCGCCAGAAATCCCACCTGCTCGCCCGCATTACCGCCGCGGGCCAGCCCGAGCGCGTTGAGGCGGTAGCGCACCCCGCGCAGCTGCTGCACCCCGGCCAAGGCCCCGGTAATCGGGCGTACCTGCGTTTTGAAGCGCTGGTCGGACGAGATGATAACCCCCGTGGCGTAGATGCTGCCGCCCACGTCGAGGCGGTAAGTAGGGTTAGTCTGGTTGATGCCCACGTTGCCCTGGCCGCTGGGTTCGAGCAACAGGTTACCGGCCGTGTTTTCGATGATGCTAGCCGAATTGCCACCGTTGAGCGGGCGCACAATCAGGTTGGAGCCGCGGTGCTCGAGCTTGAGCGAGGCGGCAGCCGTGGATGCAGGCAACTGCACCTCAAGCTGGGCAGAAGGCGAGCTGGTGCCAATGCCTACCAGGTCGCTACCCACCGTTGTGCTTACCATAGTGCCTTGCTTGCGCCAGGGGCTGTTCACGAAGTTGCGCACGTCCAGGGCCGGGGCGGGGTAGCTGGCGTAGAGCGGCGTGATGGTCACGTACCCATCGCCCGACTGCACGCCCGGCGTCATCGTCACGTTGCTGATACCCAGCTCGGAGGTTGATGGCGCGGCGTAGGAACTGCCACCGCCCCCGCCGCTGCCATACTCCTGGTAAGCGTATTGGGTTCGGTAGTTAGCTCCGCCTCCCCCGCCGTAGTAGCCGCCGCCGCCCCCACCTCCACCCCCAATACCACCCTCGCCCAGCACACCGTCGTTCCCTACCCAGTAGGGATTATCGTTGGTCGCGCCTTTTCCGCCCGCCGTCTGGCTACCGCCTTTCCCCCCGGTAAGGGCACCGTGGTAGAGCCCCGTAGCCCCGGTCTGGTTGCCGCCGCTGCCGCCTGCTTCGCCCCCGGTTGAGTTTAGGTAGTAGCCGCCGCCGCCGCCACCGCCGGCCACCAGCACCCGGTTGGCCAGCGCCGTACCACCCACGCGCAGGTCGCTGGCACCGCCACCGCCGCCTGCAACGCCAGACATCGTACTAGCGCCGCCGTTGAAGCCGCCGCTGCCTTCATTGTCGGTGGTACGGAGAATTATGCCGCCGCCACCTTGCTTTATCGGCCCTTGGACCCCACTCCCACCCACCACGGCGTACAGTACCTGCCCTGGCTTCACACTGAGCTGTGCCTGCACCAGACCACCCCGCCCGCCGTTGCCAACGGAGCTGCCGCCGCTGGCGCCGGCCAGCTCCACCCGCAGGCTGGTAACGCCGGCTGGTACGGTGTACGTGTAGGTACCGCCGGCCGGTACACTCGTATTATCGGCCGCTACCGCCACCGACTCACGCCACTGCTTGCCGTCGTAATAGTTGAGCTGGCCGCTGGTCGTATTGAAAATGCTGAGGCCAGCCGCCGGGCTGGCAATAGCGTTGCGCTGCTCCACGGTCATGCGCGGCGGCAAAAAGCCCTTGCTCGTTGACGTCAGGTCGAGGGCGGCGGAGGCGGCCGGCGTACTGGTACCGATGCCTACGCTGCCGCCCGTCTGCCCCAGGGTAGAGCCGGCCAGCAGGCTCAGCAGCAGTAGCAGGCAGGCTTGGAGTAGAGTGTGTTTCATATCGTGATAGGTGAAGTGTGGAAGTGCGGAAGAGAAATGGCGGCGACGGTTGCCGGGCTAGCGGACGGCGGCGCGGTCAGCCGCGGCTTCCAAGGCCCGCAGGCGCTGCTCGAAGGCGGTTGTGCTGGTATCGGCGCGCTGCTGTTGTAGGCGTAGCTGCGCCTGTAGCACCTCGTTTTGGACCGCCAGCTCCCGGATTGCCTCCAGCAGCACGGGCGTGAGCTGGGCGTAGTTGACGGCCTTATAGCCCTGCGCATCTGTGCTCACCAGCTCCGGGTAGACCTGCTCCACTTCCTGCGCCAGCAAGCCTACCTGCTCGGCCCCGGCTACCCCGCCGTGGGCCACCCCCAGCGCGTTCCAGCGGTAGCGCACCCCGTGCAACGCCAGCACTCCGGCCAGGGCCCCGGTTAGCGGCCGCACCTGCTGCTTGAAGCGCACATCGGAAGGCGACACGTTGTTGCCGCGAATGGTACCGGCCACATCCAGCGTGTAGCCAGGGCTGCTCGTACCAATGCCCACGTTGCCATCAGCACGCACGAGCAGCAGCGTCGTACCGGTGGCGTTCTGCGTGCTTCCCCGGCTCACGTCCAGGACTGCGGTACCGGCCGAGGCCGAAGCCACCTTCACGGCCAGCGCCCCGCCACCGGATCCACTGGTGTTGCCGTTGTAGAAGGCGGCCGTGTAGCCCTGCTCGGGGCTACTCCACGTCAGCGAGGGGCTGCTCACGCCGAAGCCGTTGCTGCCCACCACGTTGTCGGCCGTGTTGCTGAGCTGCGAATACGGCGCCGTGATACCGATGCTCACGCGCACGGCGTTGCTGCCCGTGCCACCCAACACCAGCGAGTTGCTCTGGCTAACCTGGGCTCGGTAGCCGATAGCCCCGGCGTTGGTCAGGTTGCCTGTGGTAGGGCCGGCCAGGTAGCCGAAGGCCCAGTTATTGCTGCCCGTTGTGTTGTAGTAGCCGCTCCGGTAGCCGCTGAACTGGTTGAAGCTGCCGGTCGTGTTGTAGTAGCCACTCAGGTAGCCGCTGAACTGGTTGTAGCTGCCCGTTGTGTTGTGGTAGCCACTCTGGTAGCCACTAAATACATTATTGCTGCCCTCCGTATTAAGAACACCGCTCTCGTAGCCGCTGAATTGATTTTGGTCGCCCGTCGTGTTGCTATAGCCGCTACCATAGCCGCTGAACTGATTAAAGCTACCGGTCGTGTTGTGGTAGCCGCTCTGGTAACCAGTAAACTGGTTGTAGTAGCCGGTCGTGTTAGCCTGCCCGGCCTGGTATCCAATAAACTGGTTGTAGTAACCGGCCGTGTTGGCTTGCCCGGCCTGGTAGCCCAGGTACAGGTTATCGCCTGGCGTGTGTTGGCCTACATTCAGGCCTCCATCGGCGCGTACGCCTACCCCCCGCACACCGGCCGGCAGCTCGGCCCCGTTGCCCACCAACGCATTGCCTTGCAGGTTCACGGTGGTGGTGGCTACCCCGTTGCCCAGGTTGTCGCCGCTGCTGCTGCGCGTCTGGTCGGGCAGGTAGCGCCAGCCGGCGGCCGGGCCGGCGTAGTAGTAAAATCCCGCCCGCGGGCTGGTCTGGAACACGAGCAGGCCCGTGGCCGGGGCCGCGATGCGTACGCGCTGCGCCGAGTCCAGGCGCGGGATGAGCAGGCCCTTGTTCGGGGCCGACAAGTCGAGCACGGCCGAGGCGTCCGGAGTGGTGGTGCCGATACCCACGCTGCCACCCGTTTGCGCTAGGGTAGGGCCAGCCAGCACGCTCAGCAGCACAAGCAACAGCAGCCGGCAAGGGGTAGGGAGGAGAAGTGCTTTCATGATTGCAAAGCACGCGTCCTACTTTATATGGCGAAAGTACATCTTGATGTACCTGCCGGGCGGGTTCAGCCGCGGCGCACGTTGCGGGCCAGCAGCTCGCCTTTGCTGTTGATGTGCAGCTTGGCGTACACGCTTTTGATGTGGCGGCGCACGGTGTTGAGGCTGATGCCGAGCTGGTCGGCAATCAGCTTGTAGCTCAGGCCCTGCTCGATGGCGCGCACCACTTGCAGCTCGCGGGCCGAGAGCACCTGCGTGGGGTCGGGGGCGGGCTGGAAGTACTTGACCACCTCGCGGGCCACGGCCGGGCTCATGCTGCTACCTCCTTCGGCCACGGCCAGCAGTCCCGCCTTGAGGTCGGGCAGCGGGGTGGTTTTCAGAAAGAAGCCCACCGCCCCGGCGCACAGCCCCTGAAACACGCGGGCAGGGTCGCCCATAGTCGCCGTGAGGAGCACTACTTCAGTCTGAGGTAGGCGCTGCTTGATCAGGGCCACGCCCTCGATGCCCGAGCGGCCGGGTAGGCCAATATCGGAGAGCACCAGGCGGGGCGGGGTAGCCTCCTGCCCGATTTTTTCCAGAAATTCTTCCACCGAGCCCACCACCAGCGTGCAACTGAACTCGGGCTGGGCGCAGAGGTAGGTTTCCAGCCCCCGGCGCACGGCCGGCAGGTCTTCGATGATAGCCAGGGTCAACGACATAGCCATAAAGAACGGTAGAAATATCAGGGTTGAAATACCAAAAACTGAAGCCCCGGTCGGTGAGCGTGCCGCCTGCATTGTAGGTGCGCATCAGCAGCTTTCCAGTGCTGCTACCGCCCGCGAAGCTAACGAAGTCCAGTCCGTTGTAAAGCGTCAGCGACCCGGCCCAGCCGGGGCTTACTCGGCCTGGGTAATGGTGTAGTATATCCGTACGCTGCCCACGCTCAGGTTGGCGCTGTTGGCGGGAAAGCGCACTAGCAGGAAGTAGCTGTACGTGGTGTTGTCGACTACCCCCCTCGTCGGCATGTTGACGGTTTGGTAGTTGGCGTTGTCCACCGACGATAAGGCCCCTAGCGTAATCTGGGTGCTAGCCGTGAAGTCGGCAGCTTGCAGGGACACGGTCAGCTGGCTGCTGGCATTGGCATCCCGCAAAAACACGTCGCAGCTGGTAATGGTAGCTTCCTGAGGCAGATGCACCGGGGCCTCGAACACGCCTTCCCCGCTGCTCAGGTAAAAGGTACGCAGAACGCCCTCCTGCCGCGCTGCCCCGCCGCTCTGCGCCGCAAAGTCGGCCCGGCTCAGGTGCAGGACGTAGGCTTTGGGAGCGGCATAGGCGAAGGCACTAGTGGCGGGCACTGTCACGCTGCCTTGGGTGCTGAGTGGGCCAGCGGTACCGGCGCTGCCATCGGCGTTCAGGGTCAGGGCGTCCGTAAGCGTGCCGTCATGGGTGGTGCGCAGGGTCAGGCCCAGGTTGGTGCTGGTTGTGGGGCTGGGCACGCGGGCCTGCACGTAGGCCACCGGATCGGCGCTGCTGTACGGGGTCAGGTACAGGTGGCCAGGCAGATACACGCTCTGGCCGCTGCCTTTGTTGGGGTCCGCTACCAGATACGTGTCGCCCGCGCCGGCCACGTCTAACGGCCCGCGCGGGGCAGTGCTACCCGTACCGATGCCCACGCGGCCGGTGCTGCTGACGGTCAGGCCCGTTGTGCCGCCGTTGCCCACCAGCTGGTTGGCGCCTAGGTTCAGGTTACGGGTGGCGGTGTGACTGCCTAGGTTGTCGCCGCCGCGGGCCTTATCAGCCAGAAAAAGCCAGCCGGCCGCGCCGCCGTAGTAATAGAAGCCCAGACGTGGTGCGGTTTGGAACACGAGCAGGCCCGTGGCCGGATGGGCAATGCCCACACGTGCGGCCGAATCCAGCCGGGGCACGAGCAGCCCCTTGTTCTCAGCTGACAGCTCCAGCACGGCCGAGACATCAGGCGCACTCGTGCCGATGCCCACGCCGCCGGTTTGGGCCGTAGCGGCCAGCGGGGCCAACAGCGCGAAGAGCAGGTAGGGATGTTTCATGTTTGCAAAGCACGGTCCTACCCCCATACGGCGTAAGTACATCTTGATGTACTCCGTTACGCTCAGCCAGGCTCGTCCTTAGTGCACTGGTACCTGCACCTGCACGCCCCAGCCCGGGTGGCCCGGCACGGCGCCGTAGCCGCTGACGCAACTACCGCCTACCGCCTCGGCCCGGGCGGCCATGTTGCGCAGGCCGTGGCCGCTGGCCCGCGGCGCCCGAACCGGGGCGGGGGCATCGTCGGCCACCGTTAGCACCAGCTCAGCTTCCGCGGCAGCCAGAGCCACGCTTACTTGCTGGGCTGCCGGGGCGTGCTTGGCCACGTTGTGCAGGGCTTCTTTGAAAATCAGATACAGGGCGCGGCGCGTTTCCATCGGCAGCTGCGGCGGTAGCTGGGCCGTGTCGGCGGTGAAGAACAGGGTCCGCTCGCCACTGCCTAATAGCTCGTAGGCGTAGTCGCGCATGCGGTCGAGCAGGCTATTGGTCGTGTCGTTGTGGGCATCGTAGCCCCACACTACGTCTTGCAGCTGGGCGGCGGCGGCGCGGCTGGCCGTGGCTACTTCTTGCAGCTGCACCTGCTGCTCGTCAGGCGAGTAGAGGCCGGCTCCCAGTAGGTTGGTTTGCATTGAAATCTGCGTCAGCAAGCCCCCTACCTCATCGTGCAAATCGGCCGAGAGCCGGGTGCGCAAGGCCAGCTCCTGGCGCAACTGGCGGCGGCGGTAGGCACTCAGCAGCAGCCCCGCGCCTGCCAGTAGCAGCACTGCACCCAGCACCAACACCAACAGCAGCCGCTGCTGGCGCAGGCGTAGCAGTTCGCCCTCGTGGCGCAGAGCACTTACCTGGGCCTCAGCCTCATCGGTTTCGTACGCAGCCCGCATCAGCTCCGTGAGTTGCTGATTGTCGCGGGCTCGCATGGAATCCAGCACGGCCTGCTGGCGCACCAGGGCGGCGTACGCGGCCGCGTAGTCGTGGCGGGCCAGGGCGGCGCGGCGGCGCACCTCCCAGCCCTGAGCCCGCAGGGGCAGCGTGGTGCCGGGGGCCACTTCGGCACGCCGGGCCGCCTGCTCGGCGGCCGGCCACTGGCCCCGCCGCCCCCGAAACTCGGCTAGAGCCATCAGGGCCGGGGCCAGCGTCCCCGCCGCCCCACGGGCCTGCTGGGCCGCTACGGCCCGCGTTAGATAGTGTTGGGCCGAGTCGAGCTGGCCGCGCTGCTCATAGGCCTTGCCCAGCAGTAGCCAGGCAGCGGGTAGGTAGTTGGCTAGGTGGCTGCGCCGGGCCAGCCGCTCTGAGCGCCGGAAGCAGGCCAGCGCTGCTGCCAGGCTATCGGGCTGACCCAGCAGCGCCTCGCCCAAAAACTGCCAGGAGGAGGCCAGCCCCATCGTGTCGAGGTCAGCCGCTTCCAGGGCCATGCCCCGGCGCAAGTAGCGGGCCGACTCACGCCAGCGACCCTGCCGCAGGTATACCCGCCCTAAATTACCCAGTGTGGCAGCCGCGGGGCCGATGCCCGCCGGCAACCCCTCGGCCCGCCGCAACGAACGAAAAAAGCAGGCTGCCGCCGAGTCAAGCCGGCTTTGCCGGGCGTAAATCAGGCCCGTGGAGTTTAGCAGCTGTGCCTGCAGCTCGCGGTTGGTGGGGTCCAGGCGGCCGGCTTCGCTGTACAGCACCAGAGCCTGGCCGGGCTGGCCCAGGTCGCCCAGGGCCATGCCCAAGTGGTAGCGGGCCTCAGCCTGCAGCTGGGCCGGGGCACCGATGAGTTGTTGCCCAGCGCGCTGCAGTAGCGGCAGCGCCAGCGCCGGCCGACCGGCCTGGCGGTAATAGTCGCCCTGCAAGTCCAGGGCCTGCCCGGCAACGTGGGGCTGCCGGGCACGGCGCGCGGCGCGCTCAGCCGCGCGTGCGTACCCTACCACGCCGGCCGAGTCGAACGGTGCCAAATAGGCCTGCGCTACCCGCAGCAACGCCGCGGCAGCGGGAGGCCTGGTGGCAGATACTACGGCACGCAAACTATCTGGAACCGGCGGAAGCGGTACGGTTTGGCTGGAACCAGCAAGTGGGTACACCAACAACAGTATGATCCAGCAGAAACCAAATGGATACCGTTGCGCCATACAGGCAAAGAAACAAAACAACCGCGCTTTTCACCTATGTCAGTAGGAAATACATCCGCGACATATTGCCACTCAGCAAAGCACCTACAGGCACCAGCACGCGGCCTGCCGACAGTCGCTATTTATCTCTTTAACAGCCTATTGCCTGTTTTTTTGAAGCAGATACAGAATAGACTTGTTCTTGAAGAATACGTCTAATGCCCTTGTCTTTGTATAGGTCAGTGTATCAAAACGCTGAAACGAGGCTCCAACGTGATTCATGCAAAACCACGTGGAGCTTCGTTTCACAAAAAGACGGCTTGTTAGCAACAAGGCCTTACACTTCGTTATTCTCCTCCTCTGCTTCCTGTGTCAGCGTAGTTATCCAGGAGCGGGTGATGTCCGATTCCAGTTCGCTGCCGCGGCGGCGCACATCGCCCAGGTCGCCGGCGGGGTCGGGTAGGGTTTGATTGACCCAGCCCAGCACGTCGGCAGCCAGGCCTGGGAACAGGCCATGGAAGGTAGCCAGCAGCTTAGCGGGCAGGCCTAGAATCAACTCAGCGTCGCCGCGGCGGCAGGCATTCCAGATCTGGCGGGCCGCTGTTTCGGCATTCATGGAAATGGCGGGTAGCGAGTCGGCAATCATAAACCACGCGTACTCCTTGCGGTGCTGGCCCTTCACAATAGCGTGGCGGGGGCTGCCCGTCCGCATCAGGCCGGGGCATACGGTGGTTACCTTGATGCCGTGCTGAGTTAACTCACTCCGAAAGCCTTCTGACAATCCTACCAACGCAAACTTGCTGGCGCTATAAGGTATCAGATGTGGCACGGCTACTTTGCCACCCAGGGAAGCAATGTTCACAATGCGGCCTTCGCCCCGGCGGCGCATATCGGGTAGTACGGCCTGCATGGCATGCAGAGGCGCCCAAAAGTGCGTATTCATCGAGTCCTGAAAGTCGCGCTCGTCCAGGTTGTCGAGCGGACCGGTGGAGATGATGCCGGCGTTGTTGATCAGCACATCAATCGGCCCAAGCTGCCCTTGCACTTCCGTGACGAGCGTACGCACGGCTACGGGGTCGGTGAGGTCGCGCACCAGGGCAATTACTTCCCCGCCGTCGGCGGTCAGCTCACGTTGGGCGCGTTCCAGCTCGTCAGCATCACGGGCGCAGATGGCTACTTTGGCGCCTTCGGCCACAGCCTGGCGAGCCAGCAACAGGCCCAACCCGCGCGAGCCGCCCGTGATGAGCACCACGCGGTTGCGCAGCTCATAGCTGCCCCGGCGGTTGGTGTAGAGGGTAGCGGCGGCCAGTAGGGCGCCTGCGCCTAGGGCAGTCAGCCAGTTCGTTCGGGTTTCTCGCTTCATATAAAAAGCTGTATGCAAAGTGCGCCCAAAAGGTTACGCCCGACGCGCACAGATTCTGCGGTGCCGGGCATCAAAACAACCGGTCGTGTGTTGGGCTAAGCCAGATAGTCTGGCACTATCTTTAGAGGAAGTAGCACAGGCGGCGTGCTTACGCCCAGCCCACCTTTCGCTTTCTGCCGTAGTTTTGCATTCGATATGAAATCAACCTCCCTGCTTTTATCGGTCTTTTTGCTGGCCGCACCTGTTACCCTGCTGGCGCAAAACACCAAACCATTGCCCAGCAAAACCAACACGTCGGCTGCCTCAACCGCCACGCCGTTGCTTAATGAAACCCAACTCACGGAGCGCGCCACTAGCCTCACCGCCAACATGCAAAAAGGTCTGGGCCTGAATCCGCAGCAGGTAGAGAAAGTACAGAAAATCAACCTTACCAGCATTCGGGCCGTGGAAACCGCCCGCGCCCAGTACCGCCGCGACCTGCGCAAGATGGCCGGCGTGGTGGAAGACGTAAGTCAGTCGCGCCTGGCCGCGCTGAAGGAGGTGCTCTCGCCTACCCAGTTTGACCGCTACCAGCGCAAGCGCGAAGAGAAAATGGGCGTGCCCACCGGCAGCGCCGCCCAAGGCAACCCTGCCCCTGGCCTACCCGGCGGTTATGGGGAATAAAGGTGAGTTTAGGAGTTAAAAAGTGTGTGTCATCCTGAGCTTGCGAAGGACCTTATCACGTGAGAACGAGTCGTTGCTACGCCAGTCGTTCAGCCGTAATAAGGTCCTTCGCAAGCTCAGGATGACACACACTTTTTAACTCCTAAACTCACAACTTCACAAACTCACCACCTCATCCCCCAAACGTCTCCCAAGCCAGCTTCAGAATCACGCCGCTGACCACTACCAGAAACAGCACCCGCACGAAGCCTACCCCTTTTTTCAGGGCAAGGCGAGAACCTAGGGTGGCACCCAGCATATTGCAGGCGGCCATGGGTAAGGCCACGCGGTAGATGATTTGGCCGGTGAAGGCAAAGTAGGCAAGGCTGGTGAAGTTGGTGGCGGCATTCACCATTTTGGCTGAGCCGGAGGCCGTGAGAAAGTCGTAGCCGAACAGGCCCACGAACGTGAATAGCAGCATACTGCCCATGCCCGGCCCGAAAAAGCCATCGTAGAAGCCTAGCCCTACTCCCACCAGCACACCGTAGAGCAGCTCGCGCTGGTGCGAAAGACGCGGGGCGTGCAGCTGCCCAAAATCCTTGCGCCAGAAGGTGTAGATGGCAATAACCACCAGCAGCCCCAACACCAGCGGCCGCACCAAGTCTTGCGGTAGATGGCTCACGGCCCGTGCCCCCAGCAGCGCAAAAGCGCCCGCCGTGCCCGCTGCCAGCCCTACCACCCGCCACCGAATGGGCACCTGCCCAGCATAGCGGCGCAGGGCAATCAGCGTACCCATCATCGACGATACTTTGCCCGTACCCAGCACTGTGGGCACCGGCACGCCAGGTAGCAGCAAGAGCATAGCGGGCGTCTGAATCAGGCCGCCCCCGCCCACGATGGAATCAATGAAACCGGCCAGAAAGGCAAACCCGCACAGCAGGGCAATGGTACTTGTGGCAATCATGCGGGCGAAGATAGAGTTGATTAGCTGATAGCTCGAACAAAAGCTATTAGCTATTAGCCATCAGCTAATAGCTTCACTCTACCAACCTCCACGCACCGGGCGCGTACCTCTGCGGGAATCCTACCCTCCCCCGTATGACGGAGACCCTCTCCCACCGCGAAAAACTCCTGACGCTGGCCGGCGTGCTGCTGGCCATGTTCCTCGGCGCACTCGATCAAACTATTGTATCTACGGCCCTACCCCGCATCGTAGAAGACCTCAACGGCCTGGAGCGCTTCACGTGGGTGGCCACGGCCTACCTGGTGGCCAGCACTACGCTGGTGCCCATCTACGGCAAGCTGGCTGATATGTATCCGCGCCGTACGCTGGAAATCACGGTAGTCATTATTTTTCTGATCGGCTCGGTGCTGTGCGGATTGGCGGGCGAGTTTGGCCCCCTACCTCTGCTGGGCGACGGGATGAACCAGCTGGTCATTTTTCGGGGGATTCAGGGACTGGGCGGTGCGGGGCTGTTTGCGCTGGCGTTCATCATCATTGCCGACTTGTTTCCGCCGGCCGAGCGGGGCAAATACCAGGGGTACACGGGGGCCGTATTCGGCACGTCGTCGGTGCTGGGGCCCTTTCTGGGCGGCTTGCTTACCGACCACGGCACGGGTTGGATTCCGGGCGTGGCAGGCTGGCGCTTGGTGTTCTACGTGAACCTGCCGCTGGGCGCGCTGGCCCTGTGGTTTATTCTGACATACATGCCCAAGCTGGCTCCGCAGGAAACCGGCAAACGCCTCGACTACCTGGCGGCCCTACTACTTCTAACGGGCTTGGTACCGCTGGTTATTGCCCTACAACTCAACAAGGCCACCTATGGCTGGACCTCTCCCCTCACGCTAGGGCTGCTGGTAGGGGCCGTTGTATCCCTCACGCTGTTTGTACTCCGGTCGTTGCGCTCCGACAATCCTATTTTAGCCTTTAGTCTGTTTGAAAATCCGGTATTTCGAGCAGCCAATGTGGCTATTTTTCTGTTAGGCGGGGCATTTTTGGGACTGGTGATTTTTGTGCCGCTGTTTATGGTGAACGTGCTGGGCGTATCGGCCACCAAGGCCGGTATCAGCCTGATTCCGCAGTCGTTGGGGGTGGTGACGGGCTCGGTGGTGGCCGGGCAGATGGTGTCGCGCTTTGGGCATTATAAGCGTTGGATGCTGGGGGGCGGCGTAGTATTGCTCGCGGGTCTGAGCCTACTTGCCACCATGCCCGCGGATGTATCTTATACCCGCGTGCTGGTCTACCTCGCCATCTGTGGTATCGGGTTAGGCCCTACCATGCCGCTCTACACACTGGCTATTCAGAATGCCGTGGAGCCGCCACTAATGGGTCAGGCCACCTCTGCTAGCCAGTTTTTCCGGCAGATTGGCGGCGCCATTACCACGGCCCTACTGGGTACGGTGCTCACACTCACGCTGACCGAGGCCCTACCCGCCACGGCACAAACAGCCGCCGGCGCCGCCTCCCGCACGGCTGCTACCACCACCGATAGCCCTACCCTGTCGCCGGAGCTAGCCAGCGCACCTACCGCCGTCGGCCCAACGCTGGTAGTACGTGCAGCATTCTCCAAAGCCATTCACCGGGTATACCTGGTGGTGATTGCACTAGCTGCGCTGGGCTGGGCAGCCACGTGGTTTGTGCCCGAAAGGCCCCTCCGCAAAACCAATGAGGTGAGTGAGCCGGCACTGGCCGAGTAGAACTTTGGGTGGGGCTGGTTGTTAGTAAGTTCGATAGAGAAACTCTCATCCTACGCTTGCGAAGGACCTTATCACGTTGACCAATAGGTGCTGATGACTCGTTCTGCCGTGCAAAGGTCCTTCGCAAGCGCAGGATGACAGACGTTTCTCTGACAACTATTCCCTAACAACTGACAACTATCTTATATGAAAACGCCTTCTTCTATCCGTCTGAGCGTGCTCGACCAGTCGCCGGTGCGGCAGGGCGGCACGGCCCGGCAGGCCCTGCTCGAAACGGTGCAGCTGGCCCAACACGCCGAGGCCCTGGGCTACACCCGCTTCTGGGTGTCGGAGCACCATAATTCGGAGTCGCTGGCGGGCACTACTCCCGAGGTGCTCATGGCCCATTTGGCGGGTCAGACCAAGCACATTCGTATTGGTTCGGGTGGGGTAATGCTGCCGCATTACTCAGCCCTGAAGGTGGCCGAAAACTTTCGCCTGCTCGAAGGCCTGTTCCCCAATCGCATCGATCTGGGAATAGGTAGGGCACCCGGTGCCGACCGCCTCACGGCGCAGGTGCTCAACCCCAGCAATCAGTTCAGCGAACAGGATTTCATCGAGCAACTCATGGACCTGGACCGCTACCTCACTGACCGCGCCGACCCGGAAACCATCCAAACCAAAATCAAAGCCGCCCCGCTGATTGATACCGTGCCCGAGCTGTGGCTGTTGAGCAGCAGCGGGCAAAGCGGGCTGTTTGCGGCCTACTTGGGCATGGCCTTCACCTTTGCGCACTTCATCAACCCTCACGGTGGCCCCGAGGCGGTGCAGCAATACCGCGAGAAGTTCCGGCCTTCCACGCGCCTACCCAAGTCCGCAGCCAGCATGGCCATCTTCGTGCTCTGCGCTGATACGGAGGAGAAAGCTCAGGAGTTGGAAGACACGCTGGCCCTGCAAATGACCCTGCTCGAAACCGGCTCGCGCGGCCCTACCCCGCCCTACGCTACCGTGCGCGATTACCCCCTGGCGCCCGCCCAGCGCGCCCGTCTGGAGTACAACCGCCAGCGCATGGTGAGCGGCACACCCCTTCAGGTGAAAATGCAGCTGGAAAAGCTGGCCGCCGAATACGGCGTAGACGAAATCATGGCCGTTACCATCACCTACGACTTCCAAGACCGGCTCCGTTCGTATGAGCTGCTGGCGGAGGCGTTTGCGTTGCAGCCAGCCGCAGCGCCAGCACTGGTTTAGCCCCCGATCAACAGGCCCGATGCCAATGCATCGGGCCTGTTTCGTGAATGTCCTATCGATGCGTGGTCTCCTCGTTGTGTTTCAGAATACCAGTAGTATATCACTCTACCCAGCACTTATCTAATAGAATTCTAATAGCAGCCCCCTTATAGTCGTAGTACTTTTGCCGGTATACTATTCTTCCTTTTCATGTCCCAACCAGCTCCCACGCCGACCCCTCCTACTGGCTTTTCCGCCCTGCTAACCCGTATTGCGAGCGAGTGGTTTTTATTAGGTCTAGCTGGCGTGGTGTTGCTTGCCTACCTTTTTCCGAATGCTGGCAGCAATGCCAGCCCCCTACCCTGGCACACCATCAAAACGGTAGGCGTGAGCATCATTTTCTTTGCGTATGGCTTACGCCTGAGCCCGGCCAAGCTGAAAACCGGCATGCGCAACTGGCAGCTCCACCTGGTTACGCAGCTAACTACGTTTGTGCTTTTCCCGCTGCTGGCGCTGGCCGTACGGCCCTTTTTCACGGGTGCAGAGGGTGCGTTGCTTTGGCAAAGCATTTTCTTTCTGTGTGCTCTTCCTAGCACCGTGTCTACGTCGGTGGTGATGGTGAGCATTGCGCAGGGCAACATTCCGGCGGCTATTTTCAACGCCACGCTGTCGGGGCTGCTGGGCATTGCGCTGACCCCGCTGCTTACCGGACTAGTATTGCAAACTAGCGCCACTGGTATTCCGCTGCAAGAGCTGGTACTGGATTTGGTTGGGCAGGTGATTGTGCCCGTGGCGGCCGGCGTGCTACTGAACCGCTGGCTGGGCGCATTTGCCGAGCGCAATGGCAAGCTGCTGCGCATTTCCGATCAGGTGATTATCCTACTGATCGTCTTTACAGCATTTTGCGAATCCTTTGCCGAGGGCGTGTTCAGTAGCTATGCCTTGCAAGATGTAGTGGGCCTAAGCTTGGGTATGGTAGGGTTGTACTTCGCCGTATTTGGAATTGTGTGGGGAGTGAGTGGCCTATTGGGTTTTCCGCGCGAAGACCGGATTACGGCCGTTTTTTGCGGTTCTAAAAAATCATTGGTTCACGGCAGCGTATTCGCCAGCCTGCTGTTTCCGGGGGCGGCTGCCGGGGCCTTACTGCTTCCGCTGATGCTATATCACGCGTTGCAAATCATTGTGGCGAGTACCATGGCGCAGCGCATGGGGAAACGAGCAGTCATTTCCGTCGTGTGAACACAAAGAGCGTGTAACACGCATCGCGTGCAGTAGTAGCCAAATTGCTCTTGTCAGAGACTCTATTTTGTATCGTTATAGCTACCTCTAACTTCAAAAAATTTAATTTTTATCTAATAACGAGTGCTTTATTACGCGGTGAAACATGATTTTCAGTAGATCTATCAGTTCGCGCACAATTTTTGGTTACGCCTCGCGCTTACCTACTGTTTTTGGTCGACCGATTTTTCTATTCGCTTTCTCATGCGCAAACTTTTCCTTACGCTATTAGTATCCTTGACGCTTGTAAGTATTGCCTCTGCACAAACGCCAGCCAAAGACTTATACACCGCAGTTCTCAAGAATAAGTCGGCTGAGGTAGAAGCGCTGCTTACCAGCGGGGCCGATGCCAACGCTTCCGTAGAGATGGTACCGGGTTTCCCGACCACCTATCTGATTATTGCAGCCGGGCAAAACCACCTCGATATTGTGAAAAGCCTGCTCCAACACAAGGCTTCGGTAAACAAAGCAGATAACTTTCGGAATACGCCCCTGATGGCTGCCGCCGCCAAAGGCCATGTTCAGGTAGTGCAACTGTTGCTCGCTAGCGGTGCCGACGCCAAGATGCAGGACGACGACGGCAAGAACGCCTTGGCACTCGCCAAAGAGGGCAACCACGCTGCCGTAGTTGCCCTCCTCGAACCCAAAACCAAGTAGCGCTAGGGTGCTACGCCGGCCGGCCTACCACTGCCGGTTGCCCAATAGCCGCTGACCGCCCAATAGAACGCCGATTGCTTTTCTGCCGCTTGTTCAGCCAGATAATTACCCCCGTAATGGGTAGGCTGGTGGCGATTAAGCAAGCCAGAAAATACAGAATCTTGGAAAAGGTGCCTGCTACCTCGCCCGTGTGCAGGGGTTTGATGAGGCTAGTCAGTTGCTCATTGAAGGGCTTGGCGGCGAAGATATCGGCCTTGAGCACGGTGCCGCTATACTGGTCCAGCGTGAGGCGGTCGGTGCCAGCCAGGGCAAAGAAGCCCGTTTTTGTTTTTTGAACACTAGCCGAGCCTTCCGGGCCTTTGGGTAGGGTCAGGCGTACATCGCCGGAGTAGGCCAACTGGCGGTTGGCCAAGGCCAGGTAGTCGTCGGCGGAGAGGGTGCGGCCAGTGGTGGCAGGCACGGCCGAAGGCAGTGGCTTCTCGCCCCTTCCCCCAAATACTTTGGCGCCCAACAAGCTGCTTAGGCCATCGCGGTACCACTCAAACGACCAGCACAGACCCGTCAGCGACATCACTGTGAGCAGGCCCAGCGCGTAGAAGCCCAGTGTATTATGCAGGTCGTAGTTGAGGCGCTTACGGCTTGCGTTGGTTTTAATGACGAAGCCGGGCCGCCACATTTTCCATTTGCTCCACTGCTTTAACTTAGCCGGCGCCCACAACACCAACCCGGTTAGCTGCAACACCACAAAAATCAGTGTGGCAGTTCCTACCAGTATCTGGCCCACTCCCCCTTCAATCAGCAGCCAGCGGTGCAGGCCCATCACGCCCATAAAGAACTTGGACAGGCCGGTTTCGGTGTTGCCTTGCACGGCGGCGGTGTAGGGATTCACGAGCAGCGTCTGCGAGTCCTGGTTGCCGTGCTTGCCGCCTTTGCCACCCCGGCTCTCCTTGCCGCCGCCGCCCCGGTGACCTTCACGGCTGGGCTTACTCCCTGCTTGTTGCTCCGCCTTTTCCTCGGCTTGCTGGCGCGCCAGGGCTTTCCGGGTAGTCAGCGAGAAGGCCCAGGCCCGCTCGGAGTCGGCGGGAATGCTTAGGGCTACCACTTTGCTGGCTGGGTAGGCTTGCTCCAGGCGGCTTACTAGAGTAGAGGCCGGCAGCGGCTGCCCGGCGGCGGGCGGAGTTACATGGTAGGCATCTGCCTCCACGGCCTGTGTAATTTCGGTGCGGAAGGTATAGAGGGTGCCGCTCAGACACACAATGAACAGGATAAGGCCGCTACCTACCCCCAACCATAGGTGAATGTCTAGGATAAACTTGCGTAGCGTGTAACCACTTTTCTCAGTTGTCACGGGAAATGGAATGAAGGGTAAGAAATGAATAAGGAAGAAGGCGACGCTAATTTAGATTAATTATAAATTAAATCGCTACGTGTGGGAGCCATCTTTTCCACATACCCGCTCTTCATGGGTCAAGCGTTTCATTATTCAATTTTACCTCTTATTTAGAAGTAATAAAAATAGACTAAAGCTTATTTGTTTTAATTCTAATTTAGAAGTTGCTTTGCCAATATTTTGAATCATTACAAATAAGGTATGGCAACACGTCTCCTCTTCCTCCCTTTGTTTCTTGGCCTTTCGTTTCCTGTGGATACTTTGGCGCAGTCTATACCGCGTACGGCAGCTCGCCAGGTGCAACAGGAAACCGGAACGCTAACCGGCCAGATACGGCTAGCCGACGGGCAAGCTGCGGAATCGGTGGCAGTGCTTGTGCAGGGCACCTCGCTGGGCACGAATACGGATGCAGACGGGCGTTTTCGCTTGCAGGCGCCTGCGGGCTGGCTGACGGTAGCTGTTACCCACGTAGGCTATGTAACTCAACTACTGACGGTGGAAGTGAAAGCCGGTCAGGCCGTTGCGATGGCCCCACTAACGCTGGCAAAAGACCAACGCCAGCTTTCGGAGGTGACCGTGACGGGCAACCGCTCCATCAACGAGAAACCTGTGGCCGTAGGCAAGCTGCCGGTACGCCCGCTAGACCTGCCCCAGAGCATCGTCACCATCGACCAGCAGGTGCTGGAGCAGCAGCAGGTGCTGCGCATCAGTGATGCGCTGGCCAACGTGAGTGGCGTGTACGTGATGGGTACCACCGGCGGCACCCAGGAAGAACTGGCCAGCCGGGGCTTCTCGATGGGCAGCAACAACACATTCAAAAATGGCGTGCGCTACAACAACGGCGCGCTGCCGGAAGCCACGGCTTTGGAAAGCTTCGAGGTGATGAAGGGTAGCAACGCTATTCTGTACGGCAACGTGGCGGCTGGCGGTATTATCAATCTAGTCACCAAAAAGCCCCGTTTCGAGCAGGGCGGGCAGGTAGGGATGCGCGTGGGTAGCTACGATTTCTACAAGCCGTTTGTGGATGTGTACGGCGCCGTGAACAGCTCCGAGCACGTGGCTTACCGGGTGAACGCCACCTACGAAAACGCCCGCAGCTTCCGCCAGGGCGTGTCGTCGAACCGCTTCTACGTGAATCCATCGCTGCTTTTTAAGGTAGGTGAGAAAACGGATTTGCTGGTGGAGGGCGACTACCTCCACGACGAACGCACCCCTGACTACGGTATTGGCACCATCAACTACCGCATTGTGGACGTGCCGCGCAGCCGGTTCTTAGGATCCAAATGGGCGTATAACAACACCGACCAGACCAGCCTCACCACTACCCTCACCCACCGCCTTTCCGACCGCTGGCAAGTACGCCTGATTGGCGGCTACCAAGGCTACGACAACGACCAGCGCAGCACTTCCCGTCCCATTGGAGTGCTTGAAAACGGCGACTGGAGCCGCAACGCCCAAGGCAGCCAGACTATGCAGGACTACTTTCTGGGTGAGCTGGACGTAACGGGCAAGTTCAAAACGTTCTTCCTCAGCCATGCTGTGCTGGTAGGCATGGATGCCGATAAGTACAATACCACCACGCCCTCATACACGGCCGTAGCCTATGACAAAATCAACATCCTTGATCTAGACAAGTACAAGCAGCGGGCCGACCTGCCGGCGCTATCGTTGGCCTCGCGCAATCACACCCCCATCCGGCGGGTAGGGGCCTACGTGCAGGATTTGATCAGCGTGGACGAAAAAGTGAAGATACTGGCCGGCGTGCGCTATACGTATCAGGAAACCGGTACGAAGTCGCTGTCATACAAGGACTACTCCGTGACGCAGAGCAAGCGCTACGACGACGCTTTTTCGCCGCGCCTGGGCCTGGTGTATCAGCCCATCAAGACCAGCTCCATCTTTGCTTCCTACTCCAACTCGTTTGTGCTGAACTCGGGTATTAGTCAAACTGGCGGTGCGCTGCCACCGTCCACCCTCAATCAGTTTGAGGTAGGTGTGAAAAACGACCTGTTCAACGGGGCCGTGTCGGCCAACGTGACGGCCTACCACATCGTGAACGACGGACAGGTACAGACCATTCTGCAAAACAGTCCAAGCTTTAATCCAGATTTTCCCAATGCTCAAGAATTGGCGGGTGAAGTGACCAGCAAGGGCTTAGAAGTGGACATTCTTAGCAAGCCCTATAAAGGCTGGTCGCTGATTGGGGGCTATAGCTATAACCACACCTCCTACACCAAGAGCAACATCTACGAGGTAGGAAGCCTGCTGCGCTACAACCCCAACCACACGGCCAACCTGAGCGTGTTCTACACCCTCGACCACTCCACGCTGCGCGGGCTGCAAGCCGGCTTCACGGCCTACTACGTGGGCGAGCGGCAGGCAGGCCGCAACACCCGCCTGGTTGGCAGCAACGGCCAGCCCATCAACGACACCTTCCAGCTGATTCCGCTGCCTGGCTACACGCAGTTTGATGCGTCGGTGGGCTATGCCTACCAGCGCCTCACGCTGCGCCTGAAGCTCTCCAACCTGCTTGATAAGCTTAGCTACAACGCTCACGACGATAACAGCATCAACCCCATTGCGCCACGCCAAATGGCCGCTACGCTCACCTACCAATTGTAAAAAACCGCGGCAGCTCCTCCCAAAGCAAAGCCCGACTGTAGCGACGCCAACACTTTAACCGGGGCTGCGTTAAGCGAATACTATTTGCTTCACGCAGCCCCCGTTTATGTCCACCTCCACTTCTGGCCTGCTCGCTACCCTCCGGCGCCATTGGGCCTACTATGTAGCGGAAGCAGCTGGAGCGGCCACGTTTATCATTGTGGCGTCGTGCGCGGCGGTGGTGGTCCAACACCCTACCTCGCCAGTGCGGCAGTGGCTGGGCGACAACGAGTTGCTGCGCCACGTGGTGCTGGGCCTACCCATTGGCCTGGCCGTGGCCCTCATGACGTATAGTGCCTGGGGGCAGCGCTCGGGGGCGCACCTCAACCCGGCCGTCACGCTGGCGTTCTGGCAGTTAGGTAGCCTCAGCGCCACCGATACGTTTTGGTACGTGGTGTTTCAGTTTGCGGGCGCTCTGACCGGCGGCTTCCTGATGGAGCAGGTACTGGCGCCTTGGTATACTCACCCAGACATCAAGCAAAACGTGACGGTGCCCGGCGACTGGGGCGTGGGTGTGGCACTGCTGGCCGAAGCCGCTATTTCGGCCTTTTTCATGTTTGTGCTGCTCTGGGCGCTGCACTCCGAGCAGCGGCGCAAGTACGCCGGCTGGCTGCTGGCCGGCTTGCTGGCCCTCTACATTGCCTTCGAAACGCCGCTTTCAGGGATGAGCCTGAACCCCGCCCGGTCGCTGGGCACAGCCGTAGCGGCTGGCAATTTCACGGGGCTGTGGGTGTATTTTGTGGCGCCCATTGCCTCTATGTGGCTGGTGGCGGTGCTCTTTCAGCGCTATTACCACGGCGCGACATTTGAATGCGCCGTTTTGGCCGGCTGCGCCACCCCCGCCGAAGCCGGTCCGTATGCCCGACAACAGCCCCAGTTCCCCGATCCGCAGGGCGACAAGTAGCTGCTGGTTCTCCTCCCCTATCTACCCGCTTGGGCTAGAACAGGCGGTACAGTGACGTGACCTAATGCCTCTCTACATTACGCAAACGGCCTCCGTTTTTACCTTACAGAGTAAAGTAAAAACGGAGGCCGTTTGCTGAATAATTCTGCTGTTTACTTACCGTAAACGCCCGTCAGGAACGTTTTCAAGTCGGTGGGGCGGCGGCCCAGCAGTTGCTCCAGGGTAGGGCTGCTGAGGTTGAACTCATCGGCGGCCATGGCTTTTGATAAGCCGACCATCATCATCACTACGGGTTCGGGCACGTGGTGCTCGCGCATGCCGGCGGCCAGGGCTTCCGGCGTAATGGGCACATACTGCACGGGCTGGCCGGCTACCTCACTCAGAGCAGTAGCAATATCCTGGAAGGAATAGGCCGGCGCGGGCGCCAGGTCGTACGTCTGGTTGTTGTGGCCGGGGGAAGCTAAAATAGTGGCCGTGGCTTCGGCCAGGTCCTGGCGGAGCGCGTAGCTTACTTTGCCCTCGCCAGCTGCGGCGAAGAGCTGGCCGCTGGGTAGGGCGTTTTCGCCAATCATCATCGGCAGAATGTCCAGGTACAGCGTATTGCGTAGCAGCGTGTACGTCAAGCCCGATTCTTTTAAGTACGCCTCGGTAGCCACGTGGCTGGGCGAAGCGCCGAAGTGCGAATCGGCCGAGGGGTTCGTAACGCTGGTATAGAGCACGTGGCGCACCCCGGCTTTCTTGGCCGCGTCAATCACGTTTTTGTGCTGCTGTAAGCGGTTTTCCAAGTCGTCACCAGAAATCAGCAGCACCTTCTCCGCGCTTTGAAAGGCCGCTTGCAGCGTGGCGGGGTCGTTGTAGTCGCCCTGTCGCACCTGCACGCCCTGGGCACTCAGGTCGGTGGCTTTTTGCGGGTCTCGCACCAACGCAATCAGTTGGTTGGCAGGAACTTTAGACAATAGGGCGTTGAGGGTAGCCTGGCCGAGGTGGCCGGTAGCTCCGGTGATGGCAATCATGTGCTTGGTTCTTTTAAATACAATAGTTACTTTTAGTAACCCAAAGCTAGCAGGTGTGTTTATCGTCTGCAAGAAGGCATTTTCTTATTCCTTAGGCACATGCACGTAACTATCACTGATAATCAGCCCCTTGTTTTTCGAGCTGAGGCGCAAAAAATTTTGCAAGATGCCCAAACGGCCGCCAGCATTTGCCCCGTGCGCCACGTCCTCGACCGTATCGGCGATAAATGGTCGTTGCTCTGCATCCTGCACCTGGGCGCCACCGACACGCTGCGCTTCAACGAGTTGCGCAAGCAAATCGGCGACGTATCGCAGCGAATGCTCACCGTCACGCTTCGCTCCCTGGAAGCCGACGGCCTGGTGCAGCGTCACGTGTACGCCGAGGTGCCGCCCCGCGTAGAATACCAGCTCACGCCGCTGGGCCACAGCCTGCTCGTAGCCTTCTCAGGACTTGGCACCTGGGCCAATGCGCACGCCCAGGAAGTAGCCCAAGCCCGGCAGGCATTTGCGGCGCGGGAAAAGAGCGAAGGGTAGAAACCCAACCAGCAGCTGGCATTTTCGCCCTACCCCTCGCCTACGCTGCTTCAATTTCTGCTACGGCCTGCGCTACCAGTGTGGCTGCAAGCGCCGCGTTGGGGCGACCAGCCTGATGCTGCTGAATCTGACGAAGCAGGCCAATCAGCCGCTTGAAATCTAGGTAGGGTTTGAAGCCCACCGTCAGGTCTTTGATGCGGGAGATGCCTTCGGTCAGGGCGGTAGGGTCGTCGAGACGTCCTAGTATCTCACCCAGGCCGGGTAGCATTTCGAGGCGGTTTATGGGGGTAGCGGCGTCGTACTTTTTCCGCATCAGGGGCCATTGCGCCAGCGTGCCTACCTGGCCGTATACCTGCACCAGGGCTATTGTGAGGGCACCCGTATTGTCGGCTTCCAAAGCCAACGCGCGGGTCAGAGCCAGCTTCGGATTCAGCGGCAACAGCCCTTGCAGCGCCGCCCCCTGCACCCGGTACGACGGACTTCCCAAAGCCTGCGCAAACAGCGGGGCATACCGTTTCTCCTTGAGCGAACCCAACGCCAGCAGCGCCGCCGCCCGCACCTGCACCGACGAATCGATAGTAGCGAGCTGTAGCAGCGCGGGCGTAGCCGCTTTACGCAAACCCGCCTGCTGGAGCGCCAGGGCTTCGATAGCAAACTGGCGCAGTACCGGCGACTGATCGGCCAGGCCCGCTACCAACAGCTGTTGGGCCACCGGCTGGATAATTTGCTTTTGGGCGGCCGCCAGGGCCTCGCGACGGTCGAGGTAGCGCGGGGCGTGGCGGAACTGGTAGGCGAAGGCGGCCAGCGGCTTGTTGTCGGTTTTCTGCCAGACCAGCACCTTTTCGGCATCCACGTTCACCAAATCCGGCTTGCTGGCCGACGGAAAGCGGAAGGTTTCGGCGGCCTTCCGCACGGTAATGTGGTGGCGCGTGGGCTTGCCATCAGCATACAGATCTACGGCCAGCGGCAGTTGAAAGGCCGGCCCCGGCTGGGTTTGCCTGATGGTGACTTGCTGCTCCTTCCGAGCCGCATCCCAGGCGTAGTCAATCGTGACAATGGGGTGGCCGGCTCGGTAGTACCACTGGTTGAAAAACCAGTTCAGATCCTGCCCCGATGCCTCTTCCAATGCCAGCCGCAACTGCTGGGCCTCGCCGGTTCCGAAAGCGTTTTGCATCAGGTAGCGCTGCAAGCCCTTGAAAAACACTTCTTCTCCCAGGCAGCTACGCAGCATGTTCAGGATGCTGCCGCCCTTTTGGTAGCTCACCCCGTCGAACATGTCTTCCTTGTCGGCGTAGGTGAAGCGCACGAGCGGCTTGGCATAGTTGCCGGCGCTGCTCAGGTAGTTGCGCAGGCTGCGGTCGGCCTGGGCGGCGCCAGCATCGGGGCCGTGGGCGTGCTCGGCCCACAGCACCTCCGAGAAATTGGCAAACGACTCGTTCATGGTCAGGTTGCTCCAGCTCTCGGCCGTCACGTAGTCGCCAAACCACTGATGAAACAGCTCGTGGGCTATTTCGCGCTCCACATCGGCGTACTCCCAATCCAGCTGCTCGCGGGCGGTGCCCTGGGCGTGCGGTCCATATAAGGAAGCCGTGGTATTTTCCATCGCCCCACTCACGTAGTCGCGCACCACCACCTGGGCGTACTTCTGCCACGGAAACTCCACACCCAAACGCTCAGAAAAGAACTCCAGCATGCGGGGCGTCTGCCCGAAAATGGCGCGGGCCTGCGCGGCGTACCGCGGCTCCAGATAGTAGCTCACTTCCTTCCCGCGCCAGGTATCGGTGGTTTTGCGGAAGTCGCCCACGGCCAGCATAAACAGGTAGGGCGCGTGGGGCTGCTCCATCTTCCAGGTGTCGCGGCGCAGGCCGGGGCCGGCAGGCACCTGGCTCACCAGCGCGCCGTTGCTGAGGGTAGCGTACTTGGCGGGAACCGTCAGGCTGATTTCGGAGGTAGACTTCTGGTTGGGCTTGTCGATAGTCGGGAACCAGGCCGAATTGGCTTCCGTCTCGCCCTGCGTCCAGATTTGCACGGGTTTGCCGGCCTCCGCGCTGCCGGGGTTGATGAAGTAAAGGCCCTTGGCATCCCGAATAGCCGCCGAGCCCTTCGCGTGCAGCTCGTCGGGTTTGGCCGTGTACTCGATGTAGATGGTATACGCCTCCCCCGCTGGCACCCTTCGCCCCAACCGAATCAGCAATTGCCGCTGGTTGTAGTCGTATGGCAGGGGCTGCGGCACATCCCCCTGCATCAAGGCCACTGCCTGAATATCCATGCCCTGCGCATCCAGCCGCAGTGAGTCGGTGGGGTAGGCGTGCGGCTTCAGTGTCAGCCATTCCTTGCCGTATGCGTAGCGCTTGGCATAATCGAACCGCAGGTCCAACCGCGTGTGCACCAGGTCGTTGATTTTGCGCGGCGTGGCGCGATACACAGTATCGGTTGGTTGCTGGGCAACCGCCGGGGTAGCAACGGCAAAGGCGAGCAGCAGCAAGAGTAGATTTCGCATCAGGTGCACAAGATGAATAAACTTGTGCTATAGAAGATGCGCACCTTGCGCAGAGGGTTGCCTGCGGCCTTGGGTAGCCAGCTCTGCACGTTGCCCTTACCCTACCACAAACGTGCGCATGCTCATCCCCCCAAAGCTCACCTCCTCGAAGGCGTGCCGGATGTCGTCGTCGGCTTCGGCCAGGGCTAGGCTGTAGAGCATCGGGATGTAGTGGTCGGGGGTGGGCACGGCGAGGGGGCCGGCGGCGCCGGCTTGCTGGTAGTGCGCCAGGGCCAGCAAGTCGCGCTGGTCGATTTTCTGCTTGGCCCAGGCATCAAATTCCACGGCCCAGGCGTGGGGTGCGGGGTTGTTGTGCAGGAAGTGGGGCATGCTCTGGCGCAGGTTGTGCACAATGTTGCCGCTGCCTACCACCAGCACCCCGCGCCGCCGCAGAAACTGCAGCTGCCGGGCCAGCTCGGCGTGGTAGGTAAGCGGCCGGCCGTAGTCAATGCTGAGCTGAAACACCGGAATATCTGCCTCCGGAAACAAGTGGTGCAGCACCGTCCAGGTACCGTGGTCGAGGCCCCACTCGTCGGTGGGGTGGGCGTCGGGTAGGGCGGCCAGCACCTCCTGGGCCACGTCGGGCGCGCCGGGTGCGGGGTACTGCATGGCAAACAACTCGTCGGGGAAGCCGCCGAAGTCGTGGATGGTTTCGGGCTGCTCGTTCACGGCCACGTAGGTGCCGCGCGTGAGCCAGTGGGCCGACACCACCAGCACCGCCCGCGGCGGTTGCCGGTTCCGGATATCCCTACCCAACTGGTGCAGGGTTTGGGTGAAAGGGTTGTCGGCCAGCGCGTTCATGGGCGAGCCGTGCCCGACGAAAAGCACCGGCATTTTATCGGTTTTCTGAAACGCGGAAGCGGTTTTGTGAAGGTCTTGCAGGGAGTTCATGGCAAAGGCGAAGGGGTAGTAGCGCTGGGTTTTCCGGGAATCTTACTACTATCCGAGGGCGGCGTTGGCTTGCAACAACAGTACCGCGTCCGTAGCAGCAGAACCCTAATTATAGGGTAGGAACAAGGCCAGCTATTTCACTTAAGATAACAATCTAATGAGGCAAACTGCTGAGGCAAACTGCTGAGGCAAGCTGCTGAGGCAAACTGCACAAAATCATTCAGCCATTACCTCAGGCGAGGCGCCCCAGCCCAGCGGCCGTCGGATTGGTACGCCTCGCCTTTCCGGCATTGGCTAGACGGCCACGCTATCTAGGCCTTTTTGCAGGGCTTGGGCCTGAAATTCGGGTAGCTTCACGCCTTCGGCGCGGGCTACGGTTATGTCGGTCATACCCAGGAACCCGAGCATCCAGCGTAGGTAGGGCGTAGCAAAATCGTAGGGCTGCATGGGTCCCTCGGAGTAGATGCCGCCACTGGCTACGGCCAGGTACACCCGCTTATCGGTTATCAGTCCCTCCGGACCGGTAGGCGTGTAGCGGAATGTGATGCCCGCCCGCGTCAGGTGGTCGAGCCACGATTTCAGCGATGAAGCAATGGAGAAGTTATAAAACGGCACTCCAATGACCAGCACATCGGCAGCGAGTACCTCCGCAATGGCCTCATCGGAGTGGCGCACGGCCTGCTGCTCCGCCGAACGAGCCTCGACCGGTGTGAAATAGGCTTGCAGATGGGCTTCCTCCAGGTGAGGAAATGGGTTCTTGGCCAAGTTGCGCACTACCACAGAGCTACCGGGATGCGCCGCGAGTAGCTTGTCGATAATTCCCTGGCTGAGTTGGGTGCTGTACGACTCGGCCCCGCGGGCGCTGGAAATAATTTGCAGGATCTGCATAGGAAAAAAGGTAAAATGAGGAAGAAAAAACGATGCGAAAACGGGCAGCATCTACCCACCCTGTTTCGCCGTACCACTGGTACTCTGGTTTCCTCAAGTAATCAGCTACCCTTTTGTTTGCTCTCCGTAGAAGTTGCAGATTACGCCCCCGTAACCTGATTTCCAGCAGGTAATCAGCTGTTTTTCTTCCAAATCACAATTTTTCTTCACTCTACTATGCTCAAGCATAACGCCGCGGAATGCACCCACACCATAGAAGGATTACGTAGCGCGCTGACCGTGTTCAGCGGCAAATGGAAGCTGCAAATAATCGTAGCGCTGCTCTCAGGTGTGCATCACTTCCGAGGCCTGGAGCGCAGTATTCCGGGTATCTCCACGAAAGTGCTGGCCAAGGAGCTCAAGGACTTAGAAGCCCACCAGCTCCTCGCGCGCACGGTTCATCCCGGCCCGCCGGTTGTAGTTGAATACCAGGCGCTGCCCTATGCCAGCACGCTTGAGCCCGTTATCAGCATCCTAAAAGACTGGGGAAATGCACATCAGCTTCGATTAGATGCTGCCTCAACTGCCCCCGCACAAGAAGCATAGGCCAGGCGGATCGACTGGAATGGGTGGGTATTCTTCCGCTACCCTTTCGACAGCTCCCCCGCCCGGCGCTCGGCCGCGCTAATTCCCCCAATCAGTGCCCCCGCCAAATCCCGCTCCCCGAATACCGTGAGGGCCGCCTCCGTGGTGCCGCCCTTCGAGGCTACGGCCTTAATCAACTCATCCAGCGACTTTTCGGAGTTGTTGAGCAGGTGGAAGGAGCCCAGCATCGTTTGTTTCACCAGCTGCGCGGCCAGTGCCTCGTCGAAGCCCAGCTGGCGGCCGGCCTCAATCATGGCCCGCACAATGTAGAAGAAGTAGGCCGGGCCGCTGCCGCTCACGGCTGTGGCGGCGTCGAGCAGGTTTTCCTGCTCTAGAAACACGGCCCGCCCGGTGGAGTTAATCAGGTTTTCCACCTGCCGGATTTGCCGCACCGTCAGCCCATCGGCGGCGGCGTAGGCCGTCATGCCCAGCCCGATGAGAGCCGGCGTGTTGGGCATGGCCCGAATGATGAGGGGGTGCGCCAGCTCCTGCTGCAACCGGGCAATAGGAATGCCCGCCATAATGGACAGTACCATCTGCTGGGGCTGCACCACCTCACGCAACTCCCGCGCTACCGCGCTGAAATCCTGGGGCTTCACGGCCACAATCACCAGATCGTACAGGCCTACCTCCTGCGTGATGCCCAGCACCACGCGCCCAGCCTGCCTACCTTCCAGCTCCGTCTGCCGGGCCGGGCTCCTGGCCACCAGCAGCATGTTATCGGGCTTCACTAGGTTGTTTTGCAGAAAGGATTTGGCGTAGGCCATGCCCATGTTGCCGCATCCAATGATTGCTACGCGCATTGTCGTTGGGGTAGAAGGTTGGATTGACAAGGTAGGAAACGTTGTCATTGTACTCACCAGAACACACCAAAACGTCATTTCGACCAGCGGGAGAAATCTCGCGTGCCGACACCGGATAGTAACACCCGGAAGCACGCGAGATTTCTCCCGTTGGTCGAAATGACGTTCTTTTTCTCGCTCTTATTGTTTTTAAAACGGCGGGTCTTCGTTGCCGAAGTTGCTGCGGGGGAAGGCCTGCGGAGGCGGCGTGTCGTTGTTGATGCGCGAGCCCAGGCGAATGGTGTTTGGGGCAAAAGCGCTCGGGTCCTCGTCGAAGGTGCTGGTGGGGAAGGCGCCGGGATTGTAGTCGCCCCCGCCTTCGAAACCGCCTACCCCGTCGAGGTCGGCAAACTTGGTGAAGCGACCGATAAACTTGAGCTGCACCGTTTCCAGGGAGCCGTTCCGGTGCTTGGCAATAATCACCTCGCCCATGCCCTGGGTAGGGTTGCCCATTTCGTCCTCCGTAATCTTGTAGTATTCCGGGCGATACAGGAACACCACCATGTCGGCGTCCTGCTCGATAGAACCAGATTCACGAAGGTCACTCAGCTGCGGTTTCTTATCGCCACCGCGGGTTTCTACGGAGCGTGAGAGCTGTGACAGCGCCAGCACGGGCACATTCAGCTCTTTGGCTATTCCCTTGAGCGCCCGCGAGATAGAGGCAATTTCCTGTTCGCGGTTGCCGGCGCCCTTGCCCCCATCCGAGTTGCCCGTCATCAACTGCAAGTAGTCGATGATGATCATCTGGATATCGTGGTGAGCCTTGAGGCGGCGGCACTTGGTGCGCAGCTCGCGGATACTGAGCGCGGGCGTATCGTCAATAAAAATCGGCGCCGACGACAGCGAGGAAATCTTGTGGTTAAGCTGCGCCCATTCGTAATCGGCCAAGTTGCCCTTCTTGATCTTCTCCGAATCCAGCTCCGCTTCCGCCGAAATCAGACGGTTTACGAGCTGAATAGACGACATTTCCAGCGAGAAAATGGCCACCGGCTTTTTGTGGTCCACGGCCGCGTTGCGCATGGCCGATACCACGAAGGCTGTTTTTCCCATGCCTGGGCGCGCGGCAATAATCACTAAGTCAGAGGGTTGCCAGCCGCTCGTTACACGGTCTAGGGCTGAGAAGCCGGAGGGTACGCCGGTGAGACCATCCTTCTGGTTTTTCTTTTCTTCCAGCTCTTTGATGGCCTTGCCCATCAAGGAACGCATGTCGTCAAAGTTTTTGCGGATGTTGGATTCCGACACTTCAAACAACGCCTGCTCGGTGGCATCCAGCAGGTTGAACACGTCGGTGGTATCCTCAAACGCGTCGCGGTGGATTTCGCTGGCAATGCGAATCAGCTCGCGCTTGATGGCGTTTTCGGTGATGATGCGGGCGTGGTATTCAATGTTGGCCGCCGAGTTCACCTTGAAAGTGAGGTTGGCCACGTAGTGCGTGCCGCCGGCCATTTCCAGCTCGCCCAGCTCCTTCAACTCCTGGTTGACGGTGAGCAGGTCAATCGGCTCCGACTTATCGAACAAACTCAGAATCGCCTTGAAAATGCTCTGGTGCCGGTCGTCGTAGAAGCTCTGGGGCTTCAGAATATCGATAACGGTGGTGAGGGCGTCCTTTTCCAGCATGAGAGCGCCGAGCACGGCCGCTTCCAGCTCGCGGGCCTGGGGAGGCAATTTGCCGGCGGGCGCAGCCATCGACATAGCCGGCGGGCGGCTGGTCCAGGCGGCTTTGGCCCGCGAGGCCGATTGTTTCAGGCGGTCATCCATCCGGTCATTCATTGGGTTGAGGGAAATACAAGGTAAGCAGAACTGGAGTAGCAGCCGGCGACTGCACCAAAAAATGTTCAGTCGGCCGTGCCCGGCGCACACCCGGCCAGGCCAGGCAAAAGGGGTACAAAACTAACGGCTAACGCGAAGAAAACACGTGTGGGAAATACAGTTTCTTTTACTATGTTACATGGTGTGTGTCGGCCAGACAGCAGGACCATTTGCCTGTTTGGGTGGGTAGGCGACAGCACGCCGCGCCTACCCACTCAATAACCGGCCGGCTCTGGCTGCGTCCCTCCCTAACCTCTACCCCGGCTGGTATGTTCTATCTGCCTACCTTTGCCGCCCATTCGCTTGCATCGTTTCGCTTACTCAATGCCCGCTACCCCTTCCTCTTTTCAGCGCCTTCATCTGATTGCTACCGGCGGCAGCATCATGCACAATCTGGCCCTGGCCCTGCACCAGCGCGGCACCCACGTCACGGGCTCCGACGACGAGATATTTGAGCCCGCCAAAAGTCGCCTGCAAGCTGCCGGGCTGCTGCCGGCCGAAGAAGGCTGGTTCCCGGAGAAAATCACCGCCGACCTCGACGCCGTGATTGTGGGCATGCACGCCCGCCCCGACAACCCCGAGCTGCTGCGCGCTCAGGAGTTGGGCCTGCGCGTGTATTCGTTTCCGGAGTTCATCTACGAGGCCAGCAAGGACAAGCAGCGCATCGTGATTGGCGGCTCGCACGGCAAAACCAGCATTACTTCGCTGATTCTGCACGTATTGCGCTACCACCAGCGCAAGTTCGACTACGCGGTAGGTGCCCAGCTGGCGGGCTTCGATCTGATGGTGCAGCTGACGGAAGATGCGCCCATTATCATCATTGAGGGCGACGAGTACCTGTCGTCGCCCATCGACCGGCGGCCAAAGTTCCACCTCTATCAGCATCACATCGGCGTGATTTCCGGCATCAGCTGGGACCACATCAACGTGTTTCCGACGGAGGAAATCTACCGCGAGCAGTTCCGAATCTTCGCGGAGATGACGCCCAAGGCCGGCACGCTCATCTACGACCAGGACGACGAGCAGGTGCAGCTCGTGACCGTGCCTACCTCCCCCGACGTGAAGTACGTGGGCTACGGCCCACACGAGCATGTGCTGCGCGATGGCAAAACCTACCTCCTCACCAAGCGCGATGAGCAGGTGCCTGTGCAGGTATTTGGCGCCCACAACCTGCGCAATATTTCGGCGGCCAAGGAGGTGTGCAAGCAACTGGGCATCAAAGGCAAGGATTTTTACGAAGCCATTGCGACTTTCAAAGGCGCCGCACGCCGCCTGGAGCTGGTGCGCGAGGGCCAAGACTCGGTCGTATACAAGGACTTTGCGCACTCGCCTAGCAAGCTGAAAGCCACGGCCACGGCCCTGAAACAGCAGTTTCCGAAGCGCCGGCTGGTGGCCTGCCTGGAGTTGCACACGTTCAGCTCGCTCAACCCGGCCTTCCTACCCCAATACGCCCACACCTTCGATGCGCCCGACGTGGCGGTGGTCTACTTCAACCCGCACGTGCTGGAACACAAGCGCCTACCCGCCCTACCCCCCGAGGCCGTGCAACAGGCCTTCCAACGCCCCAATTTGCAGGTATTCACCGATAGCAAGGCCCTGGCCGATTTCCTGCATCAGCAAAACTGGCAGGATACCAACCTGCTGATGATGACCTCCGGCACGTTTGACGGGCTGGATTTGGCAGCGCTGGCAACAGAGGTGGTTGATAAATAACCACAAGTGTGGGTGTGGCAGAACGCAGGCTTTATTACAGCGGTTTTGCAGTCGGTGTGCAGGTTGTGCTGGCGTGCCCCCCCCAGCCCCTCCCCTCCGGGAGAGGGGTGCCAGACGAAGCTGATAGCTATACTCGTCGCGAATTGATTTGCGAAAATGGTCAGCTAGAGTGTGTGGACAGCAAGGAGAGTATTTTTACGCCATGCGCCGTCATGAATTAACCGAACGCGAATGGAAAATGGTCG
>NZ_JAGETX010000050.1:0-2845 GCF_017589435.1 Hymenobacter defluvii
ACGGCCGCGGTTGTGCTGGCCGTGCGTTTGACCACCTACACCGGCAAAGTTGTAGCGCTTCACAACGCCTTGAAAACCTTTACCTTTTGAGGTGCCTACTACGTCTACGAACTCACCTTCTTCGAATAGATCAGCTTTCAACTCGCTGCCAGCCGAATAGCTAGTTACGTCATCAACGCGAAACTCGACGAGCTTCTTCTTGGGAGTAGTACCGGCTTTGGCGAAGTGGCCAGCCAGCGCTTTTGTGGTATTTTTCGCTTTTTTCTCGCCGTAGCCGAGTTGAACAGCGGTATAACCGTCGTTCTCTAGCGTTTTCACCTGCGTCACTACGCACGGACCCGCCTCAATGAGGGTGCAGGGAACATTCTTCCCGTCCGGAGTGAAGAGGCTTGTCATACCGATTTTTTTACCGATGATGCCAGGCATTCTATTGGATGTTTATGAAAAAGACACAGTGAAAACGCCCAAATAGCGTTTTCGTAATGGGAGTGCAAAGCTAGGAAAATTTTTCGTAAGAAGCCAGCATGCTTCTAAAATATTTCTATACTTAAGCTCTCAGTTTATCACTAACAATCAAACACTTTACTATGGCAGACACTCTCTTATTCTCTTTTTAATTGCATGATAATATCATCAAGCGAATAACCCATATTATGTAAGCCTTTGCATAAAAAAAGAAGTCCGATCAACTGTGATAGTTGATCGGACTTCTTTTCCTAATTAGTCGGAGAAATTAAATCCTCAGACTTTGATTTCAACGTCAACACCGCTAGGTAGCTCCAGCTTCATGAGGGCATCCACTGTCTTCGACGAAGTTGAGTAGATGTCTACAAGACGCTTGTAGGTGCAGAGTTGGAACTGCTCACGTGACTTCTTGTTCACGTGGGGCGAGCGAAGTACCGTGAACTTCTCCTTGTTTGTGGGCAGTGGGATAGGGCCGCTAACAACAGCGCCTGTCGCCTTTACCGCCTTCACAATCTTCTCCGACGATTTGTCCACCAAGTTGTGGTCGTAGGATTTAAGTTTGATGCGAATTTTCTGGTTCATTTCTATGATGTGAAAGCGGAATTAACGAATGGCATTGCCTTTTTGCTTGGCGATGATACCATCAGCCAAGTTGTTAGGTACCTGATCGTAGTGCGAAAAGGTTAGCGACGCTGAAGCACGACCCGACGTGATGGTACGCAATGAGGTCACGTAACCGAAAAGCTCTGACAAAGGAACGTCAGCTTTCACTACGTTAGCACCGCCTTTGGTATCCATACCCTTCATAATGCCACGACGGCGGTTCAGGTCACCCGTTACGGAGCCGGTGTACTCGTCTGGTGTTACCACTTCTACCGCCATAATTGGCTCAAGCAGCTTAGGTCCAGCTTGACGAGCAGCATCGCGGAAACCACCACGCGCAGCAAGTTCAAACGAGAGAGCATCGGAGTCTACATCGTGGTACGAACCGTAGAACAGACGCACCTTCATGTTATCTAAGGGGAAGCCAGCCAATGGGCCGTTTTTCATAGCTTCTTCAAAACCCTTTTGTACCGGTGCGATAAATTCGCGGGGGATTACACCACCCGTGATATCGTTCACGAACTCTAGGCCAGGTTTCTCCGGATCGGTTTCTTTCGGACCGAGTTCGAATACAATGTCGCCGAATTTACCACGGCCACCTGTCTGTTTCTTATACGTTTCGCGATGTTCTACTTTCTTAGTTAGAACCTCCTTATATGCAACCTGTGGAGCACCTTGGTTAATTTCAACCTTGAACTCACGACGCATACGGTCAATGATAATCTCAAGGTGTAGCTCACCCATACCACGCAATACAGTCTGTCCCGTTTCAGGGTCAGTTTGTACCGATAGGGTAGGATCTTCTTCTACAAGTTTGGCAATAGCCATACCCATTTTGTCAACGTCAGCCTGAGTTTTTGGCTCAATAGCGTAACCGATAACGGGCTCAGGGAACGACATCGACTCTAGTACTAAAGGCTTACCTTCAGCAGTCAGCGTATCACCAGTCTTAATGTCTTTGAAGCCTACACCAGCAGCAATATCACCCGCCTGAATTTTTTCTATTGGGTTCTGCTTATTGGAGTGCATCTGCATCAGACGCGAGATGCGTTCTTTCTTCTGCGTACGGTTGTTGAACACGTACGAGCCAGCATCAAGTTGACCGCTGTAGCAACGGAAGAAGCACAGACGACCTACGAAAGGGTCAGTAGCAATCTTAAATGCTAGTGCAGTGAAAGGCTCATCATTATCAGGGTGACGCTCTACCTCTTCACCGGTATCAGGGTTTGTACCGATAACAGCAGGCATATCTAGTGGAGATGGAAGATAGGCCATTACGCCATCCAGCATCGACTGCACACCCTTGTTTTTGAAAGCTGAACCGCACATTACGGGCGAGAACTTCATATCAATAACCGCCTGACGGATAACAACCATCATTTCTTCGCGGGTAATGCTCTCCGGATCTTCGAAGAACTTCTCCAATAGACGGTCGTCGTATTCAGCTACGCTTTCAATCAGCTTTTGACGCCATTCAGCTACGGTATCTACCAAATCCTCAGGAACCGGAATCTCATGATAGGATTTGCCTTGAGTAGCGTCATCCCACACGATAGCTTTACCAGTTAGCAGATCAACTACGCCCTTGAACGTGTCCTCAGCGCCAATCGGGATTTGCAATGGTACTGGGGTAGCACCTAGCTTCTCCTTAATTTCGTTAACTGCCTTGAAGAAGTCAGCACCAGCGCGGTCCATCTTGTTAACGAAACAGATGCGAGGTACTTTATACTTGTCAGCCTGACGCCATACTGTTTCCGACTGTGGCTCTACACCCGAC
>NZ_JAGETX010000051.1:0-2575 GCF_017589435.1 Hymenobacter defluvii
TTAAAGAGCGTGTCTGCTGACAGCCGGCTATCCTTCGTGATAGGCACCACCACCGCATGAATGTGAGGGGTCTTCTCATCCTGGTGCAGGGTGAAGCTGACAAGGTTCTTTTCTCCGAACTTCTCCTTCAAAAAGTTCAAATTACTTTCTACCCATTTACTTCCTCGCATGTCAGCCGCCTGGCCCTGCTTGTCTCGTTTGAATGCTTCTGGACTAGCAGTCAAAAGTACTTCCATTGCTCGCACTTGGTCAGCCCGCACCTTGCGCGTAACTACTTCGCCAATCCGTTGCTCGGCTAAGCTCCAGTAGTCTTTTTGCTCCGAGTTGACCAACTCCTGGTTCAGGGTTGCGGTACGCTTAGGGTCGGCGTTGGGCGTATTCATTTCCCGATAATTGTGGCGGGTCTTGCTCAACGCAGCGCTCTGCGTCTTGATCTTGGCAACGCGAATAATGGCGGTAGACATCGGCAACGATTGGGGCAGTTGGGAAAAAAGGCACCCCCGGAGGGCACACGGCAAATTTTGGGTAGGGCGGCGAAGCAAGCCCTACCCAGGATTTGCCATAGTGTGTTATGGCATTTGAACAATGCCTCCGGACGACTTCCACAAGGTAGTGAAAGGCCTGATAATTTCTATGCCTAATTGCCCGTGCCGGGCATAGGTTTTCTGAGCATAGGCCCTTCCGCGCATAGCGTCTTTTTTCCCTACTGCCTTAGACAGCGCGGAAGGGCCTATGCTCAGAAAACCTATGCCCGGCACGGGCAATAAAAAACCACCCGATCAGAGAGAGCGAATCTGCAACCTGATCGGGTGGGTGTCGAGCTGGCCAGCAGAGGGTGGTACCTACAACATCTGGCTTTGCGCGTCTAGGGCACTGAGTTATTCTTCCGGTTGCTCCTCAGCAGAGCCGTTGATGCTTCACTCAGTTACGCAAAGGTAGCTATCTATATGAGATTTTATGTGTATTAGAAAATTTATATTAACCTGTATTTCGTCAGATTGGTTTCCTGTGACAGAATAGCACCTCTAACATTTAGGGTAGATGCCACAACAGAATCTGTATTCAACTGGCAATTGCCAAGGCAATTTTAGACCTGTCGATTCGCGTCCTACCCAAAAGTTACGTCGAAGACGATCTTACCCAAGTTGATTTTCCGCGCCAAGTCTAGGCTGTTTCATTTGCGTGAAATGACCGTGTGGGTAGGGAGGTCTTTGAAATGATATATAAAGGAAATTATGGAAGGCCCAATGATGAACATCCAACCGCTTAACGCTCTTTGTGACGTAGCACCTAAAGTAGAACTTCCCAAGTTGCTAGTCTTAACAATTGGCATTTGTTTGACTATATGCTTTTGCACCTACTTCTACTTTCACGCAAAGGAAAAAGAAATAGAGCGTGCTCCAGAAATATGGCGCGCTGCAGGTGATTACGAAGCTAAGAAGCGGGGATTTATTCCTGTTGGTGATACTACTCGAATAGTCCCCTAGTGTCGTTATCTATTTGCGGATTTGTGGGTCCCTTACTACGCTTTTTTGGTTTAGGCTTAGCGTGACCTATCAATTCAGTATCGAAAAGTGGTTTGTCCTGTTCAGAGTTAGATATATACACTGCGGCATCAAATAAGGCATAACGCTTACCGTTGGCATCTGACTTCCAAGCTATTTGCGCATTAACGGCATATATGTTTGTACTACCTGATTTTACTATATCAAGCGCTTTTTTCTCTTTGAGGTAATTAGTACAACGGAATATGGTTGTCCTATGCAAACCCATGGCTTCAGCTAATGCCTCTTGACTAACGACTAAGGCATTTCTCTTATCCATATGCTGGAGCAACCACACGAAGACTTTCACAGCTGTAGGGTTTTCACCAGTCATCTCGATAATGAGATCTAGCTTATCAACATACAGTTGAACAAACTTATCGTTGACTAGCTCAACCTCGCCACTTTCATAATTAACAACTCGTTTTTCGTGTGCCATCTGATGTTGCATACAATGGAACAACGTTGTTCCATCCGCGCACAATATTATCATTTATGCGCAACATCACGATGCAAATCAAGAACTTTTAGATGCATGAAAACATCTTTATGATGAAAACATGTTGCATAGCTCATGCAACATGCATGTTGCACACTGTGCAACATGGTATAAGTATATATAATTGATAATCAAAAACTTAAATAAACTTATATTCTTGTTCTCCTTAATCGCGCCATTAGGAGCAGTTGTCAATGATAAGATACTATCTACTGATTCCTCGACTGCCTCTTTTATGCCCACGTGATTGAGTGCGTTCCTGCTCACGTAACTGCTCACTGCGCACGACTCCTTTCTCGCGCAATTGACGGTCGGCAGGCTGCTCATACACCTCATACCCTAACTCCTTTGCCTGTTGCAGTAGGCCAGTTACAGCTTTCGCGGTGTGGACTCCCGAGTAGTGCACGTTTAGCCCTCCGGTTCGCTCGTCTGCACTCACGCCACAACCCACCTTACTGAAAGCCTCTTTTACTTGGGACAACTTCTCCACCGGTATAACCAGCCGTGCAAAGGCTTTGGTATCGGTGCCCAC
>NZ_JAGETX010000052.1:0-2452 GCF_017589435.1 Hymenobacter defluvii
CAGTACCCGGGTCAACGTGGCAGATCACTAGATCCGGATTCAATACCTGAAAACCGCTGGTGAAGTTATTAATATCGCCCGCCGAGAAAGTTTCCTGACCTTTGATGCGCACCGTGATTTTATCCTCAATGGCGTCGCTCACCTTTTTGAAGCGAACCTGCTTCAGGTTCAGAATGATTTCGGACATGTCCTCAATCACACCTTCAATAGTCATAAACTCGTGCAGAACGCTGCTGGTGCGTACCGACGTGATGGCGTAGCCCTCTAGCGACGACAGCAGGATGCGGCGCAGAGCGTTGCCGATCGTGACGCCGTAGCCTTTCTCCAGCGGTTTGAATTCAAACGTTCCGTAAAAGTCGTCTGATTTCTCCATCACGACCTTTTCCGGCATTTGAAAAGCTAAGATTGACATAAGTGGGGCTTTATATGTAGTGTGTATGAGTAGTAGGTAGCAAGACCACAAACAAGTTGTTTACGTCCTACTACCTACTACTCAGTACTCAAATCCATTAAATACAACGAAGAAAATCGAATGAACGCCCCAGCCATAGCCAGGGCAGTTACTACTTCGAGTACAGCTCGACAATGAGCTGCTCAGTGATTTTCTCCGGAATCAGTTCGCGGGAAGGAGCATTTAGGAACTTGCCTGCCATCTCTTTGCCATCCCACTCCAACCACGAGAACTGACGCGAGTTGCGCACGCTCAAGCTATCGGTGATGGTTTCCAACGACTTCGATTTTTCACGAACACCCACTACATCACCAGCACGTAGCTTGTAAGAAGCGATATTCACGATTTCACCGTTCACTGTGATGTGCTTGTGCAATACTAATTGGCGAGCAGCACGACGGGTAGGTGCAATGCCGAAGCGATAAACTGTATTATCAAGACGCGATTCCAGCAGGGCCAACAGGTTATCGCCCGTAATGCCGGGGAGAGTAGCAGCCTTGTGGAATAGGTTTTCGAATTGCTTTTCCAACACGCCGTAGAGGTATTTCACCTTCTGCTTCTCCATCAACTGGATGGCGTATTCCGATTGCTTCTTGCGACGGCCACGACCATGCTGGCCGGGGGGATAGTTCTTTTTGTTGAGTGCCTTGCTCGGGCCGAAAATCGGCTCATTGAAGCGACGGGCAACTTTGGTTTTAGGACCGGTATAACGTGCCATTTCGGGGTTATTGAGTTTTACTGGGGGTTGAACCGCATGTGTCGGGCCTCTCGAATGTGCCTTGCAGGGGTGAAAGGCTGCATCAGAAACCCGACACGGAGGGCAAACCAACGCCAAGCGTCAGCTGCCAGTTCATTATATCAGACGCGACGACGTTTAGGAGGACGGCAGCCATTATGGGGCAGCGGCGTCACGTCGCGGATGGTCGTCACCTCAATACCCACGTTTTGGATAGTCCGAATAGCTGACTCCCGGCCCGAACCCGGACCTTTCACGAATACTTCGGCTTTGCGCATACCTAAGTCATGCGCTACTTTGCCGCAATCCGTGGCTGCCATCTGAGCAGCGTAGGGAGTGTTTTTCTTCGAACCACGGAATCCCATCTTACCAGCCGATGCCCAAGAGATTACTTGGCCATTGTTGTTGGTGATGGAGATGATGATGTTGTTGAACGAAGCCTTGATATGTACTTGGCCGGTCTGTTCAACCTGGACAACGCGCTTCTTGGCTTTGTCTTTTCTCTTTTGTGCCATTTGGTTATCGCAAAATATGCGGAAGGTGTTGAAGCTAATTATTACTGCTAGCTCCGATTTCCGCTACTGGTTATTTAGTAGCCTTTTTCTTGTTGGCAACCGTCTTACGCTTACCCTTACGAGTGCGCGAGTTGTTCTTGGTACGCTGACCACGAACCGGCAAGCCTTTACGGTGACGTAGACCACGGTAGCAACCAATATCCATCAAGCGTTTGATGTTCAGCTGCACTTCCGAACGCAGCACACCTTCCGTCTTGTGTTCGGAAGCAATAATGCTACGGATTTCACCAGCTTCATCTTCAGTCCAATCTTTTACCTTTTTATCTAGCGAAATGCCAGCTTTGGTAAGGATCTTCTGGGAAGAAGAACGGCCGATGCCGAAAATATACGTCAGGGCGATTTCGCCCCGCTTGTTGTCCGGGATATCTACCCCTGCAATACGAGCCATGTTGTAGTATCTGAGTGCTTAACCTTGCCGCTGCTTATAACGCGGGTTTTTCTTGTTGATGACGTAAAGCTTGCCTTTGCGGCGAATCACTTTACAGTCAGCGCTACGCTTCTTTACGGACGCTTTGACTTTCATGAGTGTGGAAACTTAGGGTCTATGAGACATGAGGCCTTAGAAAGACCCCGAATTCTAGAAAAGTGGTGCAAAAGTACACAACTTCCTGAAATTCTGAGTCTCTAAGACCCTTATTTATAACGGTAAACGATTCTACCTTTCGACAGGTCGTAAGGAGACATTTCCAA
>NZ_JAGETX010000053.1:0-2375 GCF_017589435.1 Hymenobacter defluvii
AACGATGGCAACGTGCGACCTGTTGCCTGCGAACTACCTAAGCAGGCGTTCTTTAGCTCGGGCTGAAGAATAACTATCTGTCTGGTGCAGAGTTCAATTCTCTGCCGCCCTGATGAGCGGGCGAAAACGCTTTCCCCATCGGCCCGACGTGGCAAATCGGGCGGGTGAAGCGGGAAAGAACGCGGGTACGCCGGAGACTGGCCGGCCATCCCCGCAAGTGTGAAAGCATGCGCAAGAATTCTGAATCCACTACTCATCGTTACGTTGACCAAGCTTAGCCAGTATGAGAAGCTTGCCCAAAAGGGACTGGTTGTCGAGCGGTGGTAATGCGTTTCCGACCATCGCTGCTCATTCGCAGCACAACCCGGTGACAAAGTGGGGCGCTACCCTTTCGTGAAACAGACAGATGGAACAGGGAAACCACGGGACGGCTCTGCTTCGGCAGTGGGCAGCCAGCTACATGCCGGCCCGTGGCAGGATGGCGCAAGAAGCCAACGCTGCCGGGAAAGCCGGCGGATATGCCCACTTGCGCCCGTTGTGTATCGGTACATGTAGCCAGTAGCAGTCAAGACGATGGACACTGCCTCTCCGCAGATGGATGAATGGAAGGCCCTGCCCTGGAAGAAACTCCAGCGCACGGTTTTCAGACTGCAAAAACGCATTTACCAGGCCAGCCTGCGGGGGGATTCCCGCCAGGTGCGCCAACTCCAAAAACTGTTGAGTAAGTCCCGGGCGGCCAAACTCCTGGCCGTTCGCAAAGTCACCCAGGATAACCAAGGCAAACGCACGGCCGGCATCGACGGGGTAAAATCGCTCACCGACACGCAGCGCCTGCGGCTCAGCCGTCAGCTTTCGTTCCGGTGCGCGGCCAAGCCCCTGCGCCGAGTCTGGATACCCAAGCCGGGTTCGACCGAAAAGCGCCCCTTGGGCATTCCCGTCATGCGCGACCGGGCCTTGCAGGCCCTGGTCAAGCTGGCGCTGGAACCCGAGTGGGAAGCCCGGTTTGAGCCCAACAGCTACGGTTTCCGACCCGGCCGGTCAGCGCACGACGCCATAGGGGCCATCTACAACTGCATCAACCAGCGGGCAAAGTGGGTACTGGACGCCGATATCGAGAAGTGTTTTGACCGCATCGACCACGAACGGCTCTTAGCCAAAGTGGCCACCATGCCCTTGTTCCGACGCCTGCTGAACGGCTGGTTGCGGGCCGGGGTACTGGACGGCGACGTGTTTCAGCCGGTCGAAGCCGGCACCCCGCAAGGGGGTGTCATCTCGCCGCTGCTGGCCAACATCGCCCTCCACGGCATGGAAACGGTCATCCAGACGCACTTCCGGCAACGGCGCATCAGCCGCACCCGCCTGAGTCCGAAAGTAACCCTGATCCGCTACGCCGACGACTTCGTGGTCCTGCACGAAGACCGACACGTCGTGGAAGCGTGTCGGCAGGTGCTGGCGGACTGGCTGGCGCCGTTGGGACTGGCCATGAAACCGGCCAAAACGCGCGTCGTGCACACCCTGCACCACGCGCCGCAGCAGGCGGCCGGCTTCGATTTTCTGGGCATGACGGTCCGGCAATTCCCGGTGGGGCGTACCCACTCGGGGAAGAGCCCACGGGGCATCCCGTTGGGATACAAGACGCTTATTAAGCCCTCGCGTACCGCGCAGCAGCGCCACGACCGCCGGTTAGGTGAAATCGTGTACCGGCAGCGTGGCTCACCCCAGGCCGCTCTGATCCGGGAACTGAACCCGGTGATACGCGGCTGGTGCGCCTACTACGCGGGCGTGGTGGCCAAAGACGTCTTCTCCCGACTGGATTATACCCTGCACCACAAGCTGCGTCGCTGGGCCACACGTCGGCACAGCGGCAGGCACAAACGCCGTATCGTCCACAAATACTGGCGGCTAGAGCAAGGCAGTTGGAAATTCAACACGCCGCAGGGCGTGCGGCTGCACACGCATAGCCTCACCCGTATCAAACGACACGTCAAAGTGGCGGGCAGCCGCTCCCCCTTCGACAGTCGATGGACATACTGGGGCGCCCGCCTGCGGGACTACCACGGCTTGAGCCGGCGCACGAGTGCGCTGCTGAAGCGCCAGGCAGGGCGCTGCGGGTGGTGCAAGCTCTACTTTACGGATACGGACGTACTCGAACAGGACCACCGCGTACCCCGAATACGCGGCGGCAAGGAGGAGTTGGCGAACCTGCAACTGCTGCACCGGCACTGTCACGACCAAAAGACCAGGCAGGACGGCAGTATGGCAGCCCGCAGTAGCGGTGCACAACGAGGAGCCGTGTGAGGTGAAAGTCTCACGCACGGTTCTGAAGTGGCAGCCGGGGGAGCGATTCCCCGGCTGACCATAACGTCGTGAGCCGC
>NZ_JAGETX010000054.1:0-2260 GCF_017589435.1 Hymenobacter defluvii
GAAACATCCCATACATGACCGAAAAAGGCTCTTTTGTCATTAACGGAGCAGAACGTGTAATTGTATCTCAGTTGCACCGTTCGCCGGGTGTATTCTTCGCGCAAAGCAAGCATACCAACGGTACGAAACTATATTCTGCTCGTATCATTCCGTTCAAAGGTTCGTGGATTGAATTTGCCACGGACGTGAACAACGTGATGTATGCATATATTGACCGGAAGAAGAAATTCCCGGTTACTACCCTGTTACGTGCTATCGGCTATGGTACGGACAAAGACATTCTGGATCTATTCGGATTGTCGGAGGAGGTGAAGGCTGATAAAAAGATTCTGAAGAAGGCTGTAGGTCGTAAGCTGGCCGCTCGGGTGCTCCGCACTTGGACAGAAGACTTCGTAGATGAAGATACCGGTGAGGTAGTGTCTATCGACCGGAACGAGGTATTGTTGGAGCGTGACTCGACTATTGAAGACGAGGACATCGACACAATCATCAACTCGGGTACGAAGTCGGTTATTCTGCACCGCGAGAACGTGAATATTGCGGACTACGCAATTATTTACAATACGCTGCAAAAGGATAACTCCAACTCGGAGAAGGAAGCTGTAGAGCAAATCTATCGTCAGCTCCGCAATACGGAAGCACCTGACGAAGAGACGGCTCGCGACATCATCCAAAAACTGTTCTTCTCGGATAAGCGCTACGACCTTGGCGACGTAGGTCGCTACCGTATCAATAAGAAGCTGGGTATCGATACCAACTGGGAAGCTCGTGTGCTGACCAACGAGGATATCGTACTTATCGTGAAATACCTGATCGGGTTGATCAACTCGAAGGCCATTGTCGATGACATTGACCACTTGAGCAACCGCCGGGTACGCACAGTAGGGGAGCAGCTCTATGCCCAATTTGGGGTAGGCCTTGCTCGCATGGCGCGTACTATCAAGGAGCGCATGAACGTGCGTGATAACGAAGACTTCAAACCGGTTGATCTGATCAACGCTCGGACTTTGTCGTCGGTTATCAACTCGTTCTTCGGCACTAACCAACTGTCGCAGTTTATGGACCAAACCAACCCACTGGCCGAGGTGACGCACAAGCGTCGCGTATCGGCACTGGGGCCGGGAGGTCTGTCGCGGGAGCGTGCTGGTTTCGAGGTACGCGACGTACACTATACACACTACGGTCGTTTGTGCACCATTGAGACGCCAGAGGGTCCGAACATCGGTCTAATTTCGTCGCTGTGTGTGCACGCTCGGGTAAACTCGATGGGCTTCATTGAGACGCCTTACCGTACGGTAGAAAGCGGCAAGGTCGACATGACCGAGAACGTGAAGTATCTGACGGCTGAGGAAGAAGATACCCACCACATCGCGCAGGCAAACGCCCGTTTGGATGATTCGGGTAACTTCGTAAATGAACTGGTGAAAGGCCGTTTCGAGGGTGACTTCCCGGTAGTAGGTCCTGACGAGTATAGCTACATGGACGTAGCACCGAACCAGATTGTATCGGTAGCTGCTTCACTGATTCCGTTCTTGGAGCACGACGATGCTAACCGTGCCCTGATGGGTTCGAACATGCAACGTCAGGCTGTGCCGCTGCTGAAAGCTACTGCACCCATCGTAGGCACAGGACTGGAAGGTCGTGTGGCAATCGATTCGCGGACGCTGGTAGTAGCCGAGGGCAACGGGGTAATCGATTATGTAGATGCCAACAAGATCATTGTGAAATATGATCTGACGGCTGATGACATCCTCGTGAGCTTTGATGCGGAGCGTATCACCTACGATCTGATCAAGTTCCGTCGCACGAACCAAGATACTTGCATCAACCTTTCACCTATTGTGAAGCGCGGTCAGCGCGTGAGCAAAGGAGAGCCGCTGTGTGAAGGCTACGGCACTAACAACGGCGAGTTAGCACTTGGACGCAATATGCAGGTGGCCTTTATGCCATGGCAGGGTTACAACTTCGAGGATGCTATTGTCATCTCGGAGCGTGTAGTGCGCGACGATATCTTCACCTCGATTCACATTGAGGAATTTGAATTAGAAGTGCGTGAAACTAAGCGCGGCGAAGAAGAACTGACGTCGGAGATTCCGAACGTAAGTGAAGAAGCTGTGCGCAATCTTGACGATAACGGTATCATCCGTTTGGGTGCTGAAGTTCGTGAAGGCGACATTCTCATCGGTAAGATTACACCGAAAGGTGAAACGGATCCTACCCCGGTAGAGATGCTACTCCTCGCCATCTTTGGTGTCATAGC
>NZ_JAGETX010000055.1:0-2254 GCF_017589435.1 Hymenobacter defluvii
AAGACCAACCGGGAACGGGCCGGCATGCCAAAAGCATTGCCAGCATCCTCGTTACGCAGCCTAAGCCCACCGGGGACATATCACCCTATTTTACCATTGCGGAGAAGTATGGTATTAAAGTTGATTTTCGCGAATTCATACAGGTTGACCCTGTCTCATATAAAGACTTTCGCAAGGAAAAAGTAAACATCCTCGACCATACGGCTATCATCTTCACCAGCCGCAATGCCGTCGACCATTTTTTTCGGATTTGCCAGGAAGCCAAAATTGAGATGCCTGCCGAAATGAAGTATTTCTGCATTTCAGAGCAAACAGCTAACTATTTGCAGAAGTACATTGTGTTGCGGAAACGGAAACTATTCGTTGGACTCCGTACCGCATCTGATTTGTTCGAAGTCATCAAGAAGCACAAAAGCGAAAAGTTCTTGTACCCATGCTCTGACATTCGCAAGGATGATATTCCGGAGTTCATGCGGGCCAACAACTACAAGTTCACGGAGGCGGTCATCTACCGTACTGTTGCCAGCGACCTGTCGGATCTGAGCGACGTGAAGTATGATTGCCTAGCTTTTTTCAGCCCCTCCGGCATCAGTTCTCTCTTTGTTAACTTCCCCGACTTCGTACAGGACGGTACGCGCATTGCGGCATTTGGTCCTACCACAGCAAAGGCTGTCCGCGATGCAGGTTTAGAGTTGGATATTGAAGCCCCCATGCCTAATGCGCCCTCTATGACGGGTGCTATTGAAGAGTATATTCGTCGAAATGCCGAAGCTGTTGCTGCCCTCAAAAGCAGCAAATAAAAGCAAGAAACAGAATAGTATCGGCCCCCTTTTCCAGCAATTAGTCGTTGGAGAAGGGGGTTTCTGTTTTACCAATGCAAAATGGTAACCGAATCAGTCTCGGAAGTGTATTTAAGCAGGCAAAAACATAAGGCTAGATAGACACTTAATCTGACAGCAGAGCGTTTTAGCGTAAAGACGCGACCGAGTTTTTTTTCTACATTTGAAAACGTACCTGTGTAGCCTGTTATGGCATACGCTCCGTTAAATCTGTTGCTATATGAAGCGAATTTTACTTGCCGGTTTTTTATCCACCTGCGCTGGTACTGCCTTTGCCCAGCAACAGCCTAATTTTACGCACTATCCGTTTGTTGGCCTTTACTTGAATCCTGCTTATGCAGGCATTAAAGGGCAAGGAGAAATTACAGCGTTGGGTCGCTATCAATACCTTGGCTACAGTGGTAGTTTTGATGATGGTGGTTCGCCCCAAACCTACTTGCTTTCGGCCTCGTTGCCGGTGCCTGCTTTGGGTGGGGGTATCGGTATTCAGGTATACCGAGACGTAGTAGCAGTGTTGAAAACTACGAACGCCCAACTCTCTTATTCCAAGCATTTCAAAATTGGCGAAGCTAGACTGGGAATTGGGGTTCAGGGTATCTATAATCACGTAGGCCAGGGCGGTTACCGCCCCGTCGATCTAAATGACCCGAGAGTGCCCATAGAAGGCTCTGACGCAAAGTTTGACCTAGGCGCTGGAGTATGGTATGAAGCGCCTAAATTTTATGTGGGTGTAAGCGTAAACAACCTACTGCGGGCAAATGGGTACCGCTACCTAGCGCGACCAGTAGATCCTACTGCGGAGCTTTCTGAAACGGCTCGGTATCTGAATGAAAATCATTCGTACCTGACTGCTGGCTACAATATTGAGGCATCTTCATCCGTTGTGGTAACGCCCACCGTACTCATGAAAATGGTGCTGCCGGGTAAGTTCGGAAACAACGATAAATTTAATTTCAAAAATAATTCTTACGAAGCTGGTATTCGTGCTACAGTCAATGACCGGTATTGGGCTGGCATTGGTTATCGCTACGATGAATCCATTACTGGCTTGGTAGGATTCAGTTTTGGAAAAGATAATGCTGCACGCGTTGGATTAGCTTATGACCTTATTGCATTTAATCAAGATGCAAGGGCATTGAGCTCTGTCGAATTGATGTTATCGTATCGCCTACCCAAGCCCGGAATTTTTACGCGTCCAGCAGTACGTACGCCGCGTTACAGTTTTTAGCCTTCATATCTGGCAGGGTTTTCGCGGTTTAGGTGAGTAAGAAAGACGAAGAGGATAACCGTAGGGAACCTTGAGGAGCTATCCTCCTGTTTCACCGAATGTTGCACTTCTCGCGGTCTTTTCAACGCGTCAGAGGAAAGGCTTGTGCGCGTACGCTTCAATGAGTAAATTTGCCGTTCCATAAAAT
>NZ_JAGETX010000056.1:0-2208 GCF_017589435.1 Hymenobacter defluvii
GTATCTGGGTACGTTTTAAACAGCAAGTAATACTCTTCCCATAAGCGTCCACGCAGTGCAGGCTGCCATTTGATCTGGCTTGGCACGTTCTCAATCAAATCAGTAGAATTGCCCATCCGCTGCACCAACTTTAAGTTTGGATGCGTGGTCTGCAGCAACTCATATCCCTGGCCATGCTGCTGGTCCTGCCCGAATAAGGCTTGATGTATTGTATAGTTCACTGACGAGGTGGGAACAATAGTTTAATCGAACAACCGTGATAGGTCATGCACGGGCTCACCTCCAGTAGGTAAAATAACATAGGCGTGTTCGGCGGGCGTGTAATCCAGATACTTATCCTGATTTTCGATCGTGTCGAGCCCAAAGCCTTGCGCTGATAACCCCCAAACCTGTAACGCGCCAGCCTGCCAATTACTTCTAGCGTATTGTAAGAGAAGCGGGTAGCGGTTCCGTAACACTGTTTCCGGCAAATCTGTGTGTTAAGCAGCCCGCGCTGATGCGGAAAATTCAACTTGTCCATGTAGGTTGGCAAGCTATATGGCTTGCCGTGGCTAAACAGACAAGTAATATTTGGACAGGTATTGCGCAATCATCAACTATAGTTACAAAACTATTAGATCAACTGTTTGCTGGCACCGTACTGACAGAATTAGTAACTCTGATCAGTACTAGCTCTCAAGCTGATATACGAGATTATGTTCATCGTTCAGCGATTTGGGCGCTCCTCCCAGACCGAGCCCGCATTGGATTTCTGCGATCGACAGCTATAGGCTTACTCACTTATGAAAGTCCTGAAGAATCTACTTCTGAACTGGAGCCAGAGCTAGTGCACCTATTTAATTCTAGCGCTTTTCAAACCGAAGCCTTTTATCACCCATCAATGTCATTGAGTCGAGTTATAGTCTACAGCAAGCGATTTACAGTTTCAGAGCCTGTCGTACTACAATACCTTCGTGCTTATCAAAATTCACCTTCAGCAGGAGATGCGCGTGCTTTTGGCCAACTGGTATTGCAGAAGCGCTGGACCTCGACAGCTGATGAGCTTTTTAGTTATTCCCGGTGGAACAGCGCGTGGCAAGGGGCATTGGCTGAGTGCGTGAGCTTGCTAGGGATGATTAATCGATTCATAGCGTATCTAATGCCTGGGTTAAGCACGCTTCCATCGCGTCACCAACTTCAAGACAGTTGGTGGAAATCCTTACTGGCAGAGCTTCAATCGGTATATTACGAAGGTCCTCTACAGGATGGTCTTTGGGAAGAAAGCGGTGGAGAAAACCATGAAATTAAAGCCCAGCGCACTGGTGGGGAGCAGTGGGTTGATGCCCTTCGCAAACTGCGTACCCGAAAGACACGAGCTACAATTGAGTTACTTCTTGACACGGTAACCATGCACTATCCCACTAACAGTACGTTTACAACCTTGCGCCGCAACATTGACCATGCATAACCGAACAGTCGTGATACTTTGTGCCTTGGAAGGCAATGAGCGTCAAGTTTTCCGCCCTTACCTCTCCAACGAACAGGTAGTTCGTCACCCTGCCACACAAACTGATTATTACACCGGTACGCTATTGACTGAAACAGGCGAAGTCAAGCTTGTGCTGGGGCGAACAGACCAAACCAATGTTAGCGCTGCATTGGAAACTGGCCAAGCGCTGAACCACTTTACACCGCGATATGCCTTCTTCGTTGGGGTAGCTGGCGGCTTAAAAGACGTAGACTTAGGGGATATTGTAATCGGTAAGGATGTATACGGCTATGAACGGGGCAAAACGACCGCTGATGGATTTAAGGCTCGCCCAGGAGCAGGAAATTCGTCTTACGTATTGGAAAGAACAGCCACCCACTTTGTGCAATCCAAAGAATGGAAGGATATTGCTCGTCAACTGCCTAACGGCACTTTTCAGTCTCCTATAAACATCGTTACAGGCACGATAGCTTCAGGTGAGAAAGTAGATGGCGCAGTAACGTCTGAACTGCATACGTTTTTACAGCAACATTGTAACCATGCATTAGCAGTAGAGATGGAAGGCTTCGGCTTCCTAGAAGCCGCCCGGCAGCATCCTCAGGTGCACGCACTGGTAGTGCGCGGCATCTCAGACTTAGTTGACGATAAAAGCAAGTCAGAGGGTTTAGGTTCGCAACCCTATGCCAGCGCTAACGCGGCAGCCTTTACTATTGCTTTAATTAAACAATTGTACTCCGCTG
>NZ_JAGETX010000057.1:0-2148 GCF_017589435.1 Hymenobacter defluvii
GGGTAGGTGCCTCTATAGAATTGGTAGATGAACTACTACAGGAGACACGTAGAAGGCGATTGATCTAGAGGATTGGGATGGCTATTGAATAGGTAGCATATCCTTTTTATTGCGGATGCGCTTACTAATACTTTCACACTCATTCGTTCACTCCCAACAATTGTATAGCTACTGATCGTCTACCTAAGTCTGTGTAAAGGGTAGCAAGAGGTGCTGAGAGAGAAGCCTCCCAAAAGCCATTGCGTTCGGTCTAACTGAGTTGATTGAATTTCTCTACACATGCTAGAATAGACATGCGTTGCTAAAGGCTTACGAAAGCGGTAAGCATTAGCCTAAGTTTCGTTCGGTATTATATCGTGAAGAAAGTATGCCTGTTTGGGCATACTCTTCTCGTATTATATTATAAGAAGACCACCTCTTTGATAACCTCCTCGCCAACCTCCGCATTGATAATCTCTAGCACCCGTGTCTTAGCCATCACGAGTTCATGTTTGAGAGGCGCCGAGGTAAGACGTACGAACAACTTGCCCTTGCTCACAAAAACCTCCTGGGTTTTGAGCGCGACAGCCTTGCCCATCACCCGTTCCCAACTGGCAACTACTACTACCTCGTTCAGCTTGCCCTGAATACGGTAGGCCTTCAGCAAAGCTTTAATACCGTCCTTCAGCGGCATAATATCAGCCTGACGGTAATTGTCTGAAGGTTTATGTTTTTTCACTGAAAATGCGTAAGGAAGCAAAAGTAGCACCCTATCTAGAGGGGGTTGCAAAGGTACACAACGAGTTACCTATAGCGGCGCAACCGAACCATTCTCGACACGGAAACGACTTATTTGTTCCGATAGAGTTGATAGTACCTGATCAGTCCGATCGAGGTGTGTATCTGTAAGAAAAACCTGCCCAAAGGTATGGTCAGCTACTAGGCGCATAAGCTGCGTGATGCGCTTCTCATCTAAGCGGTCAAAAATATCATCCAACAGCAGAATGGGCTTTTGCTGTTTGCGGATAGACAGAATCTCAAACTGCGCAAGCTTCAGGGCAATAGCATATGATTTTTGCTGACCCTGCGAACCGTAGTTTTTAACGGGTAGGTCATTCATGAGGAATACGAAGTCGTCGCGGTGGGGGCCGGCATGGGTGCGCTGAAGCAGCAAGTCTTTGCGCTCGTTGAGGCGAAGCACCTTCAGGAAGTCAGTAAGAGGTACTTGACTTTTATAGGTAAGAGTTACTTCCTCCCGATCATCGGAAAGCTGTTGGTAATGCCGCTGGAAGATAGGCGTAAACTCATCTAAGAATTGCTGGCGTAATTGAACCAGTTGCTCACCAAGGGGCGCTAATTGCTCATCCAATACCAAAAGATAGTCCCGATCATACGCTTGGCCATTGGCCGCCTTAAGCAAGGCATTGCGCTGGCGCAACAGGTGCGAATAGGAAATCAACAGCTCCAAATACGTATGATCAAGCTGCGACATCAGGCTGTCGAAATATCGGCGCCGATCTTCGCTGCCCTGCCGGATGAGGTCCGTATCGTAAGGCGAAATCAGCACCACGGGGTAGCGACCAATATGATCGGATATGCGCTCGTAGGGTTGCTTGTCGTGCGTAACGGTTTTCTTCTGGCCTACCCGTAAACTGCACTGGATAACCTCGTCTGCCGGCTCAGGGGTAGGGGAGTGAAACCGGCCGCGCACCACAAAGAACTCTTCTCCATGTTTAATTGTCTGCGTATCAGCAGCATTAAAAGCGCTCTTGGTGAGCGATAGATAATGAATGGCATCTAAGAGATTAGTCTTGCCACTACCATTGTCGCCAATGAAGCAATTAATATGCGGCGAGAGGTGTAGATTGACTTCTTCGTAGTTCTTGAAGAAGAGAAGATGCAGAGTTTCAAGATTCATTCGGGTTCGGAATTGCAATCCTTTTACGTACTTTCGCATCCCAAACGCGAACAACCAAGAGCACGATGGCGGAGACGAAAGTAAAGGCTGCCCCCAAAGCTTCCAAGGAGAGCAAGCCAGCTAAAACGAAAAATGCCCCCAGCGGTAAGGCCACACCTTCCGAAGCTGCGGTAGAAGCAACGGAGTTGATGGAAACGGTTCAGCAACCCGATTCGGGTGCACCGGCCTCCAACCCCGAAGCAAAAGAAGCT
>NZ_JAGETX010000058.1:0-2129 GCF_017589435.1 Hymenobacter defluvii
CGTCCTGAGATCGTCCTGAGATCGTCCTGAGATCGTCCTGAGATCGTCCTGAGATCGTCCTGAGATCGTCCTGAGATCGTCCTGAGATAAATCGCGCGCCGCGCGTTTTTTTAGAGTAGTTAAAACTTCAACAAAGCCGTTGACCCCCTGCTTTGTTTCGAGAATAAAGCAACCGCGTTTGTAGAGGTCGATTCGGCCGGTGCTTTTCTTGCCGCCGTCGTTGAACTGCACGGCCCGTTCGAGCACGTAGGCGTCGTGGGCGGGGTTATCCGTTTTGGGGTCTGGGCGGGGTACGCCGAGCAGGTCGCAGAGGTCTTGAATGAACAGGCCATAGTTGGACAGCTCCGCGCCGCCGGACGTTTTCCAACGGGCTTCAAAGTCAGGATACGTCACGAAAAGGGGAGAATAATGTAAAAAACAGGCTACCGAATAAAGGTAGCAACTTACTCTATTTGTTAAGCGTATATTCCACTTTTTCAAATATATTTTGTATAGTTCTATAACGGCTTTACATTTGCATCGTACGATACACAAATAGCGGGAGCCAGCCAAACGCTAACCCCCGCTACCGCACTAGTGCCGTTGCAACCAATCGGTTACTACGGCGCGAATGATACCGCTTAGAACTGTTTTGCCCAGTTCAAGCAGCACGCGAGCAAACCTGATCTGATCCGGCTTGTCCGCTTTAACACGCTTTTTCTTCATTGTCCAAGAAGATTGGGTGTCCTACCACCTACTTCTTAAAAACCCCGGTCTGTCCTACCAGCCGGGGTTTTTGCTTTCTAAGAAAGCCCAACGTTGGCGAGGTGGCGAAACCACCGCGTGTTATAAGTCAAAGATAACAAGTAGAGGTTTTCAATGAGTGAAAAGGCACTATTAATCTGCTAAGTAAAACTCGTTAGATACTATTGAACACCCTATAATCTACTACAGTAGAGCCCAATTAGTAGCCGAGCTTCGGTGCATTTAAGTGTAATTGGCTTAGCTATTTATTTCGAGATTGTTAGAAGTCAAGTACAGTTCTATCTCATTTTTGATTACCTGTGCGACATTTTGAGCGGTAAAGCCGTCTAACGTTTTAAACTCATTTTTTAAAAACGTGGCAAAAGTCATGGCATATATATCAATAGCATCAGCCTCTACCTTATTCATCTCAATTAGTGAGATTAGGTAATCTCGTATTTCTCCACTGATTGCAGTTAGGGTACCAACCACAGGCACTGGGTTTCGTCTATAGGCGCGAAGAGCTTGCTGTGTTCGTTGCTGCCAGTGCTCAATAGAAGACAACTGGAGCTTAATACTACCAAGAGCAGTTTGCAAATCCTGCGTCTCAGTTTTGACCTCAGCCAAATCTATATCAACATGCTTAAATTGACTTAAGAAAGGGTGATACTTGCCAGCTAAATATGCAGTGTGTAAGCTTCGGATTCGATTGGTTAACTCACTCTCAAACAACTTCATGGCAGCCATTCGCAGGTCTTTACGGTATCTAACCTGCAGTATACTCCCGATGTCGAATGGGCAGGGTCCTTCTCCGTCAAAAATCACTATCAAGGGCAGTTTGGAGGCTAACCGTAAGCCTAGTTCCAGCATGACGTTTGGATTACGCGAGCTGATATCGCATACTATTAACTCGCTTCGATAGATGTTCTCAATGATTGAAGCATGGATCGTATCCTCTGCTCCATTTGCACTTACTAACTCAGCGGTGAAGCCGGCTCGTTGAGCAGCATCCTTGATGATCTCCAAGACGTCCTGCCAGTGGCCGGGCTCATAGCCACTCGTGTCGCTGATGGGCATAATAATTCCGCAGTGAGGCATTTGCTCCGTCACATCTTGAAATTCAGTCATTTACAGGAAGATTTCCACTGTTTATAAAGATTATTCAGCCCTGTTCTGTCCCCACCCTGGAAGGTTTGCCCATTTTGCAACATTTGTACTAATCCCTGTACATAGAGAGCATGAGAAGTATTCCACCTGTGCTCGCGTAATAAATATGCCCCAATGGCTGAAGGCAGTGTATTTGGCTCATACTTCTTCAATACTCTAGCATGGGATGGTCCAGTAAAAACGGACAGTGCGCTAAGATAGGCTGATTTGAAAGTCGCGTTCGAATTGATGGGGCGAGC
>NZ_JAGETX010000059.1:0-1984 GCF_017589435.1 Hymenobacter defluvii
GTTTTAGTACAGGGTACTACTAATGGTATCTCTACCAATGCCGATGGTACTTATGTGCTTACGGTTCCTTCAACGGGTGGCACATTGCAGTTTACAGCCATCGGCTTTGTGCCAGTTTCGCGACCAATAGGTAGTGAGAGTCAGATTAACGTTGCTTTGGCACAAGATACACGCGAGCTAAGCGAGGTAGTTGTAACGGGTTACGGGCAGCAGCAGGAGCGGCGCGATGTGACAGGTGCTGTTACAACAGTAAAAGCTGAATCATTCAAAGATCAACCTGTTACAGGCGTTGACCAAGCCTTGCAGGGCCGTGCAGCTGGGGTACAGGTATTCCAGAACTCAGGTACACCTGGTTCCGGTATTGCCGTTCGGGTACGCGGCTCAGCTTCTATTAGCGGCAGCAACGAACCACTGTATGTGGTAGATGGTCTGCCCATTAATGGAGGCAACACTTCACAGCTTGGTACAGGCAACCAACAGGTCAACGCGCTGAATGACCTCAATCCGAATGACATTGCTTCTATTGAAGTATTGAAAGATGCTGCTGCTGCTGCTATTTATGGTTCACGTGCATCTAATGGCGTAGTGCTAATTACTACCAAACGCGGTCAATCTGGTAAAGCACGAGTAGACGTTGATTATTACACTGGTGCTCAAACTGTTTGGAAAAAGCCGAATATTATCACTGGCACTGAGCAAACACAGCTGTTTCTGGATCAAATGGCAAACCGCTATCCAGCGAATGCGGATGGTACTATCACTACAAATCCTGGTAATAGTACTACCGCTCCTACTATTTATAGAAGCTACGCAGACTTAGCTGCTTATACCTTTGGCCCTGGTGATCGTGTACGGACAAATGGCATTTATTCGTATGTAGATGCTGGACCTGTACGTCCACTCAGCCAATTCCAAGACCCCAGCACAGCTACCAGTACCAATTGGGCTGATCAGGTGTTGCGCACGGCTGCTATTAGCAATTACGGATTGAACATTTCCGGTGGCTCTGAATCGAACCGCTACCGGTTGTCACTTGGCTATTTTGACCAGAAAGGCACTATTGTGGGTTCGGGCTATAATCGCATAAGCGCCCGCCTCACCTTAGATAACAAGATTTCGGATAAGGTGAAGATGGGGGCTTCCTTTGGTTTAAGCTCAGCTACTAACAACCGTATCAATAATGATAACAGCATTTACGGCGCTCTGACAACGGCCCGCCTGACGGCGGCCGACCTGCCCATCTATAACGAAAATGGCACTTACTATAAGTCAGGTTCTATTGAGAACCCAGTAGCTGCTGTACGGGAACCATTCATCAAATCGGTGAGCAACCGCTTAATCGCTACACAGTATACAGAGTTTCAATTTATTAAGCACCTGACATACCGTGCCACTTTTGGCCTAGACTTTTTGTATGGGCGTGATGATCGTTTCTACTCTACGCTGACCAACCCTGGTGCAGCTGTACGTGGTGAGGCAACAGTAGCTACCATCCAAGAGCCAAACTTCAACCATTTTAGTGCTTTTACTTACACTAATACATTTGGTACTGACCATAGCCTGACAGCGCTAGCAGTGGCAGAATATCAGCGCGACGTACAGAGCACAACGTTTGCACAAGTTACTGGCTTTCCAAGCAACGCCATTCAGCAACTCTCGGCTGGCGCTACCAAAACAGCCGCCACCTCTTCTTCCACTTTGAATGCGCTGTTTGGTGTATTAGCTAAGGTAGACTACTCGTTCAAAGGGCGCTATTTGTTGAGCGCCACAGTTCGCCGTGACCGTTCTTCCCGTTTCGGAGCAGACAATCAGGTAGGCTATTTCCCAGCGGCTTCGGCCGGCTGGCGTATCATTGATGAGAGCTTCCTGAATGATCAGCAGATTTTGAGTGAGTTGAAGCTACGAGGCAGCTATGGCGAAACAGGCAACCAGAACTTTGCCAACTTCGGCTCGCGGGGTCTCATCAGCCCTGGCTATAATTATC